>JAQXHG010000030.1 GCA_029007115.1 bacterium | reverse complement strand
TCACCCATATCTTATAACAAAAATTATATATAAGATTTTCAAACAATTAAAGTCTATTATTTTCATTTTAAATATAGTAAAATCAATAATAAAAAGACTAGATAAGTAATTTTTATTTACTCTCTAGTCTGAACTGTAACTCTAACTCTGTTATTTGTATTTTCTTACTTAAATTCTTAATATAAATCTCAGTAGAATAATTAAAAGCAAGAAATGTTATGTTATTGATGATTATTCTATGTGGCTCAATATAAGATAAATTAGTCTTATCAATTTTACGAATACTACCATTAATAAATTTAGGAGTAGTATTACAAAAATCACATATAAATTCTAATTTCTTCTTTAAAGTATCATCAAAACTTATTTCTTGCTCAATAATTTTTATCATAATGTTCACCATCCTTTCTTTTAGGATGATTTCTTTGTATGACTTCCAAGCTGGCACGTGGGAGTATAACAACAAAAAAATCAATCTTTCGATTGATTTCTATATATCAAGTTCGGATTTTCCGAACAAATTCGTCAATGGAGCAGGTGATGGGAATCGGACCCACGTTATTAGCTTGGAAGGCTAGAGTTCTACCATTAAACTACACCTGCGTTTCTTAGAACATTTATCATTTTACTTAAAAATATAGACTTTGTCAATAGTTTCTTTATTATTTTATATTGTAATATTATATATACCTAATTAATTGTAAATAATTATACTTTATAATATGTTTTAAATGTAGTATAATAATATTAAATATAGGGGTTTAATATTAAGAAAATAAGTAATAATAATAGTGTAATTATGTAAAAAAATATATTTATTGTAAAAATATAATAAAATATAGTATAATATTTAAGACCAAGGAAGGTGTATATTTTAATGAAAAAAAGAAAAAGTAATAAGCAAGAAAATATAGTATTATTTGCATTACTTGGAATATTGTTTATTTGTTTTATAGTAATTGGGATATTATTTTTTAAGAATTTCTACTTAGGAGCAAGTTCAAGTAAATATGGTGATAGATTAGATGGTATTGATAAACATACTCTAAGTAATACTTTAAGTGATGATATAGCATCAATTTATAAGGATGAGAGTTCTGTTAATAAAACAGTAATTGATATAGAAGGAAAAATTATTTATATAATCATTGATTTTAAAGAATCTATAAAAGTATCTAATGCTCAAACTTTAGCTATTAAGTCATTAGATAAAATAGGAGAAGATAATTTAAAATATTATGAAGTTCAATTTATACTTACATATTCTGGTAGTGAAGAAAATAATAATTTTCCTGTATTTGGTTCTAAGAATGCAAATAGTTTGAAGGTAGTATGGTGATTTAAATGAAAATAAAAAAGAAAAAAAGTATTATAATACTTGCTTCTATTATAATTGTATTAATTATAATATTTTTAGGTACATTATATTACATTTCTAGTAGTGTTAATAAATATTCTTATAATGAAAAAAAATGGCTAAATAGTAATAGAGACAAAACTATTGATGTTTATATTGAACCTAATTTACCTGTATTTTCAAATGATGGACAAGGTGTTTACTATAATTATTTAACTGCTCTTAAAACAGATACTGGTCTTAATTTTAATATTGTTACTACTGATGAATCTAATGTTAATTTCGTTAATAAAAATAGCGTTGATGAAAATGATATAATATTTTATAAGGATCATTATGTCATAATAGGTAGTGAAGATATAAGTGGATTAACAGATTTGAATTATAAAGTTCTTGGTATTTTATCAACTGATGAAGAAGCTATTAAATATTATTTAACTGAGTATAATCAAATAACATTTAAAAAATTTGAGACATTTGATGAATTAAAGACTGCTTATATTAATAAACAAATTCACTATTTAGTAGTTCCAATGTACAAATATATCGATAAAATTATTGAGAGTGATTATTCTATTGTATATCATTTGGATGGATTATATTCATATTATTGTTTAAATTTTGATGATAATAATGAAAACTTAAAAGGAATAATGACTAAGTTTTATAATAGATGGCATAATAAATCAAATGAAGAAATCAATTCATCATTTCTAAATGTATACTATGATATTAAAAAGTATACTGAACTTGAAAAGGCTTCTATCACTAATGAAGATTTTATAGTAGGTTATATCAATAATATTCCTTATGAAGGAAAGATTAGCCATGATTTTACCGGACTTACTAATACTTTTTTAATAAAGTTTGCTGATATGACTGGGGTTACTTATAAATATATTGAATATAAAGATACAAAGGAATTATCAAATGCTTTATCTGATAAAAAAATAGACTTAATGTTAAATTATTATTCACTTAGTAGTAGTAATTATGATAGTAGTAGGACTCTTGGAAGTAGTGAATATGTAGTTCTTGCCCATAGAAATAACAATATAGTTGTAAATTCATTATATAGTTTAAAAAACATTAATGTAGATATGATTGCTAATATGAATTTGAAATATAGTATGGCTAGTAAGAATTTATTTGAAATAAATGACTTTGCTAGTATAGAATCTATGATTAAAAATATAAATGAAGATTCTATAATAATAGTAGAAAAAGAAGTATATGATTATTACAAGGATACATCTTTGAAAAACTATAGTATTAGATATACTGATAGTATTAGATTAAATAATTCATTTTTATTTAATAAAGATAATGAGGCATTTAATAAGTTATTTGATTTTTATCTTAGTACGCTTAGTACTAATGAGGTGAAAAATGAGAGCGTGTATGATGTTGTAAAAACTTTAAAAAATAATAGAGTATTTAATTTTATAGTTAGTAATTTAATATATATAGTTATTGCTATATTAGTACTATCATTTAGTGTATATGCAATTATTAAGAAATTAATGAATAATAAGAAGAGTAAGAAAGAAGATAGACTATATTATTTTGATGTAATGACTAATTTGAAAAATAGAAATTATTTAAATGATAATATAGATTCTTGGTCATCAACTAAAGTGTATCCTCAGGCAGTTATTGTTATTGATATTAATAATTTAAAAATGTTAAATGATAAATATGGTCATGAAGCAGGAGATAATCAAATTAAGGCAGTTGCGAGCGTATTAATCAAAACTCAAAGAGATAATTCAGAAATAATGAGAACTGATGGAGATGAGTTTATTATTTATTTAGTAGGATATGATGAAAAGAAGATAGGAACATATATTCATAAATTAAATAGAGGAATAACAGCATCTTTAGTAAATAAAGACTTTGGAGTTTCTATTGGATATGCAATGATTTTAAATGAGCAAACTACGATTGATGATGCGATAAATGATTCAATAAGTATGATAAAAAAATCTAAAGCAAAATAAGGGAAGTAATATGAAAAAAACTATTAATTCATTATTAAATATGTTATCTAGAAATGAACTTAGAATATTGCCAGGTAGTCTTGCATACTCTTTCTTTGTGGCATTAGTACCAATTGTATCATTAATATTTTATGTTTCAACTACATTTAACCTACCAAGTGATATAATACTAAATTTTGTATCAATTACTTTTCCTAGCGGGGTAGTGGAATTAATAGAACCTGTATTTGATACTAGTTTATCACTTAAATCATTTATACCAATTATATTAGGTATTATTGTTGCAATGAATGGTTGTGGTTCTATAATACTTGCAAGTAATACTATCTATGAATGTAAAAGTTCATCATTAATTAAAAAATTTGTAAAATCATTAATAATAGTCATAGTTCTAACATTATTATTTACATTTATATTTATTGTTCCATTACTTGGTACTACAATTATTAATTTAATAGCTACATTTACAGATTTTATATCTATAAATAGAATATATATAGATAGACTATACTTTTTATTACAAGTACCAATATCTATGTTAATTATATTTTATATAGTTAAATTTATTTATATAATTGCACCAGATGAAAGAATATCTAGAAAAAGTGTTAATAAAGGAAGCTTATTCACAACTATTACTTGGTTGATTGTTACAATAGCGTTTTCTTATTATATTAATAATATAGCAAGATATGATGTTTTATATGGAAATCTTGCTAATGTTGTAATTTTATTATTTTGGTTTTATATAATGGCTTATATATTTGTTATAGGATTATGTATGAATAAAGATATAAGTGATAAAAACATAGAAAAGACAAATTCTTTAAAGTTAGAGGAAATCAGAAAAAAAGTTAAAAAAAATAAATAGTGTTTGTAATTCGACACTATTTTTAATTATTACAAAATATAATCATATTATGATGAAAGTAAAAATATTTGATGAAAACCATGAAAAAGATTTAGAAAAAAATATTAATGCATTTTTGGAAACTAATAAAGATGTAATTGATATTCAGTTTAGAACTGCGGTTTCTATATTTGGAGAAGAGCAAGTATATTGTTTTTCTGCAATGATAATGTATAAAGGATAATAAAACACAATTTAAAAATTGTGTTTTTTAGTAATGTGTTAATAATGTAGCTATTATAAATCCTAATATGTTAGTTACAACTATAAAATAGAGTATCATTTTAAAGTAACCAAATCCTGTTGAGGAACTTGTCATTTCTAATTTTGGACCAACATTTTTGGTTGCAAATTCTTCTATTTGAGAGTCTGTCATTAAATCAGGAGTGGATTTTAATAATAATTTTAATTCTTCTTCACTTAATTTTTCTCCTCTTGCATATTTCATGACTAATTCTTCATATTTTTCATCTTGAATAGTTTCACTAACTGTTTGTTTACTTTGATTGTTTGTGTTTTTAATATATTCAGTTATATCAATTTCATTTGGATTTGATGAGTTTTGTTGTTGATGAGAAACACTTTCGTTATTAGCTTGTATTGACTTATTAGTAGATTCATCAATAGCATTCACATCAAATATTGCTTCGATCTCTTTTAGACCATCCATAGATAATATATATTTAGCATTTTGTGTTAGTACTAAAGATTCAAACTTTGCTCCAAGTACTTTTTTAATTTCATTGACAAAAGTAAGTTTATCTCTTAATTTATCATCACTTCTAATTTGAAATTTGTATCTTCCTGAAATCTCAATTGCAAAATGTTCTACTAATAGATCATTAAGTAATTTTCCATATTCAAATGATTTCATTTCATTTCCTACTTGAATATCTTTATTGCATGTAATATTAATTATACTATAAAGCATTTTTCTTAATATTGCTCCTTGTATATCAAGAGCATTATTGAGATTCTTTAATTCATCTATGTTAACAAAGTCAGTTTTATTTATTAAATCTATTTTATCTTGAGGTAAGTTATTTTTAAATCTATCTAAAATACATCTTTTAAGTATTGTTTGAAACTGTTTTAATTTTTCAATAGTTTCATTAGTCATAACACCTCATCTCCTTATTTTCTTATATTTAGTATATAATATTTTAAGGTTATTTACAACTTTTTTTTTGATTAGAGTTATGCTATAATATTTATGATTATTAATGGAGGTGGGTTTATGAAAGTAATATTTTTGCAAGATGTAAAAAAACAAGCAAAGAAAGATGAAATTAAAGAAGTTAAAGATGGATATGCTAATTATTTAATTTCAAATAAACTTGCAGTACCTTATACACAAAAAAGTGTATCAGTGCTAAATAGTGAGATACAAGCACGAGAAGAAGCACAAAATGCTCTTATTGAAGAATGCAATAAAATAAAAAATAAACTTGAAAATAAAGTTATAAATTTTAAAGTAAAAACTGGAGAAAATGATAAAGTTTTTGGTAGTATAACTACTAAACAAATAAGTGAAGAACTATCTAAACTAGGGTTTAATATTGATAAAAAGAAACTAGAGTTAACAAATGAAATTAATGTATTAGGTTTTCATGATGTCAAAGTAAATCTTCATAAAAAGGTAACATTTAATATAAGAGTATCATTAACTAAGGAGTAGAGGTGAATTAAAATGGCAAGAAAAGAGCCTCAAAATATTGATGCTGAAATTGCTGTCTTAGGGTGTGGTTTTTTAGAAAAAACAGCATTAGATAAAATAATGGATGAAGTAAGTGACGATATGTTTTATAGTGAAGCCAATAAATTAATTTATAAAACTATGAAGAATCTACATATAAATAACATTGCAGTAGATGCAAATACTGTATGTAATGAGCTTGATAAAAGTAAGAGTCTATCATTAGTTGGTGGAGTAGAATATATTGCTGAAATTATTAATTCTGTACCAAGTACAGCAAATTTAAATTATTATATTAAAATTATATTTGATAAATCTGTTCTTAGAAATTTAATATCTAAAGCAACTAAAATACAAGAAGAGTGTTATGATGAACAAGATAGTGTAGTTGATATTGTTGAAAATGCTGAGAGAAATATTCTTAGTGTATATAATGATAGGCTTGGAAGAGATATCAAAAAAATACAAGAAATACTTCCTGAACTTCAAAAGAATATGGAAATATTAGCTGAATCTAAGACTGAATTTACAGGTATTAGAACAGGATACTATGATTTTGATAATATGACTCGTGGTCTTCAAAAGAAACAAGTTATTATCATAGCAGGTCGTCCAGGATGTGGAAAAAGTGCTTTTTCATTAAATATAGCATTAAATGCGGCGATTAATGAACATAAGAGTATAGCATTTTTCTCACTTGAAATGGGTGCTGAAGAAATCATGAAGAGGATGTTTGGTGTAGTAGGTAAAATTGATGGTGATGTATTAAAAACTGGTAAACTTAAAAATACTGATTGGAAAAAGTGGAATGAAGCTATGAGTGAGCTTTCTGATACAAAATTTTACATAGATGATTCAGGTGGTCTTACAGTTAGTGAAATTAGAAGAAAATGTAGAAAATTAAAGAATTCTGATGATGGATTAGATTTGATAGTAATAGATTATTTACAATTATTATCAAGCTCTGCTAAATATTCAGGACAAAGAGTACAAGAGGTAAGTGAAATAAGCCGTGATATAAAAAAACTTGCTATGGAACTTGATATACCAGTAATTGCTCTTGCTCAATTATCAAGAAGTGTTGAGCAAAGAAAAGGTGATGATAGCAAACCAAAACTATCAGATTTAAGAGAGTCTGGTTCTATCGAACAAGATGCCGATATAGTTTTGTTTTTACATAGTGATGCTTATGGAAAGTATGATGGAAATGTAAATAGAAAAGTAGAATTATTAGTGGCAAAACATAGGGCTGGTCAGACTGGAAGTGTGGATTTATTATTTAAAATGAATACTGGTTCATTTGATAATTTTATAAATAGGGAAGATGATAATGAATAAAGAAAGAATATCTATAAGTCAAATAATTTTTATTTTATTTGCAATTTTAATAATTGTATATTTTTCATTGACATTTAATCCTGTTACTCCTAAAGTAAATAATTATTATCAAGTATACTTAGGTGGAGAAAAAATTGGTTTAATTGAATCTGATAAAAAGTTATATGATTTGATTGATGCAGAACAAAAAGAAATTAAAGAAAAATATAATGTTGATAAAGTTTATTCACCAACAGGTCTTGAAGTGCATCCAGTATCAACTTATAACAATAATATATTAACTGTACAAGAAATATATGATGAGATTAAAGATATTGATCCATTTACTATTTTAGGTTATGAAGTTACTATAAAGTATGATAATGGTGAAAAGAAAAAACTATATATATTAGATAAAACAGTATTAGATACGGCTGTTAAAAATACTATTTTAGCTTTTATTAGTGAAGAGGAATATAATAATTATTTAAATGGCACACAGCCAGAGATAATAGATGAGGGTAGAGAAATAACTGATATTTATTTGGAAAGTCAAGTTACAATTAAGAAAACATATATATCAACTCAAGAACATATTATTACACAAGCAGATGAACTTAGTATGTATTTCTTATTTGGTAGTACTGATTTAGAAGAAACATATAAAGTAAAAGGTGAAGATACACTAGAAACTATAGCGTATAATCATCAAATGGGTGTAGAAGATATTTTAATAGCAAATCCTGATTTAGGAGGTGTAAATGCATTATTAGCAATAGGTCAAGAATTAAATGTAGCACCAATAGAACCTTTGTCTAATATAGTTATTGAATCATTTGATACAGAGTTTCAAACAATTACATATGACACTAAGGTTGAATTTGATAATACATTAAATGGTGATCAATCATATGTAAAGCAACAAGGTTCAAATGGTATGAGTAAAGTTATTTATGCAACTAAGGAAATGAATGGAGTTATTTTATCATCATCTCTTGTTTCAGAGGAAGTAATAACTGAAAAAGTAGATAAAATAATAGTATATGGATCTAAAAATGTAGTATATTATGGAAATACTACTTATTGGGCTTGGCCTACTAGTAAACCATTTAGAATATCATCTGGTTATGGTTATCGTACACACCCAATAAAAGGTAAATATCATTTCCATCCAGCAATTGATATTGCAGGTACTAAAAGTAAAAATATATATGCTATACAGTCAGGTACAGTAACTGCGGCCGTTAAGAGTGGATATAATAGTGGTGCTGGTAAATATGTTAAGATTGATTTTGGAAATGGTTATGTAGCAACATATATGCATTTAGCACAAGTAAATGTTAATAAAGGAGATAAAGTGGAAAAAGGACAAATTATTGGTATTATGGGACGAACAGGTAGTGCTACTGGTGTACACTTACACTTCCAAGTACAAAAAAATGGCCAAAATATTAATCCATTTAGTTTATATAAATGATAAAAATTATTTGTGTTGGTAAAATAAAAGAAAAATATTTAAATGATTTAATTAATGATTATAAACAAAGAATATCTAAATATCATAAAATCGAAATTATTGAACTTAAAGATAGTAATATTCAAAGTGAGGGTGTGGAAATATTAAAGGTATTAAATGATAAAGAGTATAATATTTGTATGGATATAAATGGTATAAAATTATCATCAATAGAGTTATCAAATTTAATATCAAAAACATTTAATAATAGTTATGGAAATATTACATTTATAATAGGAGGCTCAAATGGAATCAGTGATGATGTAAAAAGCAAATGTAATATGATGTTATCCGTATCTGACTTAACATTCCCACATGGCTTATTTAGAGGGTTACTATTAGAACAAATATATAGATCATTTAAAATAATAAATAATGAAAGTTATCATAAGTAATTGTGATAACTTTTAATTTTTAGTAAAATTAAATAAAGAAGGTGATATATATGATAGGAAATGATTGGGATATAGTCTTATCTTCTATATGGAAAAGTGATGGTTTTAAAAAATTTATGAAAAATGTAAAAAAAGAATATGAAATGCATACTTGTTATCCATTGTATGATAATATTTTTAATGCTTTAAAGCAAACATCATATAAAGACACAAAAATAGTAATTTTAGGTCAAGATCCATATCATGGAGAAGGAGAAGCTCAAGGACTTTCATTTAGTGTCCAAAAAGGTGTAAAGTTGCCACCTAGTTTACAAAATATATTTAAAGAATTATACGATGATTTAGGAATAAAAAATGGTAATAATGGTGATTTGACCCCTTGGGCAAAAGAAGGAGTATTACTTTTAAATAGCGTACTAACAGTAGTAAAAGATTCTCCAGCATCACATAAAGATTTAGGTTGGCAATTACTTACTGATCATATTATAAAGCTTCTTAACTTAAAAGAAGAGCCAGTTGTATTTATATTGTGGGGAAACTTTGCAAGAAGTAAGAAGAAATATATAACAAATCCTAAACATTTAATAATAGAAAGTTCTCATCCAAGTCCATTTTCAGCAAGAAATGGTTTTTTTGGTAGCAAACCGTTTTCAAGAGCAAATAATTTCTTAAAAAAGAATAATATAAAAGAAGTGAATTTTACACTTCCAAATCATTTTGAAGATTAACAACTAATTCTTTTCCCTCTAATATAGTTTGTAAATTTAATTTTTCAAATTTTGAAATTATATTATAAGGAAATTTTTTGATCATATTGTTATATTCAAGAACATATTTATTATAAAATGTTCTAAGGGCTACTACATATGTTTCCATATCTTCAAATTTATCAATTAATTCTCTAAAACTCTTTAATTCTCTAGTTTTTTGATTATCTTCTTTTATTTGTAATATTTCACTATAACATTTATCTAATAAAGAATCATCAATATTAGAAATCTCATTGATATCCATTTCTTTAACTTCATCAAATATCTTAATATTAATTTTATATTTGTTTTGAACAAGTTCAATAAGTTTAACGATTATATTATGTTTTTCTTTCATTTTATCAATATAATCATCTTCAGAATTATCCAATTTATATTTTAAATTATTAATTTTTTCATTATAATATTTAAACAATATTACTATAAGTAAAATAGTAGTAACAATAAAGGCAAATATTAATTCTATTATATTAAATATCTTCATATCATCACATCCTAAAAATATTATATCAAAAATTAATTATTATTTAAAGAGTTATTTAGCATAAGTTATTTTATCATCGAATTCAACAAAGTCTAAATAAATCATTAAAATTAAGTAATTTTTATCATTATCAACATCATAAATAATTAAATTATCTCTACCAGCATGTTCTATAATTCCAACAAAAACTCTATCTCTCCATTCAACTGAATCACTAAAGGATGCATGAACTCTTACTTTTTTACCTATATTATTCCTAAGTATATTTTCAATATAGCTTTGTTCCATACTTATATTTTCATTATATACACCACTTTGGTTAGTATCTCTAATTGAATCATTTACAAATATTGGTGTTTGATAATAACTACCATTCATTTAAATCACTCTCCCTATATTTATTTAATGTAAATAAAAATTAATTGTGATGAATTAATTATAAAAAAGTGTTAATATTATTTATAAGAGAGGTATTTCTATGAATGATATTTTTAAAAAAGAGCGTTTAAAAAAAATGAAAATTATTTTGATAGTAGCATTATTATTAATACTAATACCTACTGGAACTTATATTACAATAACTACTATCAACAAGGGTAAAAAAGAAGATAATAATCATAATGATGATAATACTATCAATACTCCTACATATTCAGATGATGAAGTAATAGATTTTAATAATTTAGATATAAATGATGTATTAAGTGGAACATGGTATAGTTGTCAAGAAGATTTTTGTTATGGTTTTACATATGATAAAGAAAATAATTTTACTATTTTAGGAGAAGTATTATCTGATGGATTATTTAGTGGAAGTATCAAAGAAACAAAGAAATTAAGTGAATATAGATATGAATTATTAATACATCACCCAAAGGTAGAATGTAGTGATTTTGGAAAGATAAGTGCAGATGAGTGTGAAATGTTATGTTCAGAATTATTGTGTACGGAAGAATATAGAACATATCAGGTAGATATTAGGGATTTAGGACAAAAAAGAATATATATAAAAGTAGTTGGAATAGATGGATATTTCGATAGATTTACATCTTTTGATAATTCATATGGTATTAATATACCATATGATGATAATCATGATGTAATAAATAGATTTAAAAATAATATGAAATATTTAGATGAATAATAAGTACATATTTTTGTACTTTTTTAATGGTTTATAATATACTAGTGTAAATATTATGTATAAAAATGTTAATAGTTAAAAATATTTTTTAATAGATATATAAAACAAGTATTTTAAAACTAAACATAATAATTAATAAATAAACAAATTATTAACAAAAAAATAATATATTTTTTTAAATATAATATTTTTTAGTATTTATATCCATATGAATAATTCTTTTAATTTATTTGTATTTATTTTATAATTAATATAAGAAAATTATAGAAAGGATTATGATTTAAAATCATACAAAGATATTATGAATATAAAAGTAGGAGTATCTAATCATCATGTTCATTTAACTCGTGAAGCATTAGATATATTATTTGGAGAAGGTTATGAACTTAATGTAAAAAATTATTTAAAACAAAAAGGACAATTTGCAGCAGAAGAACAAGTAAAAATACATAAGAATGGAAAGACTCTTGAACATATTAGAATAGTTGGGCCATGTAGAAATTATACACAAGTTGAGTTACTTCAAAAAGATAATGATTTTTTTGGGATAAATGCCCCTATTAGAACAAGTGGAGATTTAAAAGGAAGCGAAAGTGTTATGATTGAGGGACCTAAAGGGATTTTTATGGCCAAAGAAAGTACAATAATTGCTGATAGACATATTCATATGAGTGCAGATGATTTAAAAAAATTTGGCAAATCAAAAGGGGATATTGTAATGGTTAAGTGTGAAAATGGTGTTGTTATGGATAATGTACACATTAAATCAGATGATACTTGTGTACTTGAATTTCATATTAATAAAGATGAAGCAATTGATTTAGGAATAGAAAGTGAGATGGTGGTTAATATATGTTAAAATTAGAACATGTTACTAAATATTACGAAGATTTTAGAGCCGTAAATGATTTGTCATTTGAAATACATGAGGGAGAAATATTTGGCTTACTTGGTGTTAATGGAGCTGGTAAAACTACAACATTTAGAATGATTATGGGTTTACTTGATATAACAGAAGGCGAAATTACTTTAGATGGTAAAAAAATAGATTATGGTATGAGTGATAAAATAGGTTTTTTAACAGAAGAGAGAAGTTTATTACCGTCTAAAACCGTTCTTGAACAAGTTATTTATTATGGTGTATTAAAAGGAATGAAACCAAAAGAAATAGAAGAAAAACTTGATAAGTATTTAAAAGAATTTGGTATTGAAGATTATAAAAATAAAAAAATAAAAGAATTATCAAAAGGTAATCAACAAAAAATACAATTTATAACCAGTATAATACATGAACCAAAACTTCTTATATTGGATGAACCATTTAGTGGTTTAGACCCAATAAATGTAGAAATATTTAAAAAAGAAATATTAAGACTTAAAAAGAATAATACAATTATAATATTCTCATCACACATGATGGATCATATTGAATATTTTTGTGATTCACTTGTAATACTTGTTAAGGGAGAGGCAATATTACAAGGTAAATTAACGAAAATAAAAGAAGATTATAAAAGAAAGAATATTAAAGTTATTGCTGATTTAGATAAAGAAGAAATAGAAAAAATAGATGGTGTAGTAAGTGTTGATAAAAATAAGGAAGAATATACAATTAAAGTACATGATAATGATGTAGTACCATTAGTGTTTAAAAAGATTTCTAAATGTAAAAGAGTAGAAAAGTTTGTTGTAGAGGCTCCTACATTAAATGAAATATTTATAAGTAAGGTAGGTGAATCATATGAAAAATAAATTTAATTTTCTAACTAAAGAAAGTATTAAAAGTAAAATTAATACAAAAGCATTTAAAATAATAAATATATTTTTATGTTTGTTGTTAATAATACTTATAAATATAGATGGAATTATTAAATTATTTGGTGGAGATTTTAACGAACTTGTAAATATTTATATATATGATGAAGCAAATGTTAAAGATAAATTAATAGGTGTGATGAATGAAAATTCATTTAATTTACTTGATAGTTATAATGCAAAAATAAGTGAAACTGATAAAAATTTGGAAGATTTAAAAAAAGAAATAGTTGAAGAAGAAAGTTCAGATATTATAATTCATATAATTCCAAATGAAGAGGTAAGTATTGAGAATATATTTAGTGCTGAGGTTATATCATATGAATATATAGATAATTTATTATTACAAGAAATAAACAGTTCAATAAATCAGGTTAAAACTCAAATGGCACTTGATATGAGTAATATAAGTGATGAACTATTACAATCGATTAACAAAAGTGTTAATATTGAAAGAGTATTACTGAATGAAGATTTAGATCCAAATGATGAATTAATGAAATTAGTGGGAGCAATTATTACTATAATATTTGTAATGCCAATATTTATGCTAATAATAACAATTGTACAAATGATTGGAGCTGAAATAAATGAGGAAAAAACATCTAAAGGAATGGAAATAATTATATCTAGTGTTTCTCCTCAAACACATTTCTTATCTAAATTAGTATCATCTAATTTATTTGCTTTATTGCAAACAGGATTATTAATTATATATGGATTAATTGGAAGTATTATTAGAATTTTTACTAATGGTTCTATGAATATTGGAAATATACTAAGTGGAATTGCAAGTTCTGAAAATGTTAATATAAGTGCAACAGAAATATTAAATTTAATAAGTCAAAGCGATATGCTAGCAAGACTTAAAATGGGTATTCCATTTTTTATAGTATTAATAATATTGACATTTATAGTATATACATTGTTTATAGGTATACTTGCTAGTATTACAACTAGTATGGAGGATTTTAATCAAATACAAACACCAGTAATGATATTTTTAATGGCAGGATATTTTTTAGCTATATATAGTTCGATGTTTCAAGGATCATTATTTTTAAGAATTATGTCTTACATACCATTTATATCGGGTATACTTTCTCCAGTTATGTATGCGTTAGGTGAAATAGCAATATCAGATTTATTTATATCAATAGGATTATTAATAGGAACTGTATTTTTACTTTATAAGTATGGTCTTAAAGTTTATAAAGTTGGAATTCTTAACTATTCTTCAAGTAATTTATGGAAAAAAATATTTAGAGCATTAAAAAATTAATTAATATTTGTATGGTATGGTATTAATATTTAATATAATAATGTATTAATTAAGTGACAAAATAATATAATTGTGTTATAATATAACTCTAATAAAAAAGGGGGGGTATTATAAAATGAAAAAAATAAATAATTTAGTTTTACCAAGTGTTCCTAAAGAATATTATGATAGATATGTAGGTGAGGGGATGATTGGTAAGTGTTATATTACAAGTAATAATGATTTATATAAGGAATTTATATATAGGCGTGATGATTATGAAATTATTAAATCATTAGCTGAAACATTTAATTCTCCTCACTTGGCATTTCCTCATACTTTTATATTTTTGGAGGATGATATAGGAAAACTAGTAGGTTATTTAAGAAATTATATTGATGGGGAAACATTAGATAATCTATCTTTAAGTACTAAAATGGATGATTTTATTCAAGCATTATGTGAGTTTGAGAAAGATTTATATCAAAATACTATGTTTGGTCTTGAATATAGAGATATACACGCTGGAAATATGATTTATACACCAAATAATCAAATAATTGCAATAGATACAGAAGGATATGATATTTCATATGAAGAAACTAAAAGTAGGATAATTGATAGTTTATATGAGTTATACTATACAATTTGTGGAGAAATGTTAAAAGTTGGATATATTCAAGATTTTTATGTTAAAGAAATAATTAATAGATCTGCAAGAATTGGTTATTCGGATTTTTTAAGAACTTCACAAATGTTAGAAGTTTTAATATCTTATTTAGAAAATAAGAATAAATGCAAAATAGAAACATATGGAGATTTAAAAAGTAAATTAGTATTGATGAAAAGGAGATAATGTATGGCTAGAATAGCAATTGATATTGATGATACATTAACTAATAGTTCAATAATAGTAAGAGAATATGCAATATTACATGAAAGAGAATATTCTAATGATAATATACTTACAAGTAATTTAGATAATATGTTAAGAGGTTTTACTAAGAATGAAGCCATTGCTAAATTTTATAAAGACTATGGTATTGAAATGGCTGATAAAGCTCAAATAAAACAAGATGCTCGTGAAGTAATTAATAAATTAAGGAAAGATGGGCATGAAATAGTTATAATAACTGCAAGAAGTGATAATTATTATAAAGATAGTTATACATTTTGTAAGAATTACTTAGATAGAAATGAAATAAAATTTGATAAATTAATAACATCACAATTGTATAAAGTTAAAGCATGTCAAGAAGAGAACATCGATATTATGATTGATGATGGGGTAGATACTTGTGATAATTTGAATTCAATAGGAATTAAAGCTTTTTTGTTCACTGGAGACTTAAATTTAGATAAAGATACTATAAGTGAAAGAGTATACTCATGGAATGAAGTATATGAAAAAATCAATTTATATTTAAATAACAAATAAAAGAACATATTTAGAATTTTAAATATGTTCTTTTATAAAGCTAACTGTTTCATTTATAGCATAATTTCTATTTTCAATAGAATCCATAAATAAATGCTTAGATCCATCAATAATAATTAGTTTTGAATTTTTACATAGTTTATGTGTGTTAATAGATGATTCATAGTTAACAAGTTCATCTTTAGTGCCATGTATAAGTAATATAGGTAAATCTAGTTTTTGTAAATTTACATATGGTTTATATGTATTAAAGTCTTCAAATAATTGATAACTAATCTTTCTATAATTATTATTATGTTTGCTATATTTTATATAATATCCACTCTTTTTAGCAATTTCCATGTTTTCTTTAGTAAAATCACCTTTTTTAATTTTCTCAAAGTCAAGTGCGCCATACCAAATAATCATATTTAAAATATTATATTTATCATGGTTTATTAAAGAAACAATAGCTCCTCCTAGAGATGATCCAACAAGTATAAATTTATTAAAGCCTTTTGTTTTTAACATATCAAGAGTATTTTCTAAATCTTTAATTTCTCCTGTTAAACTAATATCCTCATCATTACCACTAGATTCACCATGAGCTCTAAAATCAAATCTAAAAGAATTTAAATTATCTTCTATTAATTTAATTTTTAACATATCAAAAAGACCTGTTTCATTTTTATCACCTAAGTATCCGTGACATAAAACAATTATTGAATCATTATCATTTCTTCTTGATAATAGTCCACATAAATTAAATTTTTCGCTTTTATAAATTATCTTTTCTTCCATATATTATATATTATAATATAAAAACATTAAAATATCATTAAAAATTATTTAATTTAGATATAGGATTTATATGTATAGTTAAATTTACGCTATACTGTTGTTCAATTTCTTTTTCTATTTTATCTAAGTATTTAAGTATGTTAGAAAATTCTGTTTTGTCATCTATTTCAATGTGTATAGTCATGTAATTATTATTTTTATAAGTATGTATTATTAAATTATGAAGTCCATTTATATATTCATCAGATAATAATTTTATTCTCATTTCATTATTTTTTTCATTTTTATTTTTAATTACTAAATCTTGTACCTCTTTTTTAATATTAGTACTACTAATATAAATTATAAATAAAGATACTATTAATCCTAAGTAACCATCTATATTTATATTTAAAATTTTCATAATAATCATTGATATTAATATAGATATATTTGTTATAATATCATTCTTTGTTTCTAATGAATTTGTCTTTAATGTTTTAGAGTTTATCGATTGTGCAAAATCTTTTAATACTATATATTGTATAGATTTTACTATTAAAGATATTAATAAAATTGTAAAAGTTATTAAATTAATTATTATATCTTCTGGATTAATTATTTTATTTATTGATTTAAATAAGAATATTATACCTAGAGTAAGCATTAATATAGAAATTAAAATGCTTGATAAATATTCATACTTCATATAATTTTTTTGATTATATTGGCTAGATTTTTTACTTGATAATTTGAATCCTATAATAGTCAAAATAGAAGATGTCATATCTGTTACATTGTTAAAAGCATCTGCGATTATTGTAATACTATTTGTAAATAATCCTAGTAGGAGTTTGATAGTTCCGAGAAACAAATTAACAATAATTCCAAATATACCGGCAGTTAGTCCATATCTAATTTTAACTTTTATATCATTTGTATTTAAATAATCTTTAATGAAAAGTTTTTTTAACATAGTTCACCTCATTTATATTTTATGCACGCTATTAAAATGGGTAAATAAAAATAACTACTATTCGCTAGTAGCTATTTTTGTATTTAAAATAATGTATTTAGTAAACCATTTATATAGTCCTTCTGTTGATTCATAATACTCTTTGTCATCATTTGATTCAGCATCTAAATAAGATACCATATCTCCTTTATTATAAAGTATTATTGATGGACTATATTTTACATAATTATATATTTCTGTTTTTTTCATTTCGCTTGCATTCATAGCATATAGTCTAATATTGTATTTTTCTTGAAATTCATCT
The DNA here is from genome assembly GCA_029007115.1 of bacterium. GTDB lineage: Bacteria > Bacillota_I > Bacilli_A > RF39 > UBA660 > CAG-1000. The sequence goes on along the minus strand of JAQXHG010000030.1, from coordinate 19,836 downwards.
AATACTTTTTTAAAGTCAAAACAACTAAAACATCCTTCTGTATATATAAATATAGCAAATGACTTCTTATCATTAATATATTTTTTAAATTCTTCACTTGTAATATCAGTAATCTCATTTGAATTATAAAATTCATCATCTAAGTAAAATGGTTTACTATTAGTACATCCAAATAATAAAAATATTGGAATAATAAATAGTAAAACTTTTTTCATTATTTTACCTCATGTAAATTATCGAAGTCTATATCATGATAAGCAACTTTCCAAAAATCATATGATATAGTATCGTTAGTTTCTCTTTTTACTTTGATATTATATTTTCCTTCATAATACCAATATCCACCAACATTATATATTTTATTTTCGTCCCATCCAAGACTTACCAACATATTTTTTGTCATGCCAGCATATCCTCCACCGCCACACATTAAGAATATGTTTTTATCTTTTGGAAATAAATATTCTAGTATATCCATTGATTCTTCATAATTTGCGATGTATTTTCCATCTTCATCAATACTATATAATGTTTTTCCACTATAAGGTTGTCCTACATCTTCTGGTAATCCAGTTACTGTTGTTAAATACGGATAAGGGACAACTTCAAATCCTTTAACAAATCCTGATAGGTAAGAATCTCCACCAATGTTTTCATATACGGCAATGTCTTTTAACATTCTCATATCACGATATACACTATCTTCACGTCCTAAATAATTATCAATAGTTTCCTCATTTATATTTTTATCTATTCCTAGTTCTCCTCTTAATCCATCAGTTTTTTCTGGCAATGGTAATTGTTCTTGTTTTGTGCACCCAAAACTAAGTAACAACATTAGACATACGATTAATATTTTTTTCATTTTTTCTCCTTTCTAATATAACTATAACATAAAATAAAAAAAATAAAATAAATTATAAGTTGAATATTATAAACTTTAGGTTGATAATAAAAATATATTCAATTTATTAAATATTTTTATTTTTTATCATATGTAAATTTAACTATAAGAAATTTTATATTATAGTTTATAATCAAATTAGAGAAGTTATATATCATAATGATAAAAAACTATTTCAAATATATATTTTATTTGATATAATTATATTTAAGAATAAAAATATAAAAATTGAAAGGCAAAATATGAAAAAAGGTAAAATAGCATTTATAGTATTCTTAATATTCACTATTGGAGTAATAGGGTATGGTATTTATTATGCATTAGGGAATTTAAATAGTGAGACATATGAATTTTTAAGCGATGGTTATGCATTATATCTAAATGATGATTTTAAAATGCAAAGTTTTTCTTTTTCAAGCGGAACAAAATATAGTTATAAAAAGACTAGTGATGATATAACATTTAATTCTACTGAAGGTAATGTTAGTATTGATGAATCTACTTTAATACATTATACAGATAATTCAATTATGGCACTTAAAAATGTTGTAGGATTAGATTTAACTACAATAGATAAAAGTATTATATTTTATTATAATATATATAAAAATACTTTAATTAATGATAGTCAAGATGGGTATTATATAAATACTAATAATAATGAAAAAATTACATTTAAAAATATGTTAATTAGAGTTAATGAAAATAAGTTTTTATTATTGGGAACTAATATAAGAGCAACATTATCAAGTGATGAAGTAGTTGATTTTGGTAAATATATCTATTTTGAATATGAAAATGGTTCAGTAGTAAAAATTTATAATAATAATAAAAGCTATAGGACAGTTTCTAGCAATGTTAGTATAGTTAGTGGAGAAAATACTATCGATTTAGGTGATAAAACTGTATCAAAAGAGAAGACAAAATATATTACATTAACAAATTTAGTTATTGATAATGACAGTAATATAGACATTATTCCAAGTGAGACAGTTTCATTACCTGATATTGATCATAGTAATGTTGATACATCTGGTAGTGCAGGTAATAATAGTGGAAATAATACTGGAGGAAGTAGTACAGGTGGAAATATAGTTGATAATGGTAGTGAAATTGATCCAAGTGAAGAAGAAGTTGATTCATCTGCTAAAGTAAGCCAACCTAAGTTTAAAGTAACTGAAATGAATATTACTCCAATTAAAATAGATGCTAAAATAGAAATAGAAGATTCTGATAATGTCATAGTATCTCCAATCGAAGTTTCAATAGTAGAAAATTCTACATCAAAAAAATTATATGAAGTAACTGGACAAATGGGAGATATTAGTGTAGAAGTTTCTTATGCAGCTTTAACACCTGACACAGAATATACATTGTATGCTAAGGCTAGTTATGAAATTGAAGGTATTGAATATGAAAAAACTTTTGTATCAAAAATATTTAGAACAGAAGCATTAGGTGTATCATTTGAAAAAAGTTATGCTACTGCAAATAGTTTGGCTATCAAATTAACAAGAGAAAATTATTCTGAAGTATCATCCGTAACTATAAGTATATATAATACTAATAATGAAAAACTTGATTATAGTGTTGTAGATTTTAGTGAGGGAGACATAACGGAAGTTTTATTTAATGATTTAGATAACAATACGGAATATAAAGTCGTAATGAACGAGATAATATGTCAAGGTGTAGTCGTTGAAGGTGGTTATTCTGAAAGTAAAAAAATGATGACATTAAAAAATGCACCATCAATTGGAGAATTAAAATATATAGTAGACAAAAAGAATAATTCATTTTCTTTATTTACAGAAAATGTTACTGATAATGATTATGGAATAGTAAATTATAGATATGAGATATATGATAGCAGACAAGATATTAATACATCCACTCCAATAGTAGTAGTTAATAGTAAAGATTCTAACAATGTAAATGTTGTTGTGGATGATACTAAACTATATAGAGGTGCAACTTATACATATAAATTGGTTCTTGAATTTAATGATAATGAAAAAATTGTTGAGTATTCTAGAACTTTAGCTGATACTATGCAATTAGATGGGGTTGAATATCCAACTATTAAATTTGATGAGAATTATGTAACATGGGAACAAATAAATGGTGTAATAGTAGTTGATGACCCATCAGGTGCAGTTGTAAGTGAACGTTATAAAGTAGTTTATTATAATTCACTTGGTGTATACACATCAAAGGAAATACTAGCTGATGCTGATACTGGTTCAATAGGAATAAATATTAATAATTTAAGGGCAAATGAGACATATACTTTCCAAGTATTTGCAGACCTTAATTTACAAGATGGTAATCCTATTCAAAAAGAGGCTTATATTGGAAGCGTATTTGTTCAAACAAAAAAACCTCAAAATTTAGTAGCAACTTATAATCCTACAGATAGTTATTCAACTGCATTTAGTATTAATTTTTCACTTTCAAATCCAGAAACTAAAGATTCTTCACTTGAAGCAAGTACATTAAGTGAACTTACATTTACTTTATATCAAGGTACTAATACGTCAGGTACTAAAGAAGTATTTAGGAGAATAGTTGATGTTAATCAGGATGATTATATAAGTAGTTTAAAAAATGCATTTTATGATAATACGGCTAATATTGATCCTGCTTTCTTTGATACTAAAAATGCTGATTATACTCAAAAAGTATATACATTAAAAGTAAGCGGAGCTTATGATTATACAGATTATAAAAATGAAATAACTATTGAAAATGATACATTTACATTTGATATTAATAGTTATATACCTGAGATACCTGATGATCCAAATAAAGCAATATATCCAATTGAAATAGCTAATAAAAATGCTGAATCTTTTGGACTTGAATATGATGAAAATTTAGATCCAGTTACAGTTGTTGGTTATAATTTAGTTACTAATTATTATAATGAAGCAAAAAATGCGGTACGTATGATATATCATGTATATATGTATGATCATACTAAAGGACAATATGTTCATTTAGAGCATTTAGATAAAAGTGTAAATTATGATGCAGATGGAAATGTAGAGCCTGTAATGTACTTACTTAGTAATGGTACAAATAACGATGTTGTTGATACTGATGTATTAAGAAGAGGTAATGAATATTATTTTACATATGAAGTTATGCTTGATGTTGATCAAGATGGGGTAGAAGATAGTGTATATCCTACAATTGTTGATGATAGTGTAGTACTTAGATGTGAAAACTTATCGCCAAAAAAACAATCATCAAGATTCTTAATGTATCCTTCTGTATCAAATAATATATCAGCTACATGGAAATATAAATATACTGATATAGATCATGCGCTAGTAGAAGATAAATTGTATAGTTTTATAGTAGGAAGTACTTATGCATCTAGTTCACCTAATATAAGTCTTTTTGATTCATATCAAAGTGTTACTTTTTCTTCCCTTGTTGTTGGTAAATACTATAGAATTAGTAAACAAGAAAAATTATTAAAAAATGGTACACCTATATATAATGAATTAACTGCACAATATTTTTATGGATTAAATTCTTCTACGGGTTTAAAATACAATGTATCTATAGAAGATAATAGATTGCTTATTGCAATTGATGGATATTATGATAATACTGATATTGTAGATAATAAGATTGCATCAGCAGATGTAACAATCACACCAGTATCTAGTAGTGATTTACAAAGGCTTGGTAAAACTAAGCTTACTAATTTAACATTTGATTCAGGAAATATATATATTAATTTATATGACATAGCTAAATATTTATCAGTAGAGTTTACTGTTGATGTAGAAGTGTATTATGATTCTGGCAATTCAGGTTTCGATGTAGGATCTACATATAAAGCATTACAAAATTCATCAACTACAACATCTGATTATTATTCGATAAATAGTTCTGGTATGCTTAATCAAAATACCCCTGTATCAGGAAGTGAATTTCTATTAGATTTTAATGCAATGGATAATTTACTAAAGATAACTAATAAATATAATAAAGAATTAAATTTAAATATAACTATAGATGGACAAGGTGTATTATATTTAGATAATAATAATTATTTATTACCAAAAGAGTTAAAAAAAGAAAAACTATCATCAGATTCAAATCAAACAAAATTTGATTTAATAATACCTAGTATATCTTTATTGAATTCTTCTAATAAAGTTAATATTGTATCTCTTTTGAATTCAGCTGAAGTATCAGCAAAAGTATCTGTTGCTGATAGTACAGATATAAAAGATAATAAAATATATATAGATTTATATAAAATCGATACAAGTGGAACAAGTGCTGAGTTTGTTAAGACTATTGAGAAAACAGTTACAGAAATAAATAATAAATTTACAATAACAGGATTAACTCCTAAAACAGAATATTATATAAGATTTAAAACTAATGTATTTGATAAAAATGAAGGAAGTTCTGGTGAATATAAAGAGTATTATTTATATGATATAGATAGAAGAGAATCTGGATATTCATATAAATTCCATACTTTATCTGATGTAGGTATAGCAAATATTAAAGCTAATTTTGAAACAACTACATATAATAATAAAAAGATAAGATTTGATTATACATTAGAAAGTGTTCATGGATATGACTATATAAAATATGAAATATATGAGAAGATTAATGGAGAATACAAATTAGTAAATATTAATATTCCAAATTCAGTAGCATTCTTTACCAATATGACATTTAGTATAGATGCATCTCCTGGTAATGAATATGGTTTTGCATACGGAAAGTCTTATAGAATTGATATTACTCCAATAGGTCATTATGAAGATGAGAGTGGAAATAATGTGGAAATTAACCTTGGGACAAAATCTCAAGAGTTTACTCTAAAAGATTTTGAAGAGCCTTATATTGGAATTTCTTCAAGTAAAACATCTGATACAATATCATTTAAAGTAAGTGTAGATGATAATACAAAAGTATTAAGAAATGATAAATATAATGTTAAGTTAATGACATCTACTTATGAAGTAATTTCTGTTGAAAATAATGTGGATGCAAATATAATTAATAAAACATTCACATATAGCAAGAATGATTATAATTTAGTTGAAGGAGATGTATATATATTTGTAGTTACATTAGAGTTAGATTATAAAAATACAAACTCTAATTTTACTGAAATTACTCAAACTAAAAATATTAGATTTGGTGACTCAGTTAATTTAGGTTCAGTATCTGCTAGTAAGAATGCTGATAATAATTATGCTATTGATATTATTTTCGCTGATTCTTATAAGTTAGATTCCATTAATAAGATTTCGTATACAGTTAGTTCAACAGCCGTTTCATATTTTTCTACTGGTAGTGGGGATTTTACAGTAAGATACGATACTAATAGTAATCTATATACATATACTATGAAAGTTTTAGAAGATGAAAACTTTAAAAGTAAAGTTATGTATACTATAACTATGAATTTTTATACTGATTCGCAACTTGTTGCACAAGAAGAAATTAGTTATTACTACGGGGGTGCACAATGAGAAAGCTAAGTAACAAAAATAAAATATATATTATAATTTTTTCTCTTATAGTAATATCTATGGTAGTTATACTTATATACGCTGTTAAATTATCAAGAAATGATTTAACTAATGTATATGATATTTCTACAAATAGTGTTATTTATGATGAAGAGAATAATTTAATTGATACTTCAGTAGGTGGTAATATTTCTAAGAGCTGGGATGATGTTTATTATTATGTAACAGATGAATCAAAATATGATATTGGAAAAGTATCAGTTGTATATGAAAAAGCAACAGAAGAAGTATTTATCTTTGGAAAAAATCATCAAATATTATTAACTGGAGATATACTAGAAAACTCAAATAAAACTACTATATCTGATTTAAAATCACCTGGATTTTATAAACTAGGTGATAGAAAATACTTAATTGTATCTAGTGAAATATATAATGAAGATAAATCTATTTATACAAGTAATTATTTAGTAGTAAGTATAGATAAGCAAGGAAATGCATCTTTACTAAATGATGTAATAAATGTAAAAACTATTAATCCTATGATATTAACATTTGATAAATACTTTTTTGATGTAGCTAATGAAAAAATTATAGTTGGAAATAAAGAAATTAACTTAAAGTTAATTAATGGAAGTACAAACGAGTACATTCCAAATAAAAATAAACCAATTGTTGAAGAAGTTGATATGACTGAGTTTATTGATGCTTATAATAAATTAGTTAGTGATTTTGAACAATATGCTGCTAATAATAAAAACGTAGGTTCCTCTAATCAGGTAATAACAAATAATACTATAGTTAATACTGGTAGTAACAATAATTATAATAGTGCTTCTCAAAACAACAATAAAACTAATATTAATAAAAGAGTTAGTTTAAGAGGTGCTCTATCATATCCAACATATATAGATGTTACGTATGTTGTTACGGATCCAGAAGATAGATATCAAGCAATATATTTACTTATTACAGGTATGATCAATGGTGAAATGAAAAGTGAAAAAATAATACTAGATAAATATGAAACAAAATATAGGATAACTGATTTATCACCTAAAAATGAGTATACAATAAGCTTGGGGTATGTTGAAGTGGTTGAAGAAGGAAAAGAAAAAACATTAGTTGATAATATAGAAGATGTAATTAATGTTAGAACTACTAAGAGTAATATTTCAATTGATGTTAATAAGATTTCATCAGGCAAAGTTAAGTTTACATTTAAAATGACAAAAGATTATGCAATTGAAAGAGGAAAATTAACTTTATATGCTGATGAAGAAAATATTGATGAAATACAAATTGATACTAAGAATGCATTAACTAAAGATGGTTTTATTGGTGAATTAAAACTATCAGATGCAAGTTTATTTGAAATTAGATTAGAAGATTCAGTGTATAATGGTAATATAGTAGACTTAAAAATAAGTAAAAAATTTGCATATCAATTTATGAATTAAAATATATCAAAAATTGTAATTTTAGACTATTAACATAATTTATTTGTTAATAGTTTTTTTGTAGAAAAATGTGCTTTTTTATTATTAGAAATATATTTAATAGTTGTTTAAATATGTAAAAAATGATATTAATAATAAGGAGAGTAGTATGAAAGGTGTTAAGTTATTTATAGCGTTTTTTATATTTTTTGGATTTGTAATTAATATAAATGCAAAAAGTGACTTAGAAATATTTAATAAGAAATCTTTAAATGAGAATAATATTAACTTTAAATTAGAAAGTAATCTACAAAATAATAAAGAAATTGATGAAAGTGTTTTAAATCCTATCTATAAGGATTATTTAAATTTAAATGATAAAGAAAAGAACAATTTAAATTATGTTCCATATAAGTATAAAAACAATAATAGTAAAAAAATAGTTTATTAATTAGTAATAGTATTAATTTATTAGATAATGATAATAATTTAATAGGTTTATCATATCCTAGTACATATGATTTAAGAGATGTAAATTTACAATATGGAGTAAATAATATTGAAATAAAGGTAAAAGCTGAGAATGAAAGTGTAAAAGTATATACTATTAAAGTGACTAGAGAAGATGGTAGAAGTAGTAATAATAGTTTGAAAAGTTTATCTGTTTCGAATACAAATATTAATTTTGATAAAAATATTACTACATATAATTTAAGTGTTAAGAATGATATTGAAACTATAGAGATATCAGCACAAGCAGATGATAATAATATATTGTATTTAATTATTATTAGTAAAAAAACTAAAACTAAAGATTTTATTAATAACACTAATAGTTAAATTAATAATGAAGCAAATAATTAAGTGAATAATGAAATAAAAGAAGAAAGTCATGAATAATTCATGACTTTTTATTAGAAATTGCTATACAATCGAATATAAAATGTGATATAATCAATAATAATAAGGAAGGTGTTTTATGGAACAAGTTATCTCTTCAATAATGGATTCTATAGGAATGATTATGGGTTTTTCACTAGCGGGATTTGGAGTTGGTGTTGGTATATTAGGCTCTAAAATTGCAGAAGCAGTTGGTAGAAACCCAGAAGTAAAAAATGAAATAGTTAGTTCATTAATGATAATAATGATAATTCTATCTATATTTATCTTATTAATGTTTGCGTTTTGCTTTATGCTATTATTCTTTAATCCATTCGCATCGTAAATATGTCAGAAATAATAATCGCAATTATAGTAGTAGTTATACTACTATGTATTTTAGTTATTTTGTTTGCTGCTACTTCTAGAAGAGTAAATGTTCTTGTAAGAAATATTTTTGTAGATAAATTACAAGAATATGATTTTTTAATAGATAATAAAGAAAAGAAGATAGATGATTTAAATAATACTATAGATAAAAGAAAGAAATCATACTTTAAGCTAGAAGAAGAAATAAATGAACTTGGGAAAAAGAAAATAGATAAAGAAGAGATAGTAGTAACTGATGTAGTATTACCTGATCAAGCAGATTTTGAGGATGGTAATATATTAACAGGTTATAAAAAAATAAAAGAGGGTTTTAATTTTAAAGCAGAAGAGATAATAAATAAATTTATAAAAGAAAAATATAGAGAAGATAAAAATTATAATATATATACGAAAATCAGATCGTATTTTGATTATAATAGCGTATACAAGATAATGACTTATCAATCAGAAGAACAAAAAATTATAGTAAATGGCTTATTAACTAAAAATGAAAAAAAATTATTAAATAATTTATTAGATGTTAAAAAATTTAATATAATTAAATTCTTAGATAAATTAGATAATTTAATTATGAAATCAAATCCTGAAGTATTAATATATGTTGGTGATGAAAATAAAAATTATAATTATATTAATTCAAATATTAAAACTATTTATGATAAAGAAATAACAGAGGGATTTAAAATAATATATAAAGGAGTCGTATACGACTATAGTATATAAAAAGGATAAAGTGTGGTGATACTATGAATGGCAATGTAGATGATTTAATAGATAAGAAAATAGATAATATTATAAAAGAAAATAATATATATCATACTGGAAAAGTTACCAAAATTAATAATTTTATTATTGAAGCTACAGGTTTAGAAGAAGTATTCTTTTTTGAAAAAGTATATGTTAAAGATGAAGAAAATGTTGGATATATTGATAAAATAACTGAAGATAAGGTAGTAATCGCACTAGTAAAAATGAATGGTAATATTAGAGTAGGAGATCCAATCACAGCTAGCGGAGAGGTATTACAAGTAAGTTTTTCTAAAAATTCAATTGGTATGGTAATTGATCCATTTGGAAATGATAAAATGTCTGGAAAAAAATTTAATGATAGTAAATTGATTAATATTGAGACACCTAATATTCCAATTATGGATAGAAGTGCAGTTAATAGACCTTTAGAAACAGGTATCGCTGCTATTGATTTAATGTATCCTATTGGTAAAGGACAAAGACAATTAATAATTGGTGATAAAAAAACAGGAAAAACTCAGATATGTTTAGATACAATAGTTAATCAAAAAGGCAAAAATGTTATTTGTATATATGTCGCTATAGGTAAAACAAAAAAGGATTTAAAAAGACTATATACAAAACTTACTGAGAAACAAACAAATTCTTATACACATATAGTAGCTACTTTTAATGATGATCCAGTACCTTTGTTAAAATTAACCCCTTATGTTGCAATTTCAATTGCACAAGAATATATGAATGAAGGTTATGATGTTCTTGTATGTATAGATGATCTTAGAAAGCATGCTGATGCTTGCCGTGAAATTGCTTTGATTTCTGAAAAAAATACAGGAAGAGATGCATATCCTGCAGATATATTTTATATACATTCAAGAATGCTGGAAAAGGGGTGCCAACACAGATGTGGTGGTTCTATAACAATATTACCTATTGTTGAGACTAAAGCTGGAGATATAACAGATTATATATCTACAAATATTATATCTATAACAGATGGACAAATTGTTTTATCTGAAAAACTATTTAAAAAAGGACAAAAACCAGCTATTGATTTTGGACTTAGTGTATCAAGACTTGGAGGAGCAGTACAAACTGATGAAGTTAAGAAAATTGGTTCTACTGTAAGAAGAGAACTTTTGTCGTTTTTAGAAACATCTGATGTTTATCAACTTGTTAATATAGAATCTCTATCAGAAGAGTTACAAGGCAAAATATTTAAAGGACAAAAATTATTAAATTTATTAAACCAACCAAAATATTCGCCTTTTTCAGAAGAAAAATTAATAGATACTTTTGGTTATGTGGTAGGTTTAGGTCATTCAAGTGCTGTTAATGCATTGTTAAAAGATATTGAACTAACTCAAAGAATTGAGGACGATGGTACAAATAATAATCCGCCATCAACACCACCATCATCATCATCAATACCACAAACTACTCCTCCACCGGTAAATGAATCACAAGATGCATCTAACACTAAAGCATTATCTAGTGAAGTAGTTGAACAAACAAGTAACCCTATTATACAAGAATCTACTATAAACCAACCTCAAGTTCCGTCTCAAATAGTAGAAACTCCTGTAAATCAACCTACAAATGTACCTGTGGTAGAACAGAAAGTATCAAGTACACCACCTACAAACAATATTGATGGTAATGGAGATTCAAATGAAGAAAATAAAGAAGATCATACAATAGAAGAATTAATGAATGATGATGAAATAGAATTTAATTTTTTATAACATAAAAATATAGGAGAGATGATATGGGCGTTAGAAATACAGTTAAAGTTATGAATTTTTATGCGTTGTTAAGAGTAAATGATGCTAGAAAAAATGTTGAAAATGCTTTTAGATATGAAAGAGAATTAAAGTATATAATCTCTTCTATAGTTAATAATCGTATATTTAAGCAAGAGAGAATGTCTTTAGAGATGAATCCTGAAGGAAAAGAATTAAATATTTATATAGGAAGCGATCTTGGATTTTGCGCTAATTTTAATGGAGAAGTTTTATTTTTGTTAAATGGTGATCTTCCTGAAAATGATAAGATAATTATTGGTAAGCGAGTAAGAACTACTACCGAAAATGAAATATTGTATATAGATAATGAAGATTTTGATAATAGATTCCCAGAAGTATTTGATATAGTATTAGATGGATTATTAAATTTTAAATATTCTAAAATTAATATGATATATATTCATTATTATAATATGTCTCGTCAAGAAATAGTAAAAAGAACTATTATTCCATTTGATTATGAGGGTGGAGATGTTCTTGATGCTGAAGAGAAAAAAGAGATGAGTAGAACAGATGATTTTGTAATTGAAGGTGATTTATATTATATAATGTGGAGTTTAATTTCAATTTATGTTACTATGGAAATAAGGATAGCTAAAGCATGGAGCTATGCTAGTGAAAATATTTTAAGGCAGACTTTTACTGATAATTCGTTAAATAAAATAGATGAAAGAGAAGAAGAAAAACGAAAGGCTCAAAGAAAGCTTGATAAAGCAGAGGCTTTCAAGACAATAGTTGAGATGAATAATAGGAAACTTAGAACTAAAAAGGAGGAATAACATGATAGGAACTGTAATCGCTATTTCAGATTTAAATGTTAAAGTGTTGTTAAATAAACCTGATTGTGTAATTGTAGGCGATATTTTAACAATAGATTACATGAATCAGCAACATAAATTTGAAGTAATGGAAGTTAATGGAAATATTGCAAAAACTATTCCTTTTGATAGTGTTATTTACCTAAAAAAAGGTCTACCAGTTAATTTAAACAATTCAAAACTATCAATGGAATACTCTGAAAATGCACTTGGTAGAGTATTTGATTCTTATGGAAGAGTAATTGATAATAAAGAATTTACATCTATAAAGCAACGAGGTGTTTATGATAGGAATGTTGCTTTAAGTGAAATTAACATTCAAAGTGATATACTATGGACAGGAATTAAGGTAATTGACTTTTTTTCACCAATACAAAAAGGTTCTAAATTAGGGCTTCTTGGAGGTGCTGGAGTTGGGAAAACAGTTATTATAAAAGAACTTATAAATAATATATTTAAAAAATTTCAATCAAATTCAGTATTTATCGGAGTTGGAGAGAGATCTCGTGAAGGTAAAGAATTATATGATGAGATGGTTGAAACTAATCTTTTGGATAAGATATCAATAGTATTTGGTCAAATGGGAGATAATGCTACATCAAGAAGTAAAGCAGTTTATAGCGGACTTACAGTGGCTGAGTATTTAAGAGATGAAAAGAAACAGGATGTATTATTGTTTATTGATAATATATATAGGTTTGTTCAAGCAAAAAGTGAAATATCTGCTGAATTAGGTAGAAGTCCAATTGAAAATGGATATCCAACAACAATGGTATCAGATGTATCAGAAGTAGAAGAGAGAATTAATTCAACTAGTGAAGGTTCTATTACATCATTTCAAGCTATATATATTCCAGCAGATGATTATACAGATGAAGCAGTTCAAACTATAACAGGCCATCTAGATGGTCAAATAGTGCTAGATAGAAGTGTTGCTGAAAAAGGTATATATCCTGCGATTAATGTATTTAAAACTACAAGTGTGTTAGTTGATCCAGAATATATAGGACAAAGACATTTTGAATTAATTGAACAAGCATTAAAATACTTAACAAGATATGAAGAATTAGAAGAGATAATAGTAGTACTTGGACTTGATGAACTATCAGAAGAAGATAAAAAAATATTTTATAGATCTAGAAAACTTCGTAATTATTTTTCTCAACCTATGTTTGTTGCTGAGCAATATACTGGTATGAAAGGACAACTTGTTAATATTGAAGATACCCTTGATGATGTTGAAAATATTTTATATGGAAAGTATGATGATGTTGATGAGAGTAATTTCATGTTTATAGGAAGTATGAAAAATGCAAAGTAGGAAAGAATTAAAAGTCATAATATTAGATAGTGGTATTGAAATAGAAGAAGTAGAAAACGTAAAAATAATTAGAATTAAAAGTGATAATTATAGTTTATTAATTTTAAAAGATTATTGGCCAGTAGTTGGGGAAATAAATGGTTCTATATCTATAGAAGGTGAGAGAAATATAAGATATGATAATATAAATGGTTTTTATTCTTTAAGTAGAAATTTATTTTACTTGATTATAAAAGATAAAGGTGAATAATAATGATACAAAGTTTAGTTTCTATTTATCCTTATTATATTTTCTTGAGTGTATTTATTGTAATAATCGCAATAATATTGTTTTTTGCTACAATGAAATATAATAAAAAAAGAACTAATCTTTATTCATTATTTTTAAATTTAAATTTAAGAAGTATAGTATTATTATCTTCGTGCATATTGAATTTATCTTTTATATTATTTTTTAGTTTTTATATAAAAGGATTTAATAATTTAGCTGTTTATTTAATTGTTATTAATACATTTTTATCTTTATGTATTTCTTTAAATATTCATATTATTTTATTTGATATATTATATGCTTTTGTGACTATTGCTTGTTTAAAATTATATAGTTTAGTATACATTTATATAAATGAAATATATTATGATAAGAATGTACTAATATTAAGTGTTTTATTTATGATAATGATACTTATTTATGGATTATTTATAACGATGAGAAAGACTGAGTTAATATTGAGAGACTCAAGAAGGAGGATAAAAAATGCAAAATGATAATGAAATTAATATGATTAATACTGTAGATGAGAAAACTTTAAAGAAAAGATTGCTTGATACAAGAAAAAAAGTTAATAAGGAAAGAAAAAATAAAAAGAAATTAAGAATTATATTAGTTTCTATTATTTGTTCTGTCATTCTTTTGATAGTTTCAATAGTTATATTCTTATATTATAGAAATCTTAATAAATATCAGTTAACTACAGAAGAAAATCATAATTTATATCAATATTTTCAAGGCGTTAAAGTAGAATATAAAGGAAAACTTACAATAAAGAAAAATAATGATGAGATTAAATTATCTCAAGATGTTGGGATTGAAAATATAGAGGATGCGCCAATATATTTTAGTGAAGTCGATAATCAAGTTTTTTTTGCTAAAAATATGTCTTTAATTATACCAAGAATTAAGAATCAAAGTTATAGAATTAATTATTTTAGTAAAATAATATGTGAAAATGATACAAATCAAGATATGGCATATTTAGTTAATAAATATGATAAAAAAGTTTATTTAGAAGAATCTTTCTTATATGATGGAGATAATTTATATTTCTTCATTTATGATACTAGTGTTGTAGTAGACGGAAAAAAGTATGATTTAGATGCTTTATCTTATGTTATTGTTAATTATAAAGGTCAAATTGAAATATATGATAAAACTAATGATAAGTATACTATAATAGATGAACATAATAATGATGTAATTGCAACAATTGGTAATTATTCTATTAATTTAAGTACGGATGTTCTTATGTATAAAGATGATAGTAGATTACTTATTAAAAATATAGATAATTTGCCTCTATATGAGGATAAATAAAAACATCTAAAAACCTATCTTTTTAATGATGATTTTGGTATAATTATTATGTGATGGTAGGAAGGTCATTATGAAGAAAAAGGAAGAAGAAAAAAAAGATGCTTCTACTTCTATTTCTATTGCAAAAACTAGAAGACAAAAGTTTAAAGCTCCAAATAGGATGCCTACTAGAAGAGTAATAGAAAAAGAAGAAGTAAAATCTGATAAAATTGAAAATACGTTTTTATCTGCCTCTTTTCCATTAATAATAATAGTAATATTATTAATACTTTTTGGTGTGTTTTATTATTTATTTAACAATTATGAAAAAGTAATTATGATAGATAATGATGGTTTTTTCTTAACTAATGATAATCGTACTTTATTACTTGGTAGTAAAAAGAAAGATGAAATTAGTACTATAAATACATTATCAGTAAAAGAAAATGAAACTATTTATAAAACATCATTTAATTATACAATTGAAAATGATAAAAAGAAAACAATTAATTTAACTTATCCACTTTTTATAAACAATGGATTAACTATAGTTAATTATAATGAAAATGTTAACTTAATAAATAATAATTTTGAAAGAATAATAGGTTATAATGGACTTGTATTAACATATGGAAAAGCATATGATGTTACTGAATATATTCAAATAGATAAAGAAAATTATTTATTAATGTCATATAAAGATGGTGTTAATATTAATCTTTATGATTTAAAAATAAAAACTACTCTACATGAATATAGTATTCCTATTAATAGTTTTATATATTTTGAACAAGATTCTATTAGTTACTATGAAAGAGATAATAATTCATTTAAATATAAAACTATTAATGATATAGATTATGAGAGTATTCTTACATTTTATTATGATGGCGGGAAAGAAGAATATGAATATAATTATGAGAGCTTTTTAGAAGGAATTGGAACAATCTATATTACTCCAGATCCTATACCAGATCCTGGGGAAGAAATAAAACCAGGTGAAAATGAGGAAGAGAAACCAGATCTAAATCCGGATATTCCAAATAAGCCATCTGATTCAAATAAACCAGAATTTGTTTATGTTAAACCATCTGTTAACATTGGAAGTTTTACAGTAAATGTATATTCTATGAAGAATAATATTACTATTACTGATCCCGCAGGTGTTATTGTAAAAGCACCTACATTTACATTATATAGTGGTGGTAGAATATATCTTAATAGAACATTTTATTCAAGTGGAGATATGACTATTAGTGGTTTAATACCATCTACTGAGTTTACAATTGTTGGAAAATATACTTACTTAGATGAGGATATGGAAACTAAAAAAATAGTAACATTTTTTGTAAAAACAGTAAAAACAAAAGAATTAACTACATTAGATCCAATAGAATTATCATTTGAAAATGGACTTGTTTATCCTAAAAAAATTGAAATTAATGATGTAAAAGTTATTAGTGATTTAACTAGTGAAGCAATTATGGGTGTTAATAAAATAGCTCTTTCAATTGGAGATACTAATTATTATTTAGGGGCTTCTGATGTAACAAAAATAATTAACGGAATAGAAACAAAGGTTTCAACTTCTGAGAGTTTAAAATCATCACAAATAATAGATTATAAATTTACTTTCTTTGATAGAGTAGGTAATGAGATTAGATCGATTAAAAATACAGGTCAAACAAGAACAAGTAAAAGAGCACCTACAGTTACTCTTAGAGTTAAAACAAACAAAGTAGATAATGTTGAGATAGGAATTAATTTAAGAAATGAAGATAATATTGACTTAACAGATTATAAATATACACTTACAAATACAAGTGGCAAAATATTGAGTCAAGGAAAAGTAGATGGAAATTCTTTAATATTATCTGGTCTTAGCCCAGATCAATTATTTAATATAACGATTAGTGCAGATTTGGATATTGATGATGGTCAAGGTCTTCATAATGATTATGTATTATCTTCTATGGAATTTACTACAAAACCTATTGCAAGTTTGGGTTATGCGAATATTAATATTAAAAATAACGAAATGACTTATAATAGTGCTGAATATATTTTTTCAGTTAACATTAGAAAGACAGATGCAATATTACTTAGATTAATATCTGACATATCGGTTTCTGCATATGATGCATCTAATAATGCTTTAGTAGAAAAAATAGAGTATACAGGCGAGGATATTGAAAAATTTAAAAATAAAGAAGAATTAGTGGCAAAATTTAAAAATTTAAAATCAAATACAAAATATAATTTAGTTATTAAAACAACTATAAAGCAAGGGGAAGAGACATATGTACTTGATTGCGTTTATAATATATTAGATTTTATAACTAATAAAACACCAGCAAAAATAAATGTAACAAATAGTTTTACTACAGAAACAATGTTAGATTTTGATCTTAATGTTATAGATCCTGATGAAGCTATAATATCTGACTATATTAGGGTTGAACTAAGGGACAAAGATAATAATATATTAGATATTAAAACAGTTAATAAAGATGAAGTAAGTAGAATTACATATAATAATTTAAATGTTAATGAATTTTATACCGTTAATTTTTATGCAGATGAGTATAATGAAACAACTTTAAATGAGAATTTTAAATATAAGTATTTAATCTCAACATATAGAGTTTATACAGATGAGGGCATAAGTGGAAAAATAGAATTAGTATCATCATTAAGAGAGCCAACAGGAAGTAATTTGGCTGATGTAAAATCTGAAGTTAAGTGGATTCAAACTGAACAATATTATAATATTCCAAAAACTATAGATGAAGATGGCGATTTACATATATATTCAAAATCTGGAGGTGCAGCATATACTTATGATTTATCTGAATATCATGGTCAAATTGTTACAATATCATTTAAAGCAAAAACAATAAATAATTCAAATAATTATAAATTATATTTTACTCAATATATTCCTGGTACGAGTTCAAATGGTTATTCTAAAGAAGTAGTAGGTGTAAACACTGATACATGGACTGAATTTAGTTATACATTTAAAGTAGGTGCGCTATCATATACAGATAGTAAGTGGTTTAACCATTATAGTACTATGTCATATGGTAAAAATTTAAATGATTCGGCTGGATTTTATATTAATGGAGGTAATAGTGAACTTACTGAATTTGAAATAAGAGATTTAGATATTCATGTTCAATATGATAAAACATATGTAGATACTAGCAATATTCAATTAGAAAAAGGATATTATAATTCTAATGGAACTAAAAATGATAGTAATAATAATTTCTATGTTAGAACTAGTGATACAATTGCTTTAGAAGGTGGACACTATTATAGTATAGATTTTGATAATCCAAGTACATATCAATTTTATATATATATATATAAACCAAATGGCCAAGTAGAAAAAGGTTGGGGTTATTATGGAACAGGCGCAACATTTTATGTACAGGAAGATAGATATATAAAAATATTTTTTAGATATCAAAATGGACAAGCTGAATTAAAACCAGAAGATATAAATAATTTAAGGGTTTATAAATATAGTAATAATAATTTATCTAGTAATCCTGAATTTACATATGAACTTGAAACAAAAGTAAAAATTAATCTAACTGATAGTAGAGATGAAATTTCTGATGATAATTATTTTATAACTATATATGATGAAAATGGTAATGAATTATTAAATCAGGAATATAAAGATTTAGTAAACAATAATATTTTAAATGATGTTATTAAGAAAATTTCATTAGAAGAAAATAAAAATTATTTAATAGCTCTTAGAATTAAAATTAGAGATAGATATTATACTTTAAGTACATTTGAAATAACGACGGATGATGAGACTTACTCAATTTCAAGTCCTAATGATTGGAGATATATTCAACCATATGGAAAGTATATTGTTTTAAATGATATAGATTTTACAGATTATTTAGATCAAAGACTTGGTTGGGGATATAGGTATTTTCATGGTATGATTGATTTTCAGGGATATAAAATGATTGTTTATTCATCAAATTCTACTGATGATACTCCATTAACTCAATTTAGAAGAATTAATAGAATAGAAAAAGATGCAATTATAAAAAATTTAGTATTAGAATTTAATATGAATAATAAAAGCATAAACAATAGTTTAAGTGGTGTGTTTGGTGATAATTATGGAACAATAGAAAATGTAATGATTAACATTAAAGATACACATAATAAAAATACTGCGCAATTATATACTTCTGCGCTTGTTAATACAAATGCAGTAACTGGTATAATTAAAAATTTTGTTGTTAATTTAGAAACAGATGTGTATTATTATTCTGATTCAGGAATTATTTCTCGTTATAACTATGGAACAATAGAAAATGGTTATATACATGGAAAAGATATAGTATTAGAGTTTACTAATGGTGGAAATCCAACAAGAAGTGTAGGTATGTTATTTAGATAT
>JAQXHG010000029.1 GCA_029007115.1 bacterium | reverse complement strand
CTTTAGCATAGCCAACAACATCTCTTCTATGACCATATTTAGAATCATAATCATTTAAATTCGCAAAACATAGCCCATTAAAATCAGTTTTTAAAGTTTCTTTGATTGTTTCTATACCATCTAAATTATCCTTAGTTTTAGTACTTTTTGTAATACCACAATTATTAAAAACATCACTTATTTTTCCAATAGAAATAACATCATATCCTGCATCTTTTAAGTAATCAAGTGTTGTTTTATTTACTGGATTTAAAGCATAATCATGTCTATTTGGTGTTCTTTCAAAATTTCCAGGTGTTCCTATATATGGTCTTGCAATAATTCTACCAACTTTCCATTCTTCTTTTTTTGTTATCTCTCTTACTTTAGAACATATATCATATAGTTCTTCTAAAGGTATGATTTCTTCGTGGGCAGCAATTTGTAAAACTGAATCAGCAGAAGTATATACTATTAAAGCATCATTTCTAATTTGCATTTCTCCTAGTTCTTTAATTATTTCTTCTCCATCACTTGAAATATTACCAATAACACTTCTATTGCTTATCTTTTGTATCTCGCTAATTAGCTCAAGAGGAAATCCTTCAGGATAAGTTTGATATGGTTTCTTTTTAATTGCGCACATAATCTCATAGTGACCATTTAATGAATCTTTTTGCATATTCTTAGGTTTTGCTATCATGTATAATCCTCTTGTATTTTCTTCACTTTTACCCATTAAAATTGTTAGTCCTAATTTTTCTAAAACATCCAAATTATATCTTTCTCCGAGTGTATGTTCAAGTGTTGATGCGCCTTCATCACCAAATTTATATGCATCATCAGCCTCACCAATACCAACACCATCTAAAACAATTAAAAATACTCTTTTAAACATATTAATCATCCCCTTTAGTACTTCTATTAAAGTACTCATTATAATTATCTTTTATAAAATTATTAGCAAGATGTGTATATACTTCAGTAGTAACTATATTTTCATGTCCAAGAAGTTCTTGTACACTTCTTATATCCGCACCACATTCAAGCATATGAGTAGCAAAACTATGCCTTAAAACATGTGGTGTTATTTCTTTATCAATTCCTTGCTTCCTATCAGTCTCTCCAATCATTTTATATAATCCTTGTCTAGTCATTCTCTTACCATGATTATTTAAAAATAATGCGTCTGTTGGTTTTTGTGTTTTTACAAATAATAACTGTCTATATCTATTTATATACATACTAAGATAATTAACTGCTATTTTAGATAGAGGTACTATTCTTTCTTTGCTACCTTTTCCATAAACATTTACAATCATATTATTAGTGTCAATATTACATATATCTAAATTAATTAATTCACTAGCTCTAAGACCACTACAATATAATAGTTCTAAAATAGTTTTATTTCTATAATCAAAAGGAGTCTGAAGAGGAAAATCTAATAATTTATCAACCTCCTCAATACTTAAATATTTAGGAAGAGTTTTCTTTTTTTTCAAACTTTCTACATCTTCAGAAACATTTATAAAGCCTTTAAATAACGTTAAATATTTATAGAAACTCTTAATACTAGCAATTATTCTATTTACTGAATTAACTGAATGAGTTGGTAATAAATGAAGTACATAATTATCAATATCCTTTTTTGTTACATCAATTAATTCTTTACCTGTATATTCTAAAAAATATCTTATATCTCTTATATAAGATTCTATTGTATTATCTGAATAATTTTTTTCTATTTTAAGATAATTACTAAAATCATCTATAAATTCTTTATTATCTATCTCTATCATCTTACTTCACATAATAATTATATACTAAAATAGTCTGATTTAATAGTTTTTTACTTTTAATTTACACTTAATATTGATAAAATATATATGGTGATGTTATGAAATTACTTGCTAATGAATTAAGACCAACTCTTTTAAAAGAAGTTCTTGGACAAGAACATTTAATTGGCAAAAATAAAATTCTTACAAATTTAGTTAAAGAAAAAAGACTCTTTAATATTATTTTATATGGTCAAAGCGGAATTGGAAAAACAACTATTGCTCTTGCTTTAGTAAATGAACTTGGAAATAGATATAGGTTATTAAATGCAACCATTAATTCTAAAAAAGATTTTGAAGTTGTTATCGAAGAAGCTAAGATGTATAATGGTATGATTTTAATAGTTGATGAAATACATAGAATGAATAAAGATAAACAAGATATATTATTATCTTATATTGAAAGTGGATTAATTACATTAATAGGTCTTACTAATTCTAATCCATATCATAGTATAAATATAGCTATTAGAAGTAGATGTCAATTATTAGAACTTAAACCTTTAAAAGAAGATGATATTATTAAAGGACTAAAGAGAGTTCAAAAAGTACTTCCTGATATAAAAATGGATAATAAAACTATTAAACATATTGCTAATATGTCTGATGGAGATATTAGATATGCATATAATTTAGTTGAATTCATGTATTATGGTTATAATAAAGAAGTAACCATTAAAAATATTAAAGAAGTTAATAATAATCCATCATTTTTTACTGATAAGAATGAAGACGGTCACTATGATATGCTTAGTGCTTTTCAAAAAAGTATAAGAGGTAGTGATGTTGATGCATCTCTTCACTATTTAGCTAGATTAATTGCAAGTGAAGAATATGACTCTATATATAGAAGAATGATAGTAATTGCATATGAAGATATAGGACTTGCTAATCCTAGCATAGGACCTAAAGTAATCGCAGCAATTCAAGCAAGCGAACGAGTTGGATATCCAGAGTTAATTAAACCTCTTAGCGTTGTGGTTATTGAAATGGCATTAAGCCCAAAATCAAATTCAGCAGATATAGCTATTACAAAAGCAATAGACGATATAAAAGAAGGAAATATAGGTAGAATACCTGAACATATAAGGACAACTAGTCCTAATTATAAATATCCTCATAATTATCCTAATTATTGGGTAAAACAAGAATATATGCCAGATAATTTAAAAAATCGTAAATACTATACTCCAAAAATAAATAAATATGAACAAGAAATGAGCAAATTTAATAATAGAATTAAGGAGAAATAATGAATTATATAATTGAAAATAAACCATTAAATATTGAATTTGAAAATAGTGTTATAAATGAAATAGAAGATAAAATTATTAACAAATTTGATATTACACAAGAAGAACTATCATTGTTACTTGATTATATTTGTCAGGAAGTAAGATATAAATTTACAACAGATATAGAAAATTTTTCTTATGAAAATAAATGTGATAAAGCACAAGCTATACTTTCTTATTATTTTGATGATTTAGGAATAAAATATTATCCATGCATGACACAACACGTTATAACAAATGATATAGTTGGTCATTCGTTCTTAGTAATTGAAATAGAAATAAATGGTAATATAGTTCATTATTTAATAGATCCTACATTTAGACAATTTTTAATATCTGAAAAATGTAATGAAAAAAATTATATTGAGCATAATAATATGATTTTAAAAACACCAGACCCCGGTTATTTTATTAAAGATGAAGATATTTCAAAATTAATACCATTCATTGTAAAAGGATATGAAATATTAAGTGATGATTTTGCACAAATATATGGTGATTTATTTTATAATACCAAAACAGGTTATACAACTAAAGAACATAAGAGTATGAATGGAAGTGTGTATAAAAATTCATTTATTAAAGGGCACGAAAGATTATCATTAACTAGAAGTGAACTTGAAGAAAACGGTTTATTAATAACACCAAATACAAAAACTATAAAAAAATAAGTTAATTATTCAAAATTAGCTTATTTTTAGTTATATCTAAAATAATATAATTAGTAATTAATAATCCTGCTACTGCTGGAACAAAAGCAGTTGAACCAAGCATTTTATTATTAATTGCTTTTTCAGTTGATGTAACAACTACTACATCTTTCATTAATTCTTTTTCTTTTGATAATTCTTGTCTTAATTTACGAGCAAGCGGATCACTTTCGGTTTTATCTAATGTAGTTATTATTAATTTTGTTGCATCTAGTTTATTCGCAGTACCCATAGAAGAAATAAGTTTTATTCCTTTATTATGACACTCTTTAATTAATTTAACTTTTACTTTACTTGTATCACAAGCATCTACTATATAATCATAATTATCACTAAATAATACTTCGATATTATCATCAGTAATATGAGTATTAATTATATTTACAATTGCATCTTTATTAATTAATTTAATTCTTTTTTTCCATTCTTTAGTTTTATATTTATTATTATTTTTTGATGTTGCAATTATTTGTCTATTAATATTGCTTGGTTTAATAGTATCGCCATCAACTAGTGTTATATTTGATACGCCACATCTAACTAGAGATTCCACTACATACCCACCTACACCTCCAAGACCTAAAACTAATATTTTTAATTTTTTAATCTTTTCTATATTCTCATTTCCAACTAGGCTCTCAAGTCTAGATAAATTCATAAAATCTCACTCCTTATAAGCGCATATATTATAGCATAAAAAAAACCTAGTGTAAACATAGGTGTAATAAAACTCGCTGCACACGAGGTGGTAGAACACATAATATACCTGGGATCTTGCATTAAATGCAATATTCAACGCCATATACTAATTAGTTCCCCTATAATATTACATAGTCGGTTTATTGTACTATATTTCTCATCTAGGTTAATTAAATATTATCATATATATTTTTTATTTTCAACTTATTATACAAAACTTTACATATTATATCAAAAAATAAAATATAATAGATGATATAATTATTTCATATATTTAAATATGATTAATAAACTTAAAGAAAATATATTTTTAAAATCAACAATAATATTATTAATTGGAGGAATATTTGGTAAATCAGTTGGTTTTATACTTAAAATAATAGTAATAAGAGCACTTGGAACTCATGGTATGGGTTTATATAGTATATTATCCCCTACTTCATCACTCTTATCTACTATAGCAGTTTTATCTTATCCAACTGCAATATCAAAAATAATATCTGAAAAAAGTAGTACAAGTAAAGATATACTAGTATCTTTAATACCATTCTCAATTATTATTAATATTTTTATAATTATTATAGTAAGTATATCATCTAAATATTTAGCAGGAAATCTACTTAAGAATAGTGAACTTTATTTACCAATAATATGTTTATCATTAACTATGCCCTTTATATCAATATCATCTATTATTAAGGGTTATTTTTGGGGTAAGCAAAATATGTTTCCATATATGTTATCTAATTTCTTAGAACAAATAACAAGATTTACTATTATCATATTATTTATATCTAAAATTAATAATATTATATATAAAATATGTTTTTTAATATTAGTAAATATAATTGGAGAAATAATATCACAAATAGTTATGGTTTTATTTTTTCCTAAATTTAAAATTAATAATATAAAAATAAATATAAATTCAATTAAAAACGCCATGAGTATTAGTATTCCTGCAACTATGAGTAAATTAATTGGTACTTTTTCTTACTTTTTAGAACCTATAATTTTAACCAATATATTATTATATGTTGGTTATACTAAAGACTATATAGTATATGAATATGGTGTAGTAAATGCATATGCATTATCAATATTATTAATGCCTCAGTTTTTTACTCAAAATATGTCTACATCACTAGTACCAGAATTATCTAAACAATATAGCTTGCATAATTATGAACTATGCAAGAAAAGAATAAAACAAATAATATTAATATCTTGCTTTATAGGAGGAATATCTACTATCATAATAACCATATTTCCTAGTTTCTTTCTAAAATTATTATATAACACAAATGAAGGAATTGATTATATAAGACTCCTATCACCATTTACACTATTATTTTATATAGAGTACCCTTTAATTAATGCTATGCAAGCATTAAGTGCAACTAAAAGAGCATTTAAAATTACTATTATAAATTCAAGTTTAAAACTAATAACAATAGTATTATTATCATTATTAAAAATCGGTATGTATTCTTTAATATTATCAATAATTATTAATTTAATAATCGCAACATATCAATATTATAGAGAAATTAAAAAGATATTACATTTCTAATTCATTCATTTTAATTACATATACTTTATCATTTTTATAAAATGCATAAAAAATATCCTCAAGTTCTATATTATTATCACTTAAGTATGTAATTAACCATTTAAATGATTTATTAATATATTTTAAAGTTTCATATTGAATCTTTCCATCTAAAACTAGTGGAAGAGGATTAAAAGTATTTCTTTTTAAAAATTCATATTCAAAAATATTTAAACTACCATTATTTTCTAATATTGCATATTCCACATCTCTAATATCTCTAATACCGCTATTTCTAAGTTCTAAAAGCAAATAGTCCAAAGTATATTTTTGCTTTTTCATCTCTTTATAATTAATTTTACCATTATTAATTATTAGTGATGGTTTTCCATCTATTAGTTTTCTAAATTTATCTGATTTTAAAGATACATGATCAATAAGTATTTCTAATACTAATACAATAACTATAGGAATAATTGCAAACCATATAGATTTTTCATAGTTTTCTATTGATAAAACAGCTAACTCAGCTATTAATAAACTTACTACTAAATTTTGTATTGATAATTGTCCTATTTCTTTTTTACCCATTATTCTAAATATAATTATAGTAAAAATATAGAAAAAAATTGTTCTTAATATTATACTAAAATAATTCATACTATTTCACCATTATTATTTTGTTTAATCATAAAAATTTTAAACATAAATATAATTAATTAGGTGAAAATATGAATAAATTCAATAATTATTTAAAATCTTTAGCATTATTTGGTATTATTTTTATTATCTATTTATTTCTTATATCAATATTATATTATTTTGAATTATTTAGTTATAAAACTATTAATATAATTAATTATATAGTTATACTTATATTATTTTTTATAGCAGGTTTTAAAATATCAAGTTTAGAGGGCAAAAAAGGTTATTTAAATGGTTTTTTAATATCAACTATATTAATTATCACTTTTTGTCTATTAAGCCTTATTATTTCTAAATTAGAATTTTCTAGTTTAATATATTATTTATCACTAATATTAAGTAGTATTACTGGTGGTATTATTGGAGTTACAAAAAAATAGATGTAATTCATCTATTTTTAATATATTTTAGACTAATTTAAATTTTCTGTATTTAATAGTGTATTTAAGTATTCTCTTGCATACATTTCATCAATAATAATCTTTTTTCTTAATTCTTCTTTTTCATTATATAATGCAATACTTTTATTTTTAATAGAAATTAATTTATTTCTATATCTCAATTTATCTTCTTCTGTCATTTTTTTATACTGATTAGTAATTCTAATTATATCGTCACTAGTTGCCCTTCTACATTCACTATACGAAAGAGCATCTATATTTCCATCAACAGCTTTAATTATAACCTCTGAGGTTAAAACATCTTTTAAACCAAATGTACTTTTATAAGCCATCACTTCTACATCTTCATATAATTCATATGCCTTACTTTCTTCGAAGGCAAAAGGTATATCATAATATATTCCTTTATATAGTATATTTTTTAATTTTGATTTATCTAAATTATCATTATGATTTAATGATACCAAATAAAATTCTCCCATAATATTCTCCCCCCACAAAAGTGAGGATATTATAACATATTTACTATATAAAATCAATTGGAGATAATTATTAATTTGCAATAGTGTTTCTCTTCTATATCTCCTTTTTGTATTTCTAATGAAAATTTGGCAATTAATTTTGCTTATTCTTTATTCTTATAATTCATATCATCTTCTACCTAACTCATGAATTTTTAGTTTTTTTCTTTATAATTTGAATATGTTAAATAATT
Organism: bacterium; assembly: GCA_029007115.1. GTDB lineage: Bacteria > Bacillota_I > Bacilli_A > RF39 > UBA660 > CAG-1000. The sequence continues at coordinate 7,493 of JAQXHG010000029.1, read as the reverse complement.
ATTTATTTATATTCGGAAATTAATAATCCGTAATCTAAAAAAGCTCTATATTCATTTAAAGTATTAACAAAAGCTGCTTCTCTTCTAGTACCTTCTTTTATAAAACCTAATTTTTCTAAAACTCTTTTTGAACTATCATTTCCTTCAATTGTATCAGCAAATATTTTATTTAATTTAAGTTCTTTAAATCCAACTTCAATTAATTTTTTCCCTGCTTCAGTACAATAACCCTTGTTACAATAATCATAATCAAATATATATGATATTTCTGCATTATTATTGTTTTCATCAATACTTAGTTCAGCAAATCCAATCGGAGTGCCATCTGTTAAGCAAACAGTTAATGAACCCGCAATCCCTTCTTCAAATTTACTTGCTTTTTTTTCTAAGAATTTAATTCTATCCTCTTTTGTTTTATTTTTTATTCCACCTAAATACATTTGTGTAATTTCTTGTTTATCCATTTTTAAAATCATATCTATATCTAAAGTAGATGTCGGTCTAATAGTTAATCTTTCTGTTTGTAATGGTAGTAAAGATATTAATTTTTCATTTTTATTCATTTAATTTTCTTCCTCCTTTAATAATTTAATTACATTTTTAAATATTTCTTTGTATCTTATTGTATTTATACAATTGTAATTATTTCCAAACATTTTGTACGTTTTAACCCAATCATTGTCTAATTTTTTATTGGACAATTTTTAGAACAATTACTATTTCCAGACATTTCAATACTATTAATTTCTTTTTGATTTATCAAATAACTCTTGGGACTTATACCGAATAATACAATCCTTTTAATATCAAATGCTCTTGCAAAATGATATGGTCCTGTATCATTAGTAATAACAAGTCTTGCATTTTTTATATAATTTAAAAGTGTATTTAAATTTATATTTGTATATCTATAAACTCGATTACTATTAATTTCTTTTTTAATACTATCTATACATTCTGTTTCTTTTACTGATAAATTTATTTTTTCTTTGTATATCTATTGTAAAACTCTTCTCTAAATTCAAGTAAATCATCTTTTTCGATATGTTCTCTTATTTCTTCCATTAAATGAGTTAAGAATCTTATATTATGTATTGATATTAATCTTTGTCCAAATGATTCATCAGCTACTATCAAATGACGAATATATGATTTTGTATAATTTTTACACGCATAACAATCGCACCCTTCTTCAATAGCAGATAAATCATTAATGTATTTGGCATTTCTTAAATTACATCTTCCATCATGAGTAAGTGCATTTCCGTGTCTTGCTAGTCTAGTAGGAAGAACACAATCAAATATATCAATTCCACGAATAACACCATCTATTAAATCAACTGGTTCTCCAACACCCATTAAATATCTAATTTTATCTTCTGGTAAATATGGTGTAGTATACTCTATCATTTTAAGTTTAGTATCTGGATCTTCACCAACACTAACTCCTCCAATACTATAACCATCAAAATTCATCTTAACAGTCTCAAGCGCTGAATATTTTCTTAAATCTGGAAATTCTCCTCCCTGAACTATACCAAATTGTGCTTGAACATCTCTTTTTTTATTTGCATCTAAACTTCTTTTTGCCCATCTAAGAGTTCTTTCTATACTGTTTTTCATATATTCATGAGTAACAGGATATGGTGGACACTCATCAAAACTCATTATGATATCACTTCCAAGTTTATTTTGAATTTCAATACTTTTTTCAGGTGTTAAAAATAAATTTTTTCCATCAATATGGCTTTTAAACTTAACCCCCTCTTCACTAATATCTTTTGGTTTTGCTAAACTAAATACTTGAAAACCACCACAATCTGTAAGTATTGGTCCATTTTTATAATTCATAAAATTATGAAGTCCACCTGCATTATCAACAACATCTTCTCCAGGTCTTAACCATAAATGATATGTATTAGATAATATCACATCAGCTTTTACATCAATTAATTCTTCAGGACTTAGTGTTTTTACTGTAGCTTGAGTCCCAACAGGCATAAACATTGGTGTTTTATGCTTTCCCCATTTTGTTTCAAATTCACCAAGTCTACCACCACATGAACATTTTTTTATTAACTTAAATTTTAAATCCATATTATTTACTCCCTATATTTGTTAAAAACATTGCATCCCCAAATGAAAAGAATTTATATTTTTCATCTTGTGCATGATAATAAGCTTTTTTAATTATATCAACACTACTAAATGCACTAACTAACATTACAAGTGTACTTTTTGGTAAATGAAAATTAGTTATTAATGCATCTGCTGATTTAAACTTATATGGAGGATATATAAATATATTTGTCTCTTCACATGTACTTTTAAACTCTTTATATTTTGATATATTTGCTTCTAAAGTTCTAAGAGAAGTTGTTCCAACGCAAATAATTCTTCTATTTTCTTTCTTTGCAATATTTAATTTATTAGCAACGTCCTGTGAAATTTCATAGTATTCACTATGCATATTATGTTTAGTAATATCATCTTCACTTACAGGTCTAAATGTACCCAATCCAACATTTAAAGTAACATACAATATTTCTATACCCTTTCTTTTTAACTTACTTAATAATTCATTAGTAAAATGTAATCCTGCAGTAGGCGCAGCACTACTACCAGTTATTTTAGCATATACAGTATTATATCTATCATTATCTTTTAGTGTCTCATGAATATAAGGTGGTAACGGCATTACACCTACACTATTTAAATGTTCTAAAAATATACCGGAATATTTAAATTTAACATGAGTAATACCATTTTCTAAAACTTTAACCACTTCACATATAAAATCATCTTCAAATTTAATTTTAGTTCCAATATGTACTCTTTTTTGTGGTCTAACCAAACATTCCCATAAGTCACTTTCTAATTCTTTTAATAACAATACTTCAATTTTAGCATTCGTATCAATCTTATTTCCAATAATTCTACTAGGTAATACTTTAGTATTATTTAAAACTAATATGTCACCCTTTTTTAAATAATTAATAATATTATAAAATACATCATCAATATAATTACCATTATCTTTATCGACAATTAATAATTTAGAATGATCTCTATCTTTAATTGGACTTTGAGCAATTAAAGATTCATTTAAATCATAATCATAAGTATTTATATCTTTATAATTCATAAAACTACTAGGAAAACAGCCTAGTATTCACCTTCCTTTTTCGCATTTAATGATAACATAATAAGTATTAAAAGTAAATTAAAACTGATATTTCTATCAGCTTAACTTTATAATTTATTGATGATATCTTCTAATTCAGTTTTATCTCTAAATCCTACAATTTCATTTTTTACTTTTCCATCATTGAAAAATACTAATGTAGGAATACTCATAACTCTAAATTGTTCTGCTAATTTAGGTAATTTATCAACATCAACTTTAATAATTTTAATATCATTTTCTAATTCTTCAAGAATTGGTGAAAGCATTTTACATGGACCACACCACTCAGCATAAAAATCAACTAAACACTTTCCTTCCTTAACTAAATCATCCAAATTTTCTTTTTCTAAATATATCATTAAATTTTTCCTTTCTCTTTTAATAAATTTATATTTTCTTGTGTCACAATATTATACTTTAAAAATAATTTAATCGCATCTTCATTAAACTTCTTTGCATCTTCATCTTCATAGTTTTTAGCAAGTTCATATATTTCGTTAATTGCAAGTCTAGTATCTTCAATAACATCACTCATTATTGGTGTACTATTTAATATTGGATCTGCTAATTTACTTTCTTCCATTCCACTTATATTAATAAATGGTTGATGGAAGATGAAAAGTAATATAAATATAACAACATAACTTTCAATTATTCCAACTATCGCACCACCTATTTTTGAAAAAAATCCAAGTATTATAGTCATTTTTAATATTTTTTCTATTATACCTGTTATTTTTAGTATGATTCTAAGAGCTAAATATAATACAGAAAACACTATTAAAAATGCTATTAATTCATAAACTAATATATTAAGTACACTCATTCCTTTAAATATACCTGTAAAATTAAAGAAAGGTAAATTTTTGTAAAAGAATGTTGCGATTGGCACTCTTAAATAAAATGAAATTACAAGAGTTAAAACAAGACCAACTAATAAAACTGTTTGTTTAATTAAACCTCTTCTAAGCCCAGCAAATGCTCCTAAAAATATAAATATAATAATTAATACATCTAATATATTCATAATATCCTCCTAAATAATATATATGGATTATCTAAACTACCATCACCTTTTAGTATAATAGTATCTTTATTTAGTGTTATAACAGGTCTTACTCCTATTTTTTTATTTACTTCAAGTACAGATACTCTATCTTTATTAACTATAAAATTATATGCATTATTTGAACTAAAATATGCACTTGACATAGTCCAATAAGGGATGAGTGAATATAAATAATTATCTATATTATTTTTTTCAAATGAATATCCGGCATAAAATAATTCCTCTAATGTAATTAATCCAACTGAATTAGTTAAAATATCATTACCAAATTCACTATTAACAGAAAACCTATCATTTAAATTTGGGCAATTATAACTAACTTCATTATTTAAATAATTACTCATAAGTTCATATCCAGTATTATTATTTCCATATCCAATTTTATCATATAAAACATTATTTAATGTGAATGAACCCAAATTTCTATTATTACAATAAATAGTATTTTGAGAAATAAAATCATTAAAATCAGCTATATTAGAAGTATACCAACTATCAAGTACAATCTTAATTGCACTTGAATTTATATTTCTATGCTCACTTTCATAATTATTACTGCTAGCATTACCATACATATATCCTACATATGCATTAAAATTAGAGCGTAAATTAAATTCATTTAATTCTTCTAAAACATTTTCATCACTACTGCATTTTCCTTCTTTAACTTTCCCATTATAAATAATTCTTATTCCACCATCTTCAGTAGTCCTAATAATTTTATAACAATTATTACCAAATATAACATTATTATTTAAATTACTACTACCTCTATAAAAGTAAACAGTTTTTCCATTAATACTATTATTTGTATAATATACCCCGTCTTCATAAATATTTTCATCATTATTTTTAAATACAGATATAGTATTATTAACTATTTCATATCCAATAGATCCTTTATCATATGAAATAATATTTTTAGTACTTACAACTTTAATATTTGATGAAAATGTTTTATTAAGATTAATACTTTGATCAATATCTAACTCTTTAAACATAATTTTAAAAGTATACATATGTTTCTCTTGTGGAGCAATTTTAATATTTGATGCTATACTAACACTTGAAATAGGTGCTTTATTTAAATATACATACGCACCATCATCAGATTCTAATGAATATATTAAATCATTTAAATCATTAAAATTATTAGCAACATTTTCTAAATTAATATCATAGTATTCTATATTATCTCCATTATTTATAACACTAAATGTTTTAATAATTTCTTCCCCTGGCTTAAAATTAACCATTGAAACATTACTAGTATCAATATACTCTACTATAATATTATCATTTAATTTATTTTCTTCCTCTTCTGTTATTTCACCATTATTTAAAAAAGCATATGTCATTCCCGACAATAAGACAACTATCAAAACAATACCAATATATGCAAAGACAACATTAATCTTTTCTGTATTCATATTTTAGCTCCTAATTATTACCATAATTATATAATTATTTGACTTTTTTTTCAACATAAATTGAAATAATTAAGATATTTTGCTAAAATATTCTATGAAGGAGAAAAAAGTTATGATTAATCAATGTGATATATTAGATGAAAAAAAATCATCTTTACTTCACAAGAAAAGCAGTGAAGTAACTTTTCCTATGGATGAAAAAGATATTTTAAATATTAATAATATGATAATGTATTTAAGAATGACTCAAGATGAAGAATATGCCGCTAAAAACAATTTACGAGCAGGTATGGGCCTTGCTGCTGTTCAATTAGGTGTACTTAAAAGATACTTTGTTATTTCATATAAAAATGAAGATGGAACATTTGAAGAATATAAAGTAATTAATCCAAAAATTGTTTCTAATTCTGAAGAACTTATCTATGTTGAAGAAGGAGAAGGATGCCTTAGTGTAAATAGATATGTTGATGGAATAGTTCCTAGATATGCAAGAATTACTGTTGAATATTATGATGAATTTGGTAATAAAATAATAAAAAGAGTTAGAGAGGAAATTGCAGTAGCTTTCCAACATGAAATAGATCATTTAAACGGAATACTATTTACTGATAAAATAGATAAAAAAGATCCATACAAAAACAAAGATAATATGAGAGCCATATAACTTATATAACAAAATAATATATTTCTATATGTAGTCTAAGAAGTAATTCTTAGACTTTTATATTTACTTTTTATATAATTTTTTATATAATTTATAATAGGTGAAAAGATATGGATAAGGGTAATACTAATGCACGACTTATTATTTATTTGATATTATTTTTACTATTTTTAGGATTAAGTATTTTTGGCTATTCACTATATAATAAGGGGTATGGTGATAAAGGTAGAATCAAAAAAGAATTAACTCCTATAATAGATGCATTTAATAATTTAAGTTCAGTTAAAAATAATGAAAATATTATTAAAGCTAAATATAGCAATAGTATGATTAAAATAACATATATAAAAGAAAAAGAAAAATATGAATATAAATTAATTTTAAACGAAACAAAAAACATGAAATTATTAGAGTTACAATATGCATATAGTGATAATGTGAATGGTGAATATATTGGATCACTTATATTAGATGCAATAAGTGTATTAAATTCAAACAAAGAAAATGAATTATTTAAAAAAATTAAATATAATGATTTATATAATATTAGTACTACACATGGTGCTAACTTATCAAGAAGAAATAATATAATGTATTTAGTTATAAATATTAACGCAAATTTATTGCAAAATGTAAAAGACTTAAACTTAACAAATATTGAAGTTAAATATATTACAGTAAATGATATTGAAGATATTTCAGAAGTATTAAATAAAACTAATTCATATAATTATTATAAAAATACGATTACATTAGATATACAAACTGATAATAATGGTTATTATATATATTGTTCTAATCAAGTAAATAACTATGAAGATATATATGAAAGTATTATGTCTGTTACTAGTATATTATCTCCAATTGTATATGATGACATCATTATATCTAATTATGATTATAAATCTAATCTTGAAAAAGATAATTATAAAATTGAAATAGATCCTGAAATAGATAGAACAACTATATTAACACAAGGTCAATATTTAATGAAATTAACAATTAATAAATAAAAATCCACGTCTAAAGGCGTGGTTTTTCTCTGAAGCCTATAAGGCTTAGTACTGGCTGGCCACATTTGTGGCCTTTTTAGTATGCCAATCGCCTTTGTCACTCTTACTTACCCGTAAACGGGTCTTTATA
>JAQXHG010000028.1 GCA_029007115.1 bacterium | reverse complement strand
TAGACTTTCCATCTATCCAGTTTTTTCTCTTTTTTACATATACTTTTTCTTGTAAATTAGTTGGTAAAGTAATTAATTGTTCACCATTAAAATATCTAATTAAAGTTGTTTTTGAAATACCATGGCGAGTTGCTAAAGCTTCAAGAGAAATAGTTTCTTCTAAATATTCATTAGCAATTTTTGTTAATTCTCCTATTGTCATTTTTCATCCTCCATACTTAAAACAGCTAAGAAAGCTTCTTGAGGTATCTCAACACTACCTACCATTTTCATTCTTTTCTTACCTTCTTTTTGTTTTTCAAGTAGTTTTCTTTTACGAGAAACATCTCCACCATAACACTTTGCTAAAACATCCTTACGTACTGCTTTAACAGTCTCACGAGCAATTGCTTTATTTCCAAGACAAGCTTGAATTGGAACTTCAAATTGTTGGCGTGGAATTAGTTTACGCAACTGTTCAACAACACCTCTACCACGTTTATAAGCAAAATCTTTATGTACAATTATACTTAAAGCATCTACAACTTCACCATTAAGTAAAATATCCATTTTAACTAAATTACTACTTTTATACCCAATCAATTCATAATCGAAAGATGCATAACCTTTAGTTGTAGATTTTAACTTATCAAAAAAATCGTATACAATTTCCGATAGTGGAATTTCATAATGAATATTAACACGTGTAGGGTCTAAATATTCCATAGAAATATAATTACCACGTTTATCTTGACATAATTCCATTATTGGACCTATATATTCGCTAGGCACAAAGATGTTAGTTCTGATATATGGTTCTTTAATATCTAATATTTTTTGCTTATCAGGCATTTTAACTGGGCTATCAATCATTACGGTAGAATGATCAGTTAAAGTTACTTCGTAAACAACAGAAGGAGATGTTGCAATTAAATCTATTTTAAATTCTCTTTCAATTCTCTCCTCAATAATATCCATGTGTAGAAGTCCTAAAAAACCACATCTAAATCCAAAACCTAATGCAACGGATGTTTCTGGTTCAAATACTAAAGATGCATCACTTAATTTAAGTTTTAACAACGCTTCTTTTAATAAATTATATTTAGAACTATCAACTGGATAAATTCCTGAAAATACCATTGGTTTCATAGGTTTATAGCCTGGTAATGCTTCAACTTTATCACCATCTATACAAATGGTATCCCCAACTTCTACTTCAGTAATGCTCTTAATAGATGCGCTAATAAATCCAACTTCTCCAGATGATAACATATTCATCTTCTTTTCTTTTGGTGTATGTTTTCCAAGTTCTAAGACTTCATATACAGCATCACTATTTATAAATCTGATCTTATCACCAATCTTAACACAACCATCCACTATTCTAACTAATATTATTACTCCCTTATATGAGTCAAAATAACTATCAAATATTAGTGCTCTTAATTTATTACTATTGCTTTTAGGGCTAGGTACTCTTTCAATAACCGCATCTAGTAATTTATCAACACCTTCTCCAGTCTTACCAGAACATAATATTATTTCTTCTCTATCAAATCCTATATTATCAATTAATTCTTGAGTTACTTTTTCAGGATCAGCATTTGGCAAATCTATTTTATTTATAACTGGAATTATTTTTAAGTTAGCATCAAGCGCAAGATATAAATTAGCAAGAGTTTGAGCTTCTATACCTTGAGTAGCATCTACTACTAGTATAGCTCCCTCACAAGCTGCTAAACTACGGCTAACTTCATAACTAAAGTCAACATGCCCTGGAGTATCTATTAAATGAAGCATATAGCCTTTATATTCAAGTTCAACTGCATTTAATTTAATAGTAATACCACGCTCACGCTCAAGATCCATAGAATCAAGTATTTGTTCTTTTCTTTCTCGTTCAGTTATTGCACCACAAATATCAAGTATTCTATCAGCTAATGTACTCTTACCATGATCTATATGCGCTATTATACAAAAATTTTTAATCTTATCTCTTTCCATAAAATAGATTTTATCAAAACATATAGATTAAATCAAGAATTAATCAAAATTACATAAAGTTTCACTATAACTAATCAATATTAAATACTATAATAAAAAAACAATTTTAAGAGATAAATTTCTTAAAATTGTTTATTATATAAATAATTTATTTTCTAATTTGCATTACTTACTTCAACACTAGCAACAAAATATTGGTCAGCAGAATATTTACTACCTTCAGTCCATAACCAAATATAATATGTTTTCTCTTCATTATTATTAATATTTATATCATTAAGCAAATAACCATTAATATCCTCATATCTAGTAATTAATAATTCTTTATTTTTCTCACATATTGCTATGTAAACATTATTTAAATATTTTTTATATATATTATCTTTTAAATAATCATCTCTTAAATTAACAGATATGCCAATAGTTGAATCTTTAACATTATTTTTAATTGTAAATACATATGGTTCTTCTAATATAGCATATAATCTATTATCATAGTTATTTATTTTTCTTAATACTATTTTATCATTAATTCTTTTTGTACCAATTAAATTATTATAGTTATAAAATTTATTTTCACAACTTTTATTTGTACAAAACTCTATCTCAAAATCATTCTTACTTTCACTATAATTATCGATTTCAAAAAATAATATATACATAACACTACTTATAAATATTATTAATGTTATTACTATAACCATAAGAGATAATGTTTGTCTTTTTATTATTTTATCTAAGTTCATAACTCATTCCATGTTCTTGGCTTAAGCCTTGACTCAAATTTTGACTTAAAACCTGTTTTTGAACCAATATATTTTCATACATTTCATTCATCTTAATCAACATGTCTTGTTTTACCATATCTTTATTTCTACTTACATCATCTACTACTACACTTCCACCCATATCTTTAACTTTATTTGATGAATTTGTAACTAATTGATTAATTAAGTCTTTTATCATTTTAGTCTTTTCTTCATAAACACTTGCAGTAATAACTTCGTTTCCTATTTTTAATGTCCCTGATTTTCTCTTAAATTCGCCATACCCATTTCTTAAATTATATAGTTCTAAATATGAAATTAAATTATCACTCTTAATAGCAGCATCAGAAGAAGTTGATACATTTGCAATTATTGGATTAGAGTTTTGATAAACACAAGAAACTAAATTACCATATTTTTTATTGGTCTCAGCAAATAACTTTTCATAATTTTGTTTTCTTTCAGATTCATTATTTCCAGATACAAATATACTATCAGCTCCAAAAAACTTTAAGTCAGATAATTTTTCAATAGTATCTCTTAACTCACTAGAATATTCTTCTTGCGTTAATGTATATGACTTATCTTTTTTATTACTTGCTCTGGCATATTCAAACTCTAGACTTTCTAATTGTTTAACGCTAACTATTCCAGGTACACCTAAATATTTTGAAACAATATTTTCTCTTTCTTGACATAATTGAGATATCTCTTTTCTAATTTTAATTTCATTTTCACTATTATTAGAATTCAATAACCTTTCTTGTAATCCTACTACTTTACTATTTATATCATCAATTCTTTTAATTTCATCATCACTATATACTATTAAAGACATTTCTTTAAAATAATCTTCTGTTTCTACCTTATCATCTTCTAAATTAACTTTAATTTCATTTTCATCAGGTGAAGTTGATAAAGGCTTTTCTTCAGTTTCAATTTGTGTAATATCTTTATCATCTTTTATTTCAGTATTTCTATCTTTAATATTACCCAATACATCATTAGTTACCACTTCAAATGTTTCAAGTGATTGTTTAATAGCTTCTTTTTCATAATCTTGTTTTTCTGAATATTCTAATCTCAATTTCCTAAACATTTTTGATATTTCTAAAGCACTTTTCTTAGTTAATAATTCTTCATATATTTGTTTTAAATATTTGTATTGCTTTGCTAATGACTTATTTAGTTTGGCTTCATTATATAGGTTATATGTTTGCAAATATAATTCTTTTCTCATTTTACTTACAAATTCTTTATCTTTATCTTTTTTTTCTGTAAGTTTGTCAGATTCTTTAACACTTTCTTCTTTTTTCTTGGCTATTTTTATAGTTTCTTCATATATTTGCATTACTTGTTTTGGAACTTTATTATTAGAAATAAATTCTACAATCTCATCATAATTCATCCCGTTTAATTTATTATATATAGTTTTAATAGAGTTATATTCATTTTTAAGGTTTTCATTTCTATTATTTATATATTCTTCATAATATTTTTTCAATAATTCATATATTTTTATTTTAATATTATTAGCTATTTGTGTTTTCATAATAAAGCCTCCATACTATACATAAATATGATATCATATTTATTATTTAATTTCAATTTAAAATAGTGTTTAAAACACTATTTTTTCATATGAACATCTACTTGTTGATATGGTATTTCTATTTTATTTTTATCAAGAGCCTCTTTTATTTCTTCCATTAAATCAAAATATAAATCCCAATAGTCTTCTCTATTACACCATACTCTTACTGCAAAAACCAAAGCATTATCAGAATGCTCTAATAATCTCACTACTACACTTTCATCCTTCAATACATATTGATGCCCGTCTATAACATCATTAATAATTTTCTTTACTTTAGAAATATCACTATTATAAGAAACAGAAATTTTCAAATCTACTCTTCTTGTCTTACAATGAGTAAAATTAACTATATTAGAATTTGATAAATTTCCATTAGGTAATTGTATTGTTTTATTATCTACTGAGACTATTGTAGTATAAAACATTGTAATTGATTTTACTCTACCTTCTAATGAATCTACTAATATATAATCCCCTACTACAAATGGCTTAAACAAAAGTATCATAAGTCCACCAGCAATATTAGATAATCCTCCTTGAAGAGCAAGACCAATGGCTACTGCACAAGAACCAATAATAGTTACAAGTGATGCCATAGGCACTCCAACTATCATAAGTACCATTATTATTAATAATATTTTTAAAGTTACTACAATAAAACTAACAACGAATCCTTTAGCATTAGGATCTAATTTTGATAGTCTATTTTCTTTTTTCATTTTATTTTCAAGCCATTTAATTATTCTAAATCCTACTACTAATACTATTATTGCTATTAGTATATCAATAAGAAGTTTAGTTGCACCAACTGATAAATTATTAATTATTTGTTTTATATTCATTTTTCTTTTCACCCATAATAATTATACAAAATAACTATTTAAAATAAAAGATATAGATTTATTTTTCTATATCTACTTAAATATATATTTTGCTAAATACTCTCCTGTGTATGACTTAGTATTTTTAGCTACTTCCTCAGGTGTTCCAGATGCAATTATCTCTCCACCACCACTTCCTCCTTCAGGGCCAAGATCAATTATATGATCAGCAACTGCAATTATATCCAAATTATGTTCAATAACAATAACTGTATCTCCATTATCAACTATTCTATTTAATATAGATAAAAGTTTTTTTATATCATCTTGATGAAGACCAGTAGATGGTTCATCTAATATAAATACGCTTTTACCAGTAGGTTTCTTTTGAAGCTCACGAGCTAATTTCACTCTTGATGCTTCACCTCCTGATAGTGTTGTTGCTGGTTGACCTAATTTAACATAATCTAGACCAACTTCACTCATAACTTTTAGTGCTTTATACACTTTTGGTATATTTTCAAATACTTCTAGTGCCTCACTTACTCTTAAATCAAGTACTTCAGAAATATTTAATCCTTTAAATTTAATCTTTAGAGTTTCTTTATTATATCTAGTAGCGTTACATACATCACATGGTACATACACATCTGGTAGGAAATGCATCTCTATTTTTTTAACACCATCTCCCCAACATGCTTCACATCTACCACCTTTAACATTAAAGGAAAATCTTCCTTTATCATAACCATGTATTTTAGCTTCACGAGTTTCAGCAAATACTTCTCTTATACTATCAAACACGCCTACATATGTAGCAGGATTACTTCTTGGAGTTCTACCAATTGGATCTTGTGTTATATTTACAACTTTATCAATATATTCTAAACCTTTAATTGACTTATATTTACCCGGTTTATCTTTTGAATGATATATTTTATTCATCAATACTTTTCCAAGTATTTCGTTTACTAATGTTGATTTTCCACTACCAGATACACCTGTTACACAAATAAATTTTCCAAGAGGAAATTCTACATTAATATTTTTAAGATTATTTTCTTTACAGCCACTAATTTTAATAATCTTACCATTTCCTTTTCGTCTAATTTTCGGTATCTCTATTTTTTCTTTTCCACTTAAATATCTTCCAGTAATTGATTCATCACATTTAAGTATTTCTTCTGGAGTTCCCGCAAATATTAAATTTCCGCCATCATTCCCAGCTTTTGGGCCTATGTCAACTATATAATCAGCTTCTAGCATAGTTTCAGTATCATGTTCTACTACTATTAAGGTATTACCTAAATCTCTCATTTCTTTTAAAGATGCAATTAACTTAGAATTATCTCTTTGATGAAGACCAATAGATGGTTCATCAAGAACATAAAGTATACCAGACAATCTACTTCCAATTTGAGTTGCAAGCCTAATTCTTTGCGCTTCTCCTCCTGAAAGTGTAGATGCATTTCTTGATAATGTCAAATACTCAAGACCAACATTCTTTAAAAAGTTTAATCTTTCTTTAATTTCTTTAACTATTAAAAATGATATTTCTGCTTGTTCTTTATTAAGTTTTAATTTATCAAAAAAATCTATTAATTCTTTTATACTAAGTTCACTAATTTCATATATATTTTTATTACCAACTCTTACACTTAATGCTTCATCTTTAAGTCTTGCTCCATTACACTTAGAGCATGGTAATTCAGTCATATATTTTTCAATCCACTCGCGAATAGAAGAAGAAGTTGTCTCAATATATCTTCTTTCTAAATTAGTAATTATTCCTTCAAAATAATCATAACTCTTAAGAGTACTTCCACTTCTTGTAGTAAGAGTTAAATCTATCTTATCCGGTGACTTATAAAGTATAATATCTAACTCTTTTCTAGTTAAATCCTTAACTGGCTTATATAAATCAATATTATAATGTTCTGCAACTAAACTAAGTTTTTTATATGCAATATTTAAAGTTTCTCCACTTTGAAAAGAAGCAATTGCACCATCCATAATAGATTTATTTTTATCAGGTATTAATATATCTTCATCTATATGCATATTAACACCAAGACCTTTACACAATGGACATGCTCCATATGGACTATTAAATGAAAATAATCTTGGTTCTAATTCAGGCAAACTAAAATCACATAGTGGACATGCATAATTTTCACTAAATACAAGTTCCTTATCACCTATAATATTAATTACTACTTTTCCATTTGCCATTTTAGTTGATGTTTCAATACTTTCAAAAATTCTTCCTCTGGCATCATCTTTTATAATAAGTCTATCTATTATTACATTAATATTATGTTTTTTATTTTTTTCAAGATTTATATCATCATTCAAATCAATTAGTTCATTATCAATATATGCTCTTATAAATCCATCTTTTCTAAGTTCATCTATTAATTCTTTATGTGTACCTTTTTCACCATGAACAACCGGAGCCATAATTTCTATTTTTGTTCCATCATCATGTTCTAATACCTTGTTAGTCATTTCTTCAATACTCTGTTCACTTACTGGTATATTATGATTACTACAATAAGGAATGCCTATACGGGCATATAAAAGTCTTAAATAATCATATATTTCAGTAATAGTTCCAACTGTACTACGAGGGTTTTTATTAGTAGATTTTTGATCAATTGATATACTTGGACTAAGTCCTTCTATGCTATCAACTTCTGGTTTATTCATATTACCTAAAAATTGTCTTGCATAAGCGCTTAAACTCTCAACATAACGTCTTTGTCCTTCTGCAAATATTGTATCAAAAGCAAGACTAGACTTACCACTACCAGATACACCAGTCATAACAATTAATTTATTTTTTGGAAGTTCTATATTTATTCCTTTTAAATTATTTTCTCTTGCATTTTTAACTATAATTTTATCATTCATAAATTACCTCATTATTATCATTTTCTAAATTAAATTAATTATTCAAAAACAAAATAATTTTTAATTTATTAGACTATTGTTAGTATATATTACAAACATTTGTATGTCAATATATTTTTAAAAAAACTAATAGTAAATTATTATAAAACAGAGATTAAGCAATCTCTGTTTTACTATCTAATCTATTTTTTCTATATTGTTAAATTCATACTTTATTCTATCAGAATTTGTAAAATCAATATTTGTACTAAACATCTGATTTGCTGTGTCACCTTTATTAATAGTAGAATCAAATTTAGGATTAAATATTCCAAGTAAATTATCCTCTTTATCATAAACATATACTATATAACTATCAATATATACTGAATAATCATTATTATTAGTAATACTTAAATTAACAGTAGAATATCCATCTTTATAATAAAACTCTTTTACTTCTACGGTTATTCCTTTAGGGGTTATATTTTCTACTTTATTATTTATTTTAATATCATTTATTGCATTATTATTTTCTGGTACTTCTTCTTTTTTACTATTACATCCAACTAATAGAAATATAGAAAATATAATAATTGTTATTTTTTTCATAATGCTATTCCTCCTTTATACATACACTAGTCTCAATAATAGGAGAATCTGTTGTACTATATCCTGTAGGACATACATATATAACGCTAGGGTTAGCTATTACATCTTTCGTATCCGTATTAGAACAAATACTTGGTTGACTAGTCGTATAAGTATCTTTTACATCACAATAATAATTCAAAACACCATCATATTTTTTTGGAGATGCTGCTATGTAACAATTGTATAAATAGCTTTCTGTAATACAACTACTTCCACCTAATGGAACTCCTTTTTGCCCCAAAGTTGATACACAAGAATATGAACTACCACACTTTGCTTTACCAAAACATTCCGCAGATTTTTCAGCAAAAAATCTTCCACAATGGAATCTGCAGACTCCATTTTGTATTTTTGACCAACCAGAATCACAATAATCTTGACTATATTTGTAACAGTTTTTATCAGCATTATTAAATTGTGAACCACTAGGGCAAGTATAATTGTTTTTATCAATACATGTTTCACTATTTTGATAAGTATTATCATGTTCACAATAATACACGATAGATATTGTACCTGTTACAGTTCCTATACATTTACTATCTTTATTACATATTCCATTTGAGCATGTATAATTAACAGGACAACTATATGTTGTGCTATCTACTTTAATTGGCTTTTCTGTTATGTCTTTCCATTTTGCATATAATGTAGCACTTTCGCTATCTATATTCCATTTATTTGCACTTGTTCCATCTGCATTATAATATATTGTTCCACTTCCATTAGTTCCATAATAATATCCTTCAAATTTATATCCTACTCTTTTTGGCAATGTTGTTATTGTTGGCATATCACTATCATATGTCGCTACAATGTCTATTGATTCTGCACTACCTCCTTGATTATCTAATGTTATACTAGTTGTTTTTGCTTTCCAATTTATTTTTAAACTTCCTTCTCTTTCAAAGGAATTTAA
>JAQXHG010000027.1 GCA_029007115.1 bacterium | reverse complement strand
TTAGCAATTATCTCTCCTTGACTAACTTTATATCCTACATTTACCAATATTCCATCAATATTACTATAAGTAGTTATTAAATTGTCATTATGTTTTATTGTTAATACATTCCCGTAAATATCATTTTCTTCTATACCTATTACCTCACCATCTAATATAGAGACTACATCAAATAATTCATCACTTATATAATCAACACCTGTATTTTGTAAATAAGTATTCTCATATAATATTAATGACTCTTTTTGTTTTGTTTTATCAGCTTCATAATCATAAAAATATTTTCCAACTTTAACATTATTTGATACATAAGGTCTTACAATGGCTTCATTGTTTTCTCTCATGACAGGAACAACATCTCCATCAAAAACATCACTTAGAGTATAATTAAAACTATTACCACTATTAACAAATGATTTTATCCCAGATATTAACATAGTGGTTACTAATACCATTACTACAACCGCTAATACATATACTGATGGAATCAATAACATTTTATACTTTTTCATATAATTCACTCTCCTAATAATAGAGTGAACATTTTTTTACTAATTATTCATAATTTTTACACCAGTATAATAATATTTTAATATTTCATCATATTTATAACCCTCACTAGCCATTGCATTGGCTCCATATTGACTCATACCTACGCCATGGCCATACCCTTTAGTTGTAATATATACATACTCTTTATCATAACTAATTTCTATATCAGTACTTCTAAGACTTAAAAGTGTTCTAAATTTAGTTCCTTTAAAAGATTTATTATTTATAGTAATTTCATTAACCCTACCGGTTTGACTTCTATTAATATCAATATTATTAATTATATTAGCATTTATACCAAGTTTATTTAAAAACTCTTTTATAGTATATTTAACTTCTTTTTCTTTATAACCATATTTTTTATCCCAACTTGAATCAACGCTCTTTAAATAATCTAATTTTTGGCTAAAAACATTTTCACAATTTTCAGTGTAACCATTGGATATGGAAAAATAAAATGATATTATTACCTCATCTTTATAAGTCAAATATTCTCCGCTAGTACTATCAACAGCAGTTTTAATTCTATTATAATTTTCTTCATACTTACTACCCCAATTTTTTTTCATTGTAGATTTGCTAATATAACACTGATCACTAGTTCCACTTTTCATAATGTAATTTTCATTTTTGCTTAGTTTATATAATGCAAAAGTTCTTGCCGCAACACTAAGAGACTTTAGTGCATCTAATTCAAAAGATGCTGGCATTTCACAAGCAACCACACCAACAACATAATCTTCTAAATCTAAGTCTATTACACTATTATTATATTGTAATTTAATAATCTGAGTATTTTTATCTTCAGAATCTATATTTATATCTTGTTTAATTAAATCATTTTTATTGTTAATAATTTGTTTATCTTTATAACTATATAATAACATTACTGCCAATATAAAAAGTACTATGATTTTTTTCATAGTACATTTTATGTTTATTTTTATATGGTTATGCTATTTTAAATTCATTATTTTATTATATCTTCTAATATGCCTTTCTTCTTGAGAGTAAGGAGTATTAATAAAAGCATCTAATATTTCTTCTAAATTCTCTGTATACTCAGATAGAGTAATTACATTAGCCATATTATGCTCTTTGCATAAACTTGCTTCTCTTGGAGTATTTACTTTAGCTGCAATAATGCCTTTAATTTTATTTGCTGCTATACTCATTCCAATACCAGTACCACATATTAAAATTCCAAGGGTTGATTCTTTACTTTTTACCGAATTACATAACTTTTCTGCATAATCGACATAATCTACATTATTTTTTTCATCACATCCAAAATTAATATATTCTATATTTCTTTCTGATAAATATTTTATTATTCGATTTTTAATATCAATACCATGATGATCGTTTGCAATTGCTATTTTCATTTATTATTCTCCTTTTTTTTATTTTTTCTAGAAGACTTTGTTAAAATTTTTGCTTCTTTTACTTTGCTTTGTTCATCTAACTCATCACAAGATATAACCTTAGTTCCCGCAAATAAGTCATGAACTAGTCTCTTATCTTCTCTAAATATAAGTAATATTATACAAGCAATCATTATTCCCATCTCAATAAATGCTATAATATAACTTAATGTTAAATAAGATTCTTTATTTAGTGTATATATACCAATAATTGATATAATGCTAGTTAATAAACTATGAATAATTAAACTTCTTAAAAAATATTGTTTAATTGAAGCTTTTTTTCTATCTTTATCAATAACAACTATATCAAATAATGCTTTTCCAACAGTTTTCCCATTATTATAATATTGAAATACTACAAAATATAAAATAGTAAATACAACTGAAATAATAGACTCATATATACTATAATATGAAATCTCGTATGTATATTCTTTCATAAAATCACTGTTTGTAAATTCATTAATATCTATTTGACTATCATCATTTATAAAATCATTAACTTTTTCTGTATATTCATTAGCAATTTCTTGTTGTTTATTCAAATATGGGTTTAATAATTCGATACTTGCAAACATACTTGATATTAATGAAACCAACATTATATCAATTAAATATGCTAATATTCTTCTAAAACTTACACTTTTAAACATTTTCATTCACACTCCCTAAGTTATTTTTATTTTCGCTATTCAATTCTTGTTCTCTTTGAATACCACTATTTATAGTATTTTGAGTATTAGTAGGAGCCATTTGGCCACCTGATTGCTCAGTACTTAGAGTATTAACTATTTTTCCATCTTCTATAGTTGTTATCTTTTTTTCTTTTAAAGTAGTATTTTTAGGTTTCTTATATAGAAAAGAAAATAATTTAGATTTCTTCTTAAGTAAACCCGTATTTTTATATTCTTTATTACAGCAAAATATCAAAGTATTAGCAAGGTCAAACATATTTCCTTCATTTAATGAATAAGTTGTTAAATCTATTTCTTCACTAAAAACAATCAAAGGAACTTTTGAAGAAAAACTAATTCTACATAATTCTGCTTTAGCATTATACATTTCTTTTTCCATTCCATATAAAGATGAAATAAATAAGCCTATTTTATTATTAGTACAATAATCACGTATTATACCTAATAATTTATCAATTTTACTTAATTTATTTTCTAATTCTTCAACAGTTTTACAAGAATCTATCTCGTAATTTATAATATATAAATCTTTATCATGAGTTTTTATTATTTCTAATAATTTGTTCTCATCATATAAATCATCATCAGTTACTGAAACATATTTTAAATTATCTGATATCTCATTTCTAAGACCAGTAAGATAATAATTAATCTGTATACATTTTTCTTTAGTATCTAAAACTAAACATTTTACATTTGCAGTTTTTAAATTATTAGAAAAATAATCACTAGCTAATGCATAATTATACATAAAGGGTATTTTAATATCACATTCAAGAGGAAATAAAGAATATATTCCAATTGTCGATGCATCAAATTTTCTGTATTTTTGTTCATTTAATTCTTTTCTTATATTTGTAATATTAATGCTATTGAAATTAAAAAATATAATTTGATCATTTTCTTCTATTCTAAAACCATAATTCACAGCAAACGTTCTTGCTTGATAAGGTTTTGTTTTATGTTGAGAAAAAACTTCAATTTTCTTTTCTATATCTTTCCATTTTTCCCCAGCTTCTGTTAAAAAACACTTCATAAATTCTTTATAAGTATCTAAATGTGATAAATTATCTTCGCCTGTAATAATACCTATTTTAACTCTTTGTCCAAATTCATATGTTAATTTTGTTAAACCATCTAAAATATATTTATAGTCATTAACTGACTTTTGATTTAAAATAAAATGTAAAAATATCTTTCCCTTAGTTTTTTCTTCTATTTCTCTAACATATGCGGTTAATTCATGAACTACTTCTGGCGAGTCCCAATAACAAAATAAATGGCAATTAGAACCTTTTTTATTAAGTTCATTAATTATATATACTAGTAAAGGATTTTTTATATACTCAAGTGTATTGATATTTCTATTTATTAATGTATGAGTAAGTGCGTAATCTATATCCATACTAAACTTACGATAAGCAGTTTTATAATCTAAAAAATTATTTGGTATTGTAATAAATATTCCTTTTTTTGTTAAATCATCTAACACAGGCATTAATTTATCAGAATAAACATTATATGAACCCGATTGCTCTACTCCAAAACCATTTATTAACATTAAAATATTTTTTTTCATACATGCTCCTTTTTAGATTCATTATCTCTTTTAAAGAACTTATAAGTTTCCATAACCAGTAGAATTGGCATTGCCAATATGAATAATTCTATTAAATGAGCATAATCGATATTATATGTTTCTAAGAATCTTGATAAAATTGGAACCTCCATAACTAATATTTGTAATAATATAGAACCAGCTATTGTTATTAATACAAAAGGATTCTTTTTAAAACTATTTCTAAATATACTCTTAGTTTCACTTCTACAGTTCATAACATGTAAATTTTGGATAAATACCATTAATGCTAAAACATATCCTCTAGCATGCTGTGGATCCATTTGTGAACACAAAATATCCCAAGCAATAAAAACAATTATACCAATAAATAAGCCACTTATTAACACTTGTTTAATTAATTCTTTTTCAAATAGACTTTCTTTTGTACTTCTTGGCTTCTCTTTCATAATAGTATCAGTTTCTCGTTCAAATGATAGTGCCATATCTTGAAGACCATCTGTTACTAGATTTAACCATAATAATTGTATTGCTACTAAAGGAATAGCTAGATTGAATGCTATACTTAATACAAAGAATAAAACTTCAGCTAATCCGCATGATAATAATAAAATTACAATTTTTCTAATGTTTGCATAAGCATTTCTTCCTTCTTCAATACCAGCAACTATAGATGCAAAATTATCATCGATTATAATCATTTTAGCAGTACTTTTAGCTACATCTGTACCACTTCCCATAGCAATTCCTATATTTGCAGCTTTAATAGCTGGAGCATCATTTACACCATCTCCAGTAACAGCTACAAATTCTCCACTCCTTTGTAGAGATTCAACTATTTTAAGTTTTTGAAGAGGAGTTACTCTTGCAAATACTTTTTTATTTTTAATGAACTTATCAAACTTTTCTTCATCATCTATATACTTATCTAATTCACTACCAGTTACTACTTCATTTATAGATTCAACCATATTTAAATCTTTAGCAATAGCAAATGCTGTTAAAGCATGGTCTCCTGTTATCATTAGCACCTTTATACCTGCTTGTCTACATTCTTTTATTGCTGGAATAGCTTCTTTTCTAACTGGATCAATAAAACCAACTAATCCAACAAAATTTAGTTTTTTAATATCCTTTTCAGTATATTTATCTTTTTGAGGTATTTGTCCATTACATAAAGCAATTACTCTAAAACCATTAGATGATAATTCTTCATTTTGTCTTAATATTTTCTCTTTATCTAACTTAAATTCTTTTCCATTAACAAAAGAATGATTACAAAAATCTAAAATTACTTCTAATGACCCTTTCACACTACAATATACTTTTTCATCTTTTTCATAAAATATCGCACTAAATTTCTTTTCACTTTCATATGGAATTTCATATATTTTTTTATAATTTATCTCATACGTATCGAGTTTTCTTGATAATGCAAGAAAAGCTACATCAATTGAATCTCCAAAATAATTCCAAGTCTTATTATCTTTTTCTAACACAGCTTCATTGTTTATCTTACCTAAAATAGATATAAATTTAGCATTTTCTATATTTGATTCTTCTATTGGTATAACTTTTCCATTATCATTATACCCATTTCCTTCAATATCAAACATTTCACCATTAGGTAAAACAATTTTTTTAGCCGTTTGTTCATTTACTGTAAGAGTTCCAGTCTTATCACTAGCAATTGTTGTACAACTACCTAAACTTTCTACAGAATTTAATTTTTTTACTATAACATTTCTTTTATTCATTTTATTTGATGCAATTGTAAGCGCCATAGTTAGTGCAAGTGGTAGTCCTTCAGGCATTGCGGAAACAGACAATGCTACAACTGATAAAAATATTTCCATTGCATCATATTCTTTAATATATAATACTATACCAATAATAATTGATATAATTACTATTAAAAGAGTAATTTGTTTTGAAAACTTTTCCATTCTTATAGTTAATGGCGACTTAGTCTCTTCCGTATTTGTTACTTTTTCTGCTATTTTACCAACTTCAGTTTTTATACCAGTAGCAATAACAACTGCTAATGCTCTGCCTGTTAATACAGATGTACCAGCATAAGCAATAGAATTTTTAAACCCTTCTTTAGATGTTGATATTTCAGATGTTTTATTAACCCCAATACTTTCGCCTGTCAAAACTGATTCATCTATAGTTAAATTATTACAGCTTATTATTCTAGCATCAGCAGATACTTGTGTTCCACTTTCAAGTACTATAATATCTCCAGGCACTACATTTTCCGATTCTATTTCGACTTGTTTACTTTCTCGAATAACCTTAACTTTAAATTTAATTAAATTTTTTAATGCTTCAGAATTTTTTTCTGCTTTGTATTCTTGTATTGTTGATACAACTGCATCTATTAATATAATAATTATTATTGCTATCGCATCTATTATCTCATTAACTACAAATGATAATATTACAGTTACAATTAAAACATATATAATTGGATCATTTAATGCACCTAAAAAGATTTGAAAAATATTTTTTGTTTTTTCTTTTGGCAACTCATTTTTTCCATATTTTTCAAGTCTTTTGACTGCATCTTTTTCCTTTAGTCCACTTGTAGTAGTACTTAACTCTTTTAATACTATATTTTTATCTAAATTCCCATAATCTTTTTTCATATATTATTTATACTCCCATTATTCTTATATTATCAATTATAATTTATATTGGTTTTTTTTTCAACAATTTATAAACATATAATAAAAATCAGAAATTAAATTCTGATTACTTCTATTCACTTGTACCAAGAGTAACTTCAAAGGATTTACTCTCAACACCTCTAATTACTTGCAATACCACTTTCTCTTTAGGCTCGTGTTTATATAAATAATATCTAAGTTCAGCTACATTGTTAACATTGTATTCACCTATTTTAGTAATTACATCACCTTTTAACACACCCGCTTTGCCACAAGGACCATTATCTTCAGTTTCAACTACAATTACTCCAGATGTTATACTACTATCAATACTTATATTATATCTTCTAAGATAATACTTAGATGTAGAGATATCTGCCATAGTAATACCCAAATAAGCCCTATTAAAATCTTCTCCATTAACAATTTTATTAGCATATTTAATTGCGTCCTCTATAGGAATAGCAAAACCTACACCCTCTATTTCATCTTGAACAATTTTCATAGAATTAATACCAATAACATCTCCATTAACATTACAAAGTGGTCCGCCACTATTTCCTGGATTAATTGCTGCATCAGTTTGCATTACATTCATAATCCAATCATTTGAAGATGAATTGACTGATACTTCAACCATTCTATTTTTTCCACTTAAAATACCTCTAGTAACAGTACCAGCATAATTACTACTCATTGGAGAACCAATAGTAAATACAGTATCCCCTAATTTTAATTCTTCACTATTTCCAATATTAGCAACCATTTTAACATACTCTTTATTTATCTTAACTATACCAATATCGGCGTATTCATCCCCACCAACAATAGTACCACTAACTGTACTACCATCTGATAATATAATTTTTATTTCACTAGCAGAAGCAATAACATGTTGATTAGTCATTATGTATCCTTCTTTATCATATATAAATCCAGAACCAATTCCCGAAAGATTTGTTCCTTTATAGTTTTCTACAACAACAACGGCATCATAAATATTCTCTATTCCAGCTGAAATACCAGTATCAGTAACTGTTACAGTTTTATATTCACCACTAGTAGGCTTACTAACATAATTTAAATAATAGTAATTAAAACCAAACATTACCGCTCCACCAAGTAAAAATGTAAAAAACAAGCTAATGATTGCACCTTTCTTCATATTATCCTCTTTCTATAAATTATATATTTTACAAATCAATATATGATATTTGCTTATAATTATCAGGAAAACCCATTCTATAAAGTACTTTACTAACATCTATACATTTTAATTTTGATGAAAGCCAATCAATTTCATAATCAATTTCATTCATCATCATTTTAAAATCACTATAAGTAAGCACATGTTTTAATATAATTATCAAAGCAAATATATCATGTTTACCATATATATATTCTCCATCCACTTGTGGTATATCTAATATTTGATGAATACTAGTATCATTTATACATTTTTGTGTTTCATGATTATACAAAATGTCTTCATGTGCACATAAATTTCTATAATTTGATAGTATTGATAAATAATTACCAAAATCTTCAGAATCTATATTTTTATAATAACTAGCAATTTCATCTTTATCTTCTTCTTTTAATATTGAATATAACTCTCCCATTAATCCAAAACTAAGTACTTTAACACCTACCCATAATGGTATATAGCCATAATTATTTATATAATGGCTTGTCGCACTATGTTGATAACCATTAATACGAATTTGTCTTTTTAACTTTCTTATTAAATCATTTATTTGTCTAGCTTTTTCTTTACTTCTATCAAAATTATTGACATTTAAATAATCCTTTTCTTTATAACCATATTTTCTACTAAGGACATAACTAAATATTGACTTATAATTATTTTCAACTATCAAAACATTTTTAAAAATAATATTTCTAAAAAATCTATCGAAAATAAATAAAGAATATAATTCTTCAAAAGTACATCCATCAATAAATCTTTTAGACCCAGTTATCAAAAAAGGTGAACGATAGCCATTTAAAAAGAAATAGTTTTCTCTTAATAATATATCTCTTGCTCTATCATAATCTTCTATTACTAAACCTTTTGCCTTTAAAATATCTAATTGCTCATCTATAGTTCTAAAAACCTTAGCAGCCATTTCCCTCAACTCCTATTTTCCATATTAGATTATAGCATGTTTGTAAAAAAAATAAAATGAGTATTACATATTTTTACATATTTAATTATTCTAAATATTGTCCTTATATTACAAACACAAATAAAAAAAGTAAGTAACATAAACATCACTTCTAATATAGTTGTTATCTTTAATATTTCTATTAAAATAAAACCTGCAATTAATAGTTAAAAATTTATTATCATTATTAGTTTCTATTTTCACAAAATAATATCATAAGTATATAGTAAACAATATTATTTTTAAAAAAATTAAACAAAATAAAACCTCGAAATCTTTATATTTTCGAGGTTAAATTTAAAATAATTATTATCTCTTACTAAATTGTGGTGCTCTACGTGCTTTTTTAAGACCATATTTCTTTCTTTCTTTAATTCTAGCATCACGTGTAACCATTCCATTAGATTTTAATACTGGTCTATTTTCTTGATTAGCAAGAATTAACGCTCTAGTAATACCTAATCTTATAGCTCCAGTTTGACCAGAAAATCCTCCACCTTTAACAACAACATTAATATCAAATTTATCTTTAGAATCAACTAATTCAAGAGGTTGAACTAAATCCATTACCAATGTCTCATAAGGCATATAATCATTAACATCTTTTCCATTTACAGTAATAATACCTTTTCCTGGAGTAATTGTTACTTTAGCAACACTTCTTTTTCTTCTACCTATAGCAGTATATTCAGTCTTTTTTGCCATATTACTTTACCTCTAATCTTTCTGGTTTTTGAGCTTCATGTTTATGTTCATTTCCAGCATAAACAAATAATTGTCTAAATATTTGTCTTCCAAGTCTATTTTTAGGAAGCATTCCTTTAACTGCTCTTTCTACCATTTCTACTGGATATTTTTCTTTCATAGTTTTAGCATTTCTTTCTCTTAATCCACCTGGATATCCACTATGATTATAATACATTTTATCTTCTAATTTATTTCCAGTAAGCACAACTTTTTCAGCATTAATAATAATTACATTGTCTCCGCAAGCTATATGTGGTGTAAATGTAGGTTTATTTTTTCCTCTTAATACATTAGCAGCAGTTACGGCAACTTTACCTAAATTTTGTCCCTCTGCATCTATAACATACCACTTACGTTCAATGTCTTCTTTTCTTAACATAAATGTTTTCATATTTTTTCCCTTCTTACTTTGATGTTGATTATATTTGCAACTATAATCATTTCCTTCCCACAGAAACTACATCTCCATTAAAATGTACCGGAAATATTATATAAAAAGAATATATAAAAGTCAAATATTTTTTAATAGTTTTTCATACTTTTTTTACAATTTACTACAGATTAATATCCTATCAATTTCTTGACTATAATTTTTTATCATTATATAATTAGTAAAGTAAAGAGGTGAAGGATGAAAAATAAATTATTATTTGTAACACTCACTATATTATTTATAATTTTTTCTATTTGTACTGTCATAGGATATACTCAATGTGTTAAAAATAAGGATTTGAATAATAATCCTAATAAAACTGAAACTAATAATATTATATTTGAATACTATTTAGAAGATGAAAGAGTTGATCAATTGCCTAGACAAGATAGCACTATTACCCCTAGTGATAATACTGAAGAAAAAAAATATATTTTTAAAAGATATAATTGTACTAATAATATCACAGGTAAATTTAATGAAAATAAATGGGAATTTGAAACTAATGGTAAAGATGGTTTATGCAAATTATATTTTGTTAATGCTAAATATGAAATTACTTTTAATGTTATAAATGGAATACAAGACGAGAAAAATGTAACAACGATTGAAAGAGAAACAGACGGCTCATTTAAAATGATTCCTAATGAAGGATTTGAATTTGAGAGCGTTATTTGTGCAAATAATAAAGAAGCTACATGGGATGAAAGTACTAGTACTATTAATATCAGTGCGATTACTTCAGATATTGCTTGTACTGTAAACTTTGAGAAAAAAGAGTTAATTATAAATATTGATGTTATTAATGGTAAAGGAACAACAACAGAAAAAGTATTATATGGAGATGCAAAATCAATAGTTATTGAGCCAAATCTAGGCTATAATAATCCCAAAATACAATGTACTAATAATCAAAATGCAACTTATGATAACCAAAGTTTAATTTTTGATAAATTAACAAATAATACAACATGTACTATAAACTTTTATAAAATTGTTATACCAGTCTATAATGTAACAATAGAAAACATAGAAGATTTTGCGTCCTCAACTGATATAAAAATTAGTAATGGAATTAATAAAGTAAATAAAGTAAACAAGGGTGAAAGTTTTATTTTTACTATTACTAGATTAACGGATAAAATTGTTAACTTAAATTGTGGTGATGTAATACCTCAAGAATCTATAATTGAAAATGGAATTAATAAATATGAATTTTTAAATATTAATAATGATGTTACTTGCAATATAGAAATAAAATAGAGTTTTCTAAATAGAAAACTTTTATTTTACTTTAATACATTATAATGTTAAAATACATCTATAAAAGAAGGTTTTATTATGTGGAAAATAGGTAATGTTGAAATAAAAAATAGAGTAGTATTTGCACCTATGGCTGGTATTTCAAATGAAGTAATGAGAAAAATAATAAAAAGCATGGGGGCAGGTCTTGTATATTCTGAAATGGTTAGTAATATGGGAATTATTTATAATAGTAAAAATACTATAGATATGCTTAAAATAAATGATGATGAAAGACCTATTAGTATACAAATATTTGGTAGTGAAGTCGATAGTTTTGTATCCTCAGCTAAATTTGTAGAAGAATACGCAAAACCTGATATTATTGATATAAATATGGGTTGTCCAGTACCAAAAGTTGCTATAAAGTCTCAAGCTGGATCTGGATTACTTAAAGATCCTGAAAAAATATATACAATAGTTTCATCAGTAGTAAATAGTGTAAAGACACCCGTAACGGTTAAAATTAGATCTGGATGGAATTTCAATAGTATTAATTGCATACAGGTCGCTAAATTAATTGAAAAGGCTGGTGCTAGCGCAATTGCTATTCATCCAAGAACCAGAGAAGAAGGATATAGTGGAAAAGCTGATTGGAATTTAATAAAAAAAGTAAAAGAAGCTGTTAAAATACCTGTAATAGGTAATGGTGATATAAAAACAATTTATGATGCTAAAAAAATGCTAGACGAGACAAATTGTGATGCAATTATGATTGGAAGAAGCACGATTGGAAATCCATGGTTTATAAAAGAATGCATTGAATATATAGAAAATAATAATATAATTGATAAACCTACATATAAACAACGTATTGACATGCTAGTTACACATTATGAACTATTAAAAGAAACCTACTCTGAAAGAAAGGCTATACTTGATATTAAGACACATGCTCTTGCATATCTAAAATATATTCCAGAAAGTAAAGATTTAAAAAAAGAAATAGCTACAGTAAAAAATGAAACAGAACTAAAAAATTGTATTGAAAAAATATATATGCATATAAAAAGTTTAAATTAATATTTATGCAAAATAACTAAAATATCAGCAAATTCTTGTATTGTTGATATTTTTTGTTATATAATATTACTTAAGGAGGATTAGGTAAAATGAAAAAAACTGGATTATTTAAAATAATCATGTATGTACTACTAGGCATTGTAGTAATGACGTGGATAGTCTCTGCTAGCTACTTTAGTGAAGGTGAACTTGCAGATATGGGGATGTATAGTATTGGTTTCTTTGATTATTTCCAATTAATTTTTAGTTCTTTTGCATTTAGCTACTTTATACAAATATTAATTATATTAGTATCTGTTGGTGCTCTTTACGGTGTCTTGGTAAAAACAGGTAAATACAGAGCTTTAATAGATAGAATAGCTAATAACTTAAGAGGACTTGAATTTATATTCTTAATTGGAATTGCAGTAACAATTGCATTAATCACATCAATATTTGACTATGGATTTGCTTTATTTATATTCTTACCATTTGTTATAGAAATAATATTAACAATGGGATATGATAAAATTACAGCTTGTCTTGCAACATTTGGTGCTATGCTTATTGGTACGATTGGAAGTACACTAGGATATAATACTACTGGTACTATTACAGGTATTCTTGATGTTGATTTAACAACTGGAATAATATTTAAATTAGTGTTATTAGTATTATCTATAGTTACATTAATAGTTTTCTTAACAAGAGCTAAAAGAGTAAAGAAAGGAAATGTAGAGGAAACATCTAAAAAGATAATTGCTTTATCTAAAAACAAAAAAGCTAAAGAAGTTGTTGAGAATGAAGAAGATAGTGAAACAATGTTTATTGGTGAAAAAATATCCAATAAGTATTCTGTTTTTCCAATAATATTAATATTATCATTAATATTAGTAATTTTAGTTCTTGGATGCACAAAATGGAGTGATGTATTTGGTGTAGATATCTTCACTAAAGCAAATGATGCAATAAATAATTTCACTGTTAAAATACCACAATTTACTTTAACTACTGAAGGTTTTGAAACTTCTAAAGAAGAGGTTGCTATATTTAGTAAATTATTAGGTAAAAATGTTGCCTTTGGTGAGTGGTATTATTCAGATATGGCTATTGTATCCTTGATTGCAGCTTTAATTCTTGGATTATCTTATAGAATGAAGTTAAAAGAGATATTTAGTAATATGGCAAATGGTGCAATGAAGATGTTAAAACCAGCATTATTAGTAATGTTTATTTATACAGTAATCTACTTTGCAGCTAATTCTATGTTCTTCCCAACAATTGCAGAGCACTTGCTTAACATAGGAAAAGGATTTAATTTATTCTTTAATACAATTGTAACAGTTTTAGGTTCTGCATTACATGTAGATATTCTATATGTTGCAAACTATATGTTACCACAAATGGCTGCTCAAGATGTTAGTGCTACTGTACTTATATTGTTAGTACAAAGCTTATATGGTGTAACTATGTTTGTTGCTCCAACTAGTGCAGTTTTAGCTTTAGGATTAAGTTATCTTGGTATTTCATATAAAGAATGGATTAAAAGGATTTGGCCACTTGCATTAATATTATTTGTTATATCAATAGTTATCAATATAGTTGCTCTTTTAGTGATATAATTAAATGAAAACATGCAATTGAAGTAATTAAAAATGTAGATAGTCTAAAAAGACACAATCTACATTTTTTTGTTACCATAAAAAAAGCAATAGTTTCCTATTACTTTGTATATGGTAATAAAGCCATATATCTTGCTATTTTAATTTGATTTGCAATATGTCTTTGATGTTTTGCACATGCACCAGTCATTCTTCTAGGTAATATTTTACCTTTTTCATTAATATATTTAGAAACAATTGCTACATCTTTATAATCAACTGATTTTCCAGCACACATTTGACATACTTTTTTTCTTCTATAAAATTCTGCCATTATTTTCCTCCTTTAAAATGGTAAATCATTATCACTTAGTGATATTTCTTTATCATAATTTTCATATGGATCAGAAGTTGGAATATCATATTCTGGCATAATATCAATTGGAGCAGATGCAGGAGAATCTATATAGCTTTCATTATTTGACATTTGAGAACTATTATCATTTTTACCACCGACGAATTCTACATTATCTACAGCTACCTCAGTAGTATATCTTTTAGTTCCATCTTGAGCATCATAACTTCCAGTTTGAATTCTACCTTCTAGTCCTATCATACTGCCTTTTTTAAAAAACTTAGATACAAAATCTGCTGTATTTCTAAATGCTACACAAGATATAAAATCTGCATCATAATTTCCTTCTTTATTTTTAAAATTTCTATTTACTGCTACTGTAAATCTAGCAGTAGAAAATCCAGCACTTGTACTTCTAACTTCAGGATCCCTAGTTAATCTACCAACTAAAACTACTTTATTCATTTAATTACTCCTCTTCTCTAATAACAATATGTCTTAGAATGTTTTCATCAATTTTAGCTTTACGGTCAAATTCTTTTACAGCTTCAGCTGTAGCTTCAACATTAAATAAATAATAGTTTCCTCTAACTTGTTTGTTAATAGGATATGCTAACTTTTTTTGACCCATGTCTTTAGTATTAACTATTTTTGCTTTCATATCAGTTAATACTTTTTCAAATGTTTTAACTGTTTCTTTTTGAGTCTTCTCATCGATATCTGTTTTAACAATAAACATTATTTCATATTTATTCATTATTACACCTCCTTTTGGTCTAACGGCTTCTATATAAGAAGCAAGGAACTCTCGTTCGGAAGTATTATAGCATACTAATTATTAACTTACAACCAAAATTTATTATTTTTTTAATAAATAAAAATCCACGTCTAAAGGCGTGGTTTTTCTCTGAAGCCTATAAGGCTTAGTACTGGCTGGCCACATTTGTGGCCTTTTTAGTATGCCAATCGCCTTTGTCACTCTTACTTACCCGTAAACGGGTCTTTATA
>JAQXHG010000026.1 GCA_029007115.1 bacterium | reverse complement strand
TTTTCCGGTTGGCATACCAGAACTTATTATATCAAAAGGAGAAATAAGTGCATACGAGTGCTGTCGCTTTTTCAGTTCTCACGGACATAGTCCGTGGTTTTAACAAGCTTACAATGAATTGTAAGCAAATAAAAAAATTATTGCATGCTTAAGCAATAATTTTTTATATATTCAAAAACGTCATCAAAAGGCATATTTAAACTATATGAAAGTTCTCTATATAATAACTCTTCTGTTTTTTTTAAATAAGTATCATCCTTAGTGCTGATTTTTTTATTGTTATTAATTCTTTTTTCATTTCTTAAATAAGAAGTCTTAATAATTTTGATTAAATTTTCTTTATCATGAGTAAGTAACAAATTTCTATATTGAAATTCTATGTTTCTATCATTAATATCTGTTTCTAATGGCTTAATTAATGGAATTTTTTTAATTAGTTCTTTCGCTTCTTCTTTTGTCATAATATTTTTAATACTATTATTTTCTACTGGTATATTTATTATCAAAGACTCATCGGTTACTGGAACCAATACATAATAATCTTTATGATTAATACTACTTTTCTTTATATCTTTAATAGTGCAAATACTATTATTATATAATACAACCTTACCTATCTTAAACATAAAATACCTCCAAAATTATATTTAAATTATAACATTTTTTAAATTTCTTCATAAGTTTTATTTTTTAAAATATAAATAAAAAACACTATTATTTATATAGTATTTTTTATTCTAATTTAACACTAACAATCTTACTAACTCCACTCTCTTGCATCGTAATTCCATATAATTTATCTAAAAATTCCATTGTTTTCTTTTTATGAGTTATTACAAGTAACTGAGTTTTATTTTTATAATTTGCTAAATACTCTCCAAAAACTGTAGCATTATTTTCATCAAGTGCTGATTCAACTTCATCTAGTATTACAAATGGAACATTCTCTAAATTCATTATTGAAAACAACAAACTAATTGCAGTCATAGTTCTCTCTCCACCAGATAATAAACTTAAAGGTTTTAATGTTTTTCCTGGAGGACTTGCAATTATATCAATACCTGTCTCAAGTACATTATTGGGATCTGTTAACTCTAAATGAGCATTACCTCCTTTAAATAATGTTTTAAATACTTTAGAAAATTCTTTATTAATATTATTAAAAGATGCAATAAATTTAGTCTTCATAGCATTATCCATCTCACCTATTATATTTAATAAGTCCTCTTCACTCTTTTTTAAATCTTCTTTTTGCTTAGTTAAAAAAGATACTCTTTTATATACTCTTTCATACTCTTCAATAGAACCAAGATTAACATCTCCTAAAGATTTAATTTTTCTCCTTAAGGTATTTACTTTATCTCTTGCAATATCTTCATCTATTTCTAGTATATATTCTTTTTTAGCTCTTTCATAACCAAGTGAATAATCTTCACTAAGTCTATTAAGTAAATTATCTAAATTAATATTTAATTTAGTAATTGTAATTTCAAGACTATTTATTTCACTTACCATATTATTATAATCAGCATTTTTCTTTTTAACAGATGATTCTAATTCACTTAAAGTATTATTAAGTTCAAATCTCTCTTTATTATATATTTCAAGATTTTTTTCTAATTCTACTTTAGATTGTTCGTGCTTATAATACTCATTAATAACATTTTCAAGTTCTTTATCTAAAGAATTTTCACTTAAATTATTAATTTCATTATTAACAAGTTCATACTCATTATTAGTTTTATCAAGTAAACTATATTTATTACTTAATAACTCTTTATTTCTAATAATCTCTATATTTAAATTATATATATTTTCTTTAATAATTTTAAGTTCATCATCTAAAGAATTAAGTGATGATTCAAATTCATTTATTTCAAAATTTATAGGATCAATGCTATTTTTTAATTTATCTAATTCATATTTATCAGTGATGTAAGAATTGTTGTTTTTTAGACTACCACCACTCATAATACCACCAACATGTATTATTTCTCCATCAAGAGAAACTACTCTATATTTATGATTAATTTTTTTACTTATTGCAATAGCAGTATTAATAGTATCAGCAACAATAATATTACCTAATTGATTCATTATAATATTATAATATTTTGAATCATATGTAACAAGATCACTCGCAACACCTACAAACCCAATTATATCTTTAACTATTTTAAATGTTTCTGGATCTATACTCTTAGGTTTAATAACATTTAATGGAAAAAAAGTTGCTCGACCTTTTCCATGTCTTTTTAAATATTCAATTGCCTCTTTAGCACACACCTCATCTTCAGTAATAATATTATTCATAGAAGAACCTAAGGATACTTCTAACATAGATACATATTCATTTTTAGTATCAATTACATTACCTAAAATATCATGAATACCTCTTAATGTGGGATTTCCAATAATTGATTTTACACTAAATGGAATCTTATTCATTGAAGATATATTATTTTCTAATATATCTATTTTATTTTTTACTTCAATTAAACTTTTTCTTTTAGAATTTAAATCAAAATAAACTTTTTCTCTATCTTTATTTAAAATATTATATTCTTTTGTTAAAGATTCTAACCTTTCATTTAGAATACTTTTAGTCTCTTCACAAGACTTAATATCTATCTTAATAGTAGCTATATTATTATTTAAAAGTCCTAATCTATCTTTTAAAGCAATAATATTATTTTTTACTTCTTCTGATTCTTTATCATATTTATTTCTCTCAGTCATAAGTGTTTTTTTATTACTAAGATCAATTAAACTCTCATTTATTTTAAATATTGAATTACTTGTAGTTTTAATTAATTCATCAAGATTTAAAATTTTAACTTTAATTTTTTCTATTTCAGTACTCTCATTAGTAGAAGATGAATTTATTTTAGCAATCTTTTCTTCCAATTTTAGTTTCCTATTAGTACTATTTTCTAACTGTTCACTACATGTAGTAATATCTTTTGCAATTAAAGCTATTTCTACACTTTCTAATTCTTCTAAAGCAGCTTTATATTCTCTTGCTTTTTTAGCATCTTTTTCAAGAGGACCTAAATTTTCAGTATTTTCAGATATTATTAAGTTAATTCTTTCTACATTATCATGAGTTTTAGATAATTTAGATAAACTATCTTCTTTTCTCTTTTTATATTTTAATACACCTGCTGCATCTTCAAATATAATTCTTCTTTCTTCAGGTTTTTCACTTAAAATTTGATCTATCTTATTTTGTGGTACTATGTTAAATGATTCTCTACTACTTCTAGAATCTAAAAATAAATTAGTTATATCTTTAAGTCTACACTTATCATTATTAATATAATACTCATTTTCCCCTGTTCTATAAACTACTCTTTTAACAGACACTTCATTATAGTCTATATTTAAAGTACGAGATGTATTATCAAAAACAATAGTGACAGATGCAAAAGAAGATGCAGGTCTTGAAGATGAACCACTAAATATAACATCAGTCATATTATTACTACCTCTAAGTGACTTTATACTTTGCTCACCTAAAACCCATTTAATCGCATCTACTATATTTGATTTTCCACTACCATTAGGCCCAACTATTCCAGTAAAAGTCTTATCTAATTCAATAGTTAATTTTTCTGCAAAACTCTTAAACCCATTGATAATAATTTCTTTAATATACATAACATCACACTCTCTATTAAACTACTAAATAATTGTATCAAATTTCTAAAGAAAAGTCTTTAATTTTATTTATTTATTATAAATTTGTAATCTATCATTCATACTATTTTTTTCTTCTATTTTAATTTTTGTATCTTTATCTTTTACTAAAACTTTAGTAAGTAACCTATTATTTGTAAACATACCATTTATATTAGTAACTTTAACAATATTAAAACTACTAATATCAAGTTCCTTAATCGCAGCCCTATCAAACATATATGACATATCTATAACATTATCAGTATTAAACGTATTTAAATTTAATATTTGATTACCATGATAATAATAAAACATATAGCTCATATCAACAATATTCTTAGTACTAAAATTAGTAAAATCACTCTCATACATATAACCAGTAAATAAATGTTTCATTGATACAACTGGTTCATTATTAATAGATGTACACAATGTAACATTATTTTTATATTCATTATTTCTATCAATAAGAGATACTCCCCATCCTTCATATTTATCATTTAATACCCACTTAACACTTGGAATATCACTTTTAGTATTATCTATATCTAAATGATAATTATATCTATATTCAAACATTCCATTTCTATAAACTTCCCCAATATTAGGCTTTCTACCATTATCAAAAATACAATTATTTTCATCATTAAAAATAATATTATTACAACTAGTAAAAGGATACTCTTCATTAATAATATTTTCATTTATTATTGAATTAATATCCGTAACACCATCTTTTATAATATAGTATTTCTTACCCCCAATGGCTATTTTATCAATATCACCATCTGCATTTAAAATAATGCAATAATCTAAGTCATTATATTCATCACTTATTACATTATCAGTACTTGAATACATTGTTACATTAGTATTATCTCTATTATTAACAATATCAAATATTTCTTTAACTCTATCCATAAATAATTTATTATTAATATCATTAATCTTATTTAAAATTCGTGATGAAAAAAGAATTATTATAAAAACTAAAATAATTAATATTGCTAAAAAATGTGTAAAAGTAAATTCAAATTTATTATTTTTCATATTTTAATACCTCATTTATTATATAAAAATTATAACATTTATCTTTTAATAAGTAAATTATTGAAATTAATACATATAAAAAGATTGGATTACCCAATCTCCATTTAACTATAAATGTAAGTTCTGATGAAGTAATATTAAAATCATTAAAGTTATCTGCATCTGCTTGTGTTCTTCATATGCCTATACTACATTGTTCACTTAAATATCTATTTGTTATTTTAATTTCCCATCGAGTATACAACTAGTTTTTTCTTCATTTTTTATATTTTTATTAGTTATTCTAGTTTCTTTATATTTCTTATAAACTCTTCTTAATATTTAATAATTGCTCTTAATTAGACCATGTAACAATTTCATTTCCTACATAGTATATTGCAGCTACTTCTTTTGTTAATAATTCATTATTTTGATTGATTTCTAATAAATATCCAGCATTCTCTGCAGCTGATAAATATTTATTCTCTTTTTCTAACTCTTTCCATTTTTTAGTATTTTTAACTGAAATATCCAAATATGCTATATAAAAGTTACCATTATTGCCAATATAGAACTTTCTAAAATTATCTTCTTTTATTTTAATATTAGAATCAACAACTATCTTATCATTATCAAGATTTTTAATTTTAATCAGATTATCTTTATCTAAATATAATAAGTATGAAGAATCTATTGCTAATGCTTTTATATCTTTATTTGGATAATCTATTATATTATTATTTTCATCAATTACATTTAATTTATTTTTTTCTTCATAATTCATATAATATAATACATTGTTTTTTATATAGTAATATTCCGTACTACCAATATATTTAAAATTAGATAAAAAAATTTCTTCTTCATAGTTAGAACTTGACCAACCATTATGAGCAAGTATATAAAACCCCTCCTCTTTAAAAAAAGATTTTGGGAAACCATAATGATCAAACGTATATACTATTTTTTCTTTATTAATATCATAAATCATTCCATCTGGTTCATATTCATCATTAAACTCATTTTTTATAATCATAACATATCCTGCTTCTAAAGAATCATAATTAAAATACTTACACCCATTTTCGTGAAAAGATGCTTTAGAATGTTTATTATTTAAACAAATTTTATTATCAACGACAAAAAAATAGTCATTCATTATTTTATAGGATTTTATTTCTTTATTCTTTTTATTAATTTTGTCATAATATTTATATGTTTTTTCAATTTTAGATTCTTTAAAATTTTCTTCTTCATTTAAATCTTTATATAACACTTTATTATCATCATAAACGGCTAAAATATTTTTGTCTAGTGAGTATTTACACGAATCATTTATACATTTATAACTATCTATATATTCATATTCTGAATCATCTATTTCACGAGTATATATTCGAAATTCATTATATTCTTTAACAAAATATATAAATAATTCTTTTGCTTTAGCATATTCATCTTTGCTATTATTTTCTTCATTTTTTGTCGCAAATGTAAGACTCGATGGTTTATTTATGCTTGAATTAAACTTGTCAGCATCATCCTTTGTTCTTGCATAACCCGTTGTGGCTTGTGAATCATAAAACATATCACTCATATTAGTTACTTTACTGGTATCAAAGCTGCTTAAGTCCAAAGTAGTGACTTTTGAACCATCAAACATATTTGCCATAGATGTTACATTACTTGTATCAAAATTATTTAAATTTAAACTTGTAGCTGATGAATGATAAAACATACTATTCATATCAGTTACTTTACTTGTATCAAAACTACTTAGGTCTAAGGTTGTGGCTTGTGAATTCCAAAACATATATGACATACTTACGATAGGCTTTCCATTTATACTTGAACACAATTTGCTATTTACAGGCTTTACACTTGATTTATCAGTTAACTGCACTCCCCATCCATCTAAAGATATATTATTCCATACATTAGTATATCCTAGAGAATATCCACCTTCTTGCATATATCTATATGTATATTGTCCCCATACATATTCTGCTCCTTGCTTTAATTCACCATCATATGTGCAACTAGGTTTTTCTTCTTTTATTACATTTTCATCATCTATATTATCTTCATTATCTACTACTTGATTAT
>JAQXHG010000025.1 GCA_029007115.1 bacterium | reverse complement strand
ACCAGATATAGATGTCTTAAAAGTAGGACATCACGGTTCTAAAACAAGTTCAAGTAAAGAGTTCATTAATGAAGTTAATCCTAAATACTCAATTATTAGTGTGGGTAAAAATAACAGGTATGGGCATCCAAATGATAGTGTTTTAGATAATTTAGAAGATTCAAAAATATATAGAACAGATGAAGATGGAAGTATTATGTTTAAAATTAAAAATAATAAATTAAAGATTGAAGCTTGTAGCCCGTAGAAAGGAGAATTTAAATGAATGAAATAAAAGAATATACAAATAAAATATTTGAAGAGATAAAACATAAAGATGAAAATAATAATGAATATTGGTTAGCTAGAGAATTAATGCCATTATTTGAATATAGTAAATGGGAAAGATTTTCTAACACTATAGATAACGCTAAAATTGCTTGTAAAAATAGTGGTTACAATATTAATGATCATTTTCCCGGGGTTGGGAAAATGATAAATATTGGCAAAGGGGGCAAAAGAAAAGTAGATGATTATAAATTATCTAGATATGCTTGTTATTTAATTGCTCAAAATGGAGATTCAAGAAAAAAGACAATCTCACTTGCCCAAACATATTTTGCCATTCAAACAAGAAAACAAGAACTTTCTGAAAAAGAGTATAATGAACTAACTGAAGATGAGAAAAGATTATATAGAAGAAATCAAGCAAGAAAAGGTAATTATAATTTAAATAAAACTGCTGTTAATAGTGGAGTAAGAGATTTAGCTAGATTTCATAATGCTGGATATAAAGGTTTATATAATGGAGAAACAGCAGATGATATTTTTAAAAGAAAGAAACTAAGGTATAGAGAAGATATATTAGATAATATGGGCAGTGAAGAACTTGCTGATAATATATTTCGAATTGCACAAACAGACGCCAAATTAAAAAGAGATAATGTAGATAATGAATATACTGCAAATTCTGTTCATTACGAAGTAGGTAGAGAAGTACGAAATAGCATTAAAAGATTAGGTGGTACTATGCCAGAAGATTTACCTACACCAAATAAAAGTTTAAAAGAATTAGCAAAAGAAAATAAAAGAATAGACAAAATGTGATATAATGTAAATAGGATGTGGTAATATGGATAAATTTAAATTGAAAGAAATTATAGATGCTAGTGATGATGAATATAATAGCTTGTATGAAAAAATAAATGTAATAGATAAGCATCAAACAGATTTTAATCAAACATATTATAATGAAATTATATATTTAAGTTTGTTTTTGTTTCATATAAAAAAAGGAATAGATAAATTAAGTAAAAATGGAACAATACCTAATTTGATTTCAAAAGTAGATTCATATGAATCATTTAAACACGAATTAGAAAAATATAAAGATATAGAATTTCATAATGATTTATTGCCTAATGAAACAAACTTATTTCAAGAAATATGGAGACTTGCAAGTTCTAAATTATTATCACGCGATTTTTCTTGGACAAAAATTTATTCAAGTTCAATTTATGGCAAAGAGGTTAAAGAAGATGGTAAAATATATATTAGTGTTGATAATAAAGATTTGTATCAATTTGCATGTTTAATGCTAACGAATTGTTTAAAAAATGGAATAAAAGATTTTGAGTTTAAAGTAAATAATGATAATTCCATTAATAGAACGGATAATATGGTTATTTATTTTACGTATGAAAATTTGAATAAATATTTAGAAATTATAGAAAAACTGAAGGTTGAATATCCAGAAATGCTAATCAATCAATGCCATATTTTAGGAGAAGAATTATCAGATGGTGTTGTTATTGCGAAAGATTATGCTGATGGAAGTAGTTTTACAGAAAAAATCTGTAGAACCATTCTTAAGTTAAAGGAAAGTTGTATTCCATCAGAAAAAATTGTTGATATGATAAATGATGCTGTAACAGAACACTTGAATCAAGTTATATCTCAAACAGAAAATAAAAGCACTAATAAAAAAGTATAAATAAATTATTTACTTTGAGTAGCGATGATGCTACTTTTTTCTTTGTAAATAAAGGAATTTTATTCGTATGCATAAACGATAGATACCACATGGGGATTATGACCATATGGGTGAGGCGATAAATTTAGTAGAGAACTTTAAAGTAAGAATGTCATATTAAATTGTGGAAAATATGACGATTTAGA
Source organism: bacterium (assembly GCA_029007115.1). GTDB lineage: Bacteria > Bacillota_I > Bacilli_A > RF39 > UBA660 > CAG-1000. Next base: position 8,238 of record JAQXHG010000025.1, on the reverse strand, counting down.
GAAAGAGCTAATTAAAGTTTTAGATAAAAAGAAAATATAGTATTATCGTTGTATCAAAGAACTTAATATTGATAATAACCAATTATATTTTTTAAATAATAGAGATTATAGAAATGAGAATGATAATTTATCTGTAATATATACTAAACTAAATAATTATAAATTTTTATTTATGGGAGATGTCGGAGTAGAGGTAGAAGAAGATTTAATAGAAAAATATAATTTACAAGATATAGATGTTTTAAAAGTTGGACATCCTGGTAGTAAGACAAGCTCTGGTAAAAATTTTATAAATGGGATTGAACCTAAATATTCAATAATTAGTGTAGGAAAAAATAATCGTTATGGACATCCGAATAATGTAGTATTAGAAAATTTAGAAGATAGTAAAATATATAGAACTGATCAGGATGGGAGTATTATGTTTAAAATTAAGAATGATAAATTAAAAATAGAAATATGTGCTTCATAAAGAAACATCATTTTTTGTATAAGTAATGCAATTGGTTTACAATTATTTTAAATCATTGCTGTTTTCACAAAAAAACAACAATATTATTTATATTTTATTTGTAATATTGTTGCATGATTATAGTAGTGAATAATTTTAGTTGCTAACTTTTGTTAATTTGTTATATTTTACTGAATGAATTAAAACAAATAATCCTAGTAAAAAGTCAATGAAATCTCCACTTAAGATTGTAGTCATCATTAAGATTCCAACAATTATACCAATTGTTCCGGCTGTTTTTTGACCTTTTTTTGCAAATAAATAACCCACAAATAACATAATTGCAAAAATAAGTGCAAAAAAATTAAAAGAATTATTAATAATTAAAAAAATAAAAATTATTAATTCTAATACAAATAATACGAGCATATCGTTTTTTAGATTTTTTTGTGCTTTTTCAAATTTTGACATAACTTGTACCTCCCTCCTATCATGCAATTGTATTATATCATATTATATCATATTATATTATTTAATATTAAAATATAAGAACAATAAATTTTGGTAATTTTCTGAATACAATATTTTTGTAAATAAAGTTATGAAATTCGACTTAATTTTTGACAATCACCACATGGAAACCATGATCATATGGGTGGGTCTATTAATTTAGTAAATACTTTTAAAGTTGAAAATGTGATATTTAATTGTTGTTCTTATAATGATTTAGAGAAAGAATTAATAAGTGTTTTAGAATAGAAAAATATTAATTACTATTCATGTATTAATGAATTAAATATAGATAAGTATAAACTAGAAATTTTAAATACTGAAATTTATGATAATGAAAATGATAATAGTAGTGTTATATATTTAAATTATAACAATTACAAATTTTTATTCATGAAAGACGCATCAACTACCAGAGAAAAAGATATATTAGAAAAATATAATTTAAGTAATATTGATTTTATAAAAGTAGGTCATCATGGATCTAATACTTCATCAGGAGATAAATTTATAAATAGTATAAAGCCTAAATATTCAATAATTAGTGTTGGAAAGAATAATAGATATGGTCATCCAAAGATAAGTGTGTTAGATACCTTAAGTAATAGTAAGATATATAGAACAGATATAGATGGAATTATTGAGATTAAATTAAATAAGAATGGATATAAAATTAAGACGTGCCCACTGTGAGCATGAAAAAATAAATCATTGTCCCTTTAAAAAAATTATATTTTTTTTAAATAGTGATATAATCAATGTGAGAGGAGTTATTGATTATGATTAGTACGCATAGTTGTATAGATTTAAAAACAAATAATATTTTAAATGAAAAAGATTATATAGGAATTGAAAAAAATTTAAATCAAGTTATTTCAAAATTACAAAAAAAAGGTTATCTTGTAGAATCGTTTGCCGAAATAATACTTTCTAAATTGTTTATTATTTCAAATTTAATAGAAGAATTAAAAGAAGTAAATATAATAACTGATGATACTGATAAAAATAATTTGTTAAAAGCAATAGATAAAGTTGATTATCAATGTTTATCTATAATTTTTGAAAATGAGTATCAATTTAAAAATATACCGAAAGGTTTTAAATTATCGAAAAATCATTTGGTTTATTTTATTTCGGTATTAAAAAATAGAGATACTGTTGAATTTAAAAATTTAATAGAATTAGATCATGAATTATCTGAAATATTTAAAAATTTAAATAATTGGGTTGACTCCTTGCCTAGAATGAACATTTGAGTTATTAATTTAAATAACAAGTATTTAAATGATGAAATTTTCTTGATATTGATAATAACTTTAATACCAAATATATAAAAAGATATTTGATAAACAGAATACTATAGTTTTTGGTTAACGTGGCAAGTTTAAAAAACTTAGTAATAAGTTTTTTTATTGATAATATTTCTAGACTAAATGACCATTAACAGATGAGGATGGAAGTATTAAAATTAAATTAAATCAAACTGGATTTAAGATAGGATATAACAATTATATGATATATTAATATGCAAGAATAAAATAAATAATAATAAAATATTTTTTAAATGATAGAATTATTATAATAGAATATGAATCAATGTGATATAATAAATAGCAAAAAGGAGGAATCTCGATGTTAAATATGCCAGTTAAGGAAATAAGAGAATTAATTAGTTTAAGAGAAGAATTTTGGGAGAATGATTTTGAAACTAATTGTTATGCTTTTGCATTGGGACTCGATATTCCAGAAAATGATATTTGTAAAAATGCATTTCAGCCTGGTATAATTGCAGCTAATGTATTAAATATACCTGTTAGTGAAATTGTTAAACTCAAAATTGAGGACAGAATAATTCTAGACTTTAAAGTTTTAAAATTAGGATATAAAATAACCGAAACAGATGAAAGACAAAATAATAGAACATTAGGAAATTATTGGTGTAAATCTTGGGATGTTTTATTATTCTTAAAAGAAAGTGAATTTCATTTTACAAGAGTAAATTCTGATGGTGAAATGTATCATAAAGTTGGGTATTTTGGTATTCCTCAAAAAACTAGTATTGAGGAAAATGAAAAAAGAGGATATACTTTTTCAAAAAGATATAGATTACGCTGTTGGGAAAAATAAATTAATTTATTAATTGACTAGTTGACAAACAAGACTTCTAAATTATGATTATGAGCAAGAAGTAATTAATTTAATTAATAATTTTAAAAATAGTGATGAAACAAATAAACAATTATTAAAATATTTAATAATATATATTAGAAATAGTAAAAACTATTTCTAATAATTAAAATCTGTCGTATATAATGATTTCTAAATAATCATTCTTCTAAAATCGTTTTTTAAGAATATATTGAAATTGATAATACATAAATACATATTTCCATCAAATACTACTTTTTGAATCACACACATGTGTGTTTATATAAATAAGACACTTTTATTAGTGTCTTTCATATTTTAAAAAAATATATTATAATTTAATTATGGAAAAGAATGATTTTGAAAAAATGACTTTAATTAAAGAATTTAAAAATTATATAATATCTAAAAATTATTCAGATAATACTTTAATATCCTATATAAATGATTTATATAGTTTATATATTTTTTTAAAGAAAGATTTAGATAAAGTTAATTATGAAGATATAAAAGATTATTTAGAATTTTTAAATTTAAAAAAAGAGAATTCAACATCTATTAGAAGAAGGATAAGTACTTTTAAATCATTTTATAAATATTTATATAATAATGGATATATGGATAAGAAAGACTATCCTTTAAGCAAAATATCTTATCCTAAAGTAGAAAAAAAATTACCTAAATTTGTATATTATAATGATTTACTTGAAATAATAAATGAATCGTCTAATGGAAAAGATGGTATAAGAGATAGATTAATAATAGAGATGCTATATGCTACTGGAGTTAGAATTAGTGAACTAGTAAATATAAAAATAAATGATATAGATTTTAATAACAAAAGAATAGTTGTATGTGGAAAAGGTAATAAAGAAAGAATTGTATATTATGGAGATTATGCAGAAGAAATATTAAAGAAATATTTAGAGACCCATGAAAAAAATAGTGAAAACTATTTATTTATTAATAGTAAGGGTGGTAAAATAACAGTAAGAGGTGTCAGATATATTATTGATAAAATAATGGATAGACTATCTATTAAGACACATGTGACACCTCATGTTTTGAGACATACATTTGCAACAGATATGTTAAATAATGGTTGTGATATAAAAGTAGTTCAAGAATTACTTGGGCACTCTTCATTAAAAGCAACTGAAATATATACACATGTCACTAATGAAAGATTAAAAGAAGTTTATTATAATTGCTTTCCAAGGAGGGATAGAGATGAGTAAATTATATTTTAGATATGGTGCGATGAATTCTGGTAAGACAACACTTTTATTGCAAGTAGCACATAATTATGAAGAAAGAGGAATGAAAGTGGCTATTTTAAAACCCAGTATTGATACTAAGGGTGATAATAAAATTGTTACTAGAATAGGCTTAGAAAGAGAAGTTGACCATTTAGTTGAGAAAGATGAAAGACTTACTGAATATTTAAATACTCTTGATGAAAATATAGTTTGTGTTCTTGTTGATGAATCGCAATTTTTGACAAGAGATCAAATAGATGAATTATTTATATTTGCTAAATTAAAACATATACCAGTAATATGTTATGGTCTTAGAAGTGATTTTAAAACTATGTCTTTTCCTGGAAGTTTAAGATTATTTGAATTAGCAGATGTATTAGAGGAACTTGTGACAATATGTAGATGTGGTCATAGAGCAAAATTTAATGGTAGAATAGTAAATGGTAAATTTACATCTAGTGGTGAACAAGTTGCAATTGATGGAGAAAATGAAATAGAATATGAATCTTTATGTGGAAAGTGTTATTTAGAAAAAGTATTAAATATAACATTAGAAAATTCTGAATTTAATAAATAATATAATTTAATTAAACATCATTTTATAAAGAAAATGGTGTTTTTTATTTATATTAAGTAAAAAGATGTAAAAAGAATAAAAAAAAATTAGTAAAAAAGAGTTACTATGATATAATAGTAAAAGTGATTAAGGAGGATGATAAAATGAAATATGTCTACATGTTTAGTGAAGGAAACAAAGACATGAGAAATCTTCTTGGTGGTAAAGGAGCTAATCTTGCAGAAATGACAAGCATTGGATTGCCTGTTCCAAGAGGGTTTACTGTAACTACTGAAGCTTGCACAGCATATTATGATGCTGGAAAAGTTATCAGTGAAGATATCATAAATGAGATATATGAAAAATTAGCAGAACTAGAAAAGATTACAGGTAAGAAAATGGGTGATCTTAATAATCCATTATTAGTATCTGTTCGTAGTGGCGCAAGAGCAAGTATGCCAGGTATGATGGATACAGTACTTAATTTAGGACTTAATGATGAAGTTTGCGAAAATTTTGCTAAAGCTACTAATAATAAAAGATTTGCATATGATTCATATCGTAGATTTATTATGATGTTTGCAGATGTTGTTAAAGGATATTCAAAAAGTTCATTTGAGAGAGTATTAGATAACTTTAAAGAAGAAAAAGGTGTTTCATATGATACTGATTTAGATGAAAATGATATGTATGAAATAGCAATGAAATTTAAAGAAATCTATAAAGAACAATCAGGTGTTGAATTCCCACAAGATCCAAAAGAACAATTAATTGAAGCAGTTACTGCTGTATTTAGAAGTTGGAATAATGATAGAGCTATTTATTATAGAAGAATGAATGATATTCCATCTAGTTGGGGAACTGCTGTTAATGTACAAGAAATGGTATATGGAAATAAAGGAGATGACTGTGGTACTGGTGTAGCATTTACAAGAAATCCAGCTACTGGAGAAAAGAAACTTTATGGAGAATACTTAATGAATGCTCAAGGAGAAGATGTTGTTGCTGGTGTTCGTACTCCAAAAACAATTGATACTTTAGCAGAAACTATGCCTGAAGCGTATGCGGAATTTGTAAAAACTTGTGAAATCTTAGAAAAACATTATAAAGATATGCAAGACATGGAATTTACTATTGAAAATGGTAAATTATTTATGCTTCAAACTCGTAATGGAAAAAGAACAGCTGCTGCTGCATTAAAGATTGCTGTAGATTTATATAACGAAGGTATGATTACTAAGGAAGAAGCATTATTAAAAGTTGAACCTAAGCAATTAGATCAATTATTGCATCCAACATTTGATCTTGAGAGTTTGAAAAAAGCAACTCCAATTGCAACAGGACTTGCAGCATCACCAGGTGCTGGATGTGGAAAAATCTATTTTACAGCAGAAGATGTAACAGAAGCTGCAAATAGAGGGGAAGAAACTATTTTAGTTAGACTTGAAACATCACCAGAAGATATTGAGGGTATGAATCTTGCAAAAGGTGTTCTTACTATTCGTGGTGGTATGACATCACATGCTGCTGTTGTTGCTCGTGGTATGGGTAGATGTTGTGTTTCTGGATGTGGTGAACTAACGATAAGTGAGGAAAATAAAACAATAACTACTAAAGATGGTAGAGTATTTAAAGAAGGAGATTATATTTCTCTTGATGGTTCTACAGGATGTGTTTATGGCGAAAAAGTTGCAACAGTTGAACCAGAAATTAGTGGAGATTTTGAAACATTAATGGGTTGGGCTGATGAAGTTAGAGTATTAAAAGTTAGAACAAATGCAGATACACCAAAAGATGCAGCTCAAGCACTTAAGTTTGGTGCTGAGGGAATAGGTCTTTGTAGAACTGAACATATGTTTTTTGAGACAGAAAGAATATTTGCTATTCGTCAAATGATAGTATCTGAAACAGCAGAACAAAGACAAAAAGCACTAGCTAAATTATTACCAATGCAAAGAGGTGATTTTGAGCAATTATATAAAGAAATGAAAGGCTATCCAGTAACAATTCGTTTCTTAGATCCACCTCTACATGAATTTGTACCTCATACTGATGAAGAGATTAAACCATTAGCAGAAGAACTAGGTATGACTTTTGAAGAATTAAAGGATAAAATTGCTACATTACACGAATTTAATCCTATGATGGGACACAGAGGTTGTAGATTAGCAGTTACTTATCCTGAAATCGCACAAATGCAAACTAGAGCTGTTATTGAGGCTGCTATTAATGTAGATAAAACAGGCCTTAAGGTTGAACCAGAGATTATGATTCCTTTAGTTGGAGATGTTAAAGAACTTGCATATGTAAAACAAATAGTAGTAGATACAATTAATAAAGTATTTGAAGAACAAAATTATAAATTAGATTATAAAATAGGTACTATGATTGAAATACCAAGAGCTGCTTTAACTGCTGATAAGATTGCAGAAGAAGCTGAATTCTTTAGTTTTGGTACTAATGATTTAACTCAAATGACTTATGGATTTAGTAGAGATGATGCAGGTAAATTCTTAAATGATTATTATTCAAAACAAATATTTGAAAGTGATCCATTTGCTAGAGTTGATCAAGTTGGTGTTGGACAATTAATTGAAATGGCCGTTGAAAAAGGTAAGAGTGTAAGACCAGATATTAAACTTGGTATTTGTGGTGAACATGGAGGAGATCCATCTTCTATTGAATTTTGTCATAAAGTTGGATTAACATATGTATCATGTAGTCCATATAGAGTACCAATCGCAAGATTAGCTGCTGCACAAGCTGCAATTAAATCTAAGGGGCAAGAATAGTCCTTTAAATACCAAGGTTTTGATAAATTAAAATCTTAGTAAAAACTATTAATTATTAAATTAAATAAAAATCGGAGATTAAATTTACTTATATGTCGTACATATTTGTAGTTTAATCTCTTTTTTTCGTTATGTACGATTAATTAATAGGAGGAAAAAGATATGAAATTAATTTATTCAAGACCAATTCTTAGAGATTTGTCACAAGGCTCTAGAATGGCATTTGCAAGGCAATTTAGAACATTATCACAAGACGAAGTTGCAAAACAATTAGGAGTTTCGAAAATGTCTCATATAGATAAACTTTAACTTTTCTAAAGTTTGAATAGATTTCAAACTTTTTTTATAAAGTGGTATAATAGTATAAGAGATGAAAAAACACAAGAAGATTATAATGATAAAATATAATTTAGGAGGATTATTATGATTAATGTATTAGTTATAGAAGATGAAGAGAATATTAGAAAAATTATATCCAAAGTTCTTAGTAGAGAAGGATACCATGTTTTTGAAGCCTCTAGT
>JAQXHG010000024.1 GCA_029007115.1 bacterium | reverse complement strand
TTACCACTGCCACATGGACAAGGATCATTTCTTCCTATTTTCTCACTTGCTTTTTTAGGAGTCCTTTTAGTTTCTTCTTTTCCATGACTGGCATGTACATTTTTTACTTCTTCTCTTTGAGTATTTTGTCTAACTTCTGCATTTAATAAGTACTGAGATATTTCTTGACTAATTGTTGCCATCATATTATCAAACATTTCAAATCCTTCTAATGCATAAACTTGAAGTGGATTACTTTGAGCATAACCTCTTAGCCCAACTCCTTCTTTTAGAGCCTCCATTGCATCTAATTGATTCATCCAATTCTTATCAATAACTCTAAGTGAAATAGATTTTTCAAAATCATTTTGTATTTCTTCAGGAATATCTTCTAATTTTTTATTATAATCATCTATTACAATACTATAAATATAATCGATTATTTCATTTTTATTTTTTTCTTTAAAGTCTTCTTTTTCTAATTTTTTTCTCTTTAATAAGTTTGCATTAAATATTTCTATAATGTTATTAATATCGTTATCTGTTAACTCTCCATCTGTTAAATGAGAATTAATCTGATACTCAACAAAAGTTTTAAAAGTATCAAGTACCCTATCTTTAATACTTTCTTGGTCTAATATTTCATTTCTTCTCTCATATATAATTTCTCTTTGTTTGCTAATAACATTATCATAGTCCAATAATCCTTTACGTCTGTCAAAATTAAATCCTTCAACTTTCTTTTGAGCAGATTCTATATTTTTAGATATAATCTTATTTGATATAGCTTCATCTTCTGCCATTCCTAATGTCTGCATTACACTTTTCATCTTTTCAGAACCAAATTTAATCATTAAATCATCTTCCATAGATACCAAAAATCTAGTTGTGCCAGGATCTCCTTGTCTTCCTGCTCTTCCACGAAGTTGATTATCAATTCTTCTTGAATCATGTCTTTCTGTACCAATAACAAAAAGTCCACCTAGTTCTCTTACTCCATCTCCAAGTTTTATATCTGTTCCACGGCCTGCCATATTTGTAGCTATTGTAACAGCATTCTTTTTACCTGCATTTTCAATTATATGAGCTTCTCTTTCATGATTCTTTGCATTTAATAATTCATGTTTAATTTTTGCTTTTGTTAATAATTGGCTAACTACTTCACTTGTTTCTACTGATGCAACACCAATTAATATTGGTCTTCCTGTTGAATGTATTTCTTTAACAATTCTAACTAATGCTTTATATTTACCATTTAATGATGGATAAATTAAATCAACTTGATCATCCCTTATAACTGGTTTATTAGTTGGAATACATACGACATAAGTATTATATATATTTCTAAACTCTTCTTCTTCAGTCTTAGCAGTACCCGTCATACCAGATAATTTATTATACATTCTAAATAAATTTTGAAATGTTATTGTCGCTAATGTCTTTGTTTCTTCATTGATAGTAACATTTTCTTTAGCTTCAATGGCTTGATGTAGCCCTTCACTAAATTGACGTCCATGCATTAAACGACCTGTGAATGTATCAACTATTAAAACTTGATCATTTTCAACAACATAATCAACATCCTTTTTAAACCCATAATTTGCAACCATTGCTTTATCTAAATTATGAACCATAACACTGTTTTTTATATCATATAAGTTATCAATTTTAAGTAATTTTTCTGCATGTCTAACACCTTCTTCGGTTAATGTAACTCTTTTAGTTTTTTCATCAAGTACATAGTCATCAATAGTTAAACTCTTAGCTACCCTGTCTGCTTCTTTGTATATATTTGCGCTTTTTGCACTGCCTCCAGATATAATCAATGGTGTTCTTGCTTCATCTATTAATATAGAATCAACTTCATCTATAACTGCAAAATTAAGTCCTCTTTGAGTTCTCTTATCAGCCTTAACAACCATATTATCTCTTAAATAGTCAAAACCAAGTTCATTATTTGTTGTATATGTTATATCACAATTATATGCTTCTCTTTTTTCTTTAGGGCTTTTATCTCTAGTATTAACGCCTACACTTACACCCAATAAATCATATATAGGTCTCATCCACTCTGCATTTCGAGAAGACAAATATTCATTTGTGGTAATAACATGAACCCCAAGACCACTTAATGCATTTAAATATGAAGGTAGTACTGTTGTTAATGTTTTACCTTCACCAGTTTTCATTTCAGCTATATTTCCTCTGTGAATAGCAACTCCACCAATTAGTTGTACTCTAAATGGTTTTTCATTTATTGCCCTAAAGCAAGCCTCTCTTGCAAGTGCAAAGGCTTCTACTAATATATCGTCTAACGTTTCTCCATCTTGTAATCTTTTTTTAAATTCTTCTGTTTTAGCTCGAAATTCAACATCTTTTAGTTTTTGCATCTTACTATCTAATTGTTCTATTTCATCAACTATCTTATTAATTTTTTTTAATTCTTTAGTTTCATAATCGAATAAATTTTTAAATAATCCCATATTATCAAACCTCCATGTAAAGTATTTTACCAAATTTCAACAAAAAAGTCTTTATTTTAAGCAAAAATTAAAAAGATTAATACTGCTATGTACTAATCTATTATTTTTAATTTGCTTCTATTACTCCGTAATCTCCATCTTTTCTTTTATAAATAACATTAATTTTACCAGTATCAATATTTTTAAATACAAAGAAAGAATGACCTAATAATTCCATTTGAGTAATTGCCTCTTCTTCATCAATAGGCTTTAAGAAAACTTCTTTTCTTCTAACTATAGTTTGTTCTTCTTCAAAATAATCCTCTATTTCGATTGGTGGAACATAGTCATCTTTATTACTTTTTCTGCTTGATAGTTTTCCTTTATATTTCTTTAGTTGCCTTTCTATTTTATCTACAACTAAATCAATTGCAGAATATAAATCTCCACTTACTTCTTCTGCCCTTATATTATATTTACCACTCCAAATTGTTACTTCTACTTTTTGATCTTTTCCTTTAGTAGAAATTAATGCTTTAGCTTCTACTTCTTCATTATCATCAAGATATTTTTCCAATTTAGATAATTTACTTGTAATGTAATCATTAATTGCTTTTGTAACATCTATTTTGTTACCACGAATATTATATTTCATACACTATTCCTCCTATAAGTATTTTATCATATAAGCTATAGTTATTCTATCTTTAGTATAATATTATTCATTTTATTTACAAAAAAAATACACAAACTTCGTGTATTTATATTGCTTGAATATTAGTTTCTCTAACATTAACAGCTTGGCTTCCTTTTGCTGTCTCTATTAGTTTAAATTCAACTATTTCTCCTTCCTTTAGTGTCTTATAGCCTTGTTGATCAATAGCTGAATAGTGAACAAAAATATCTTCACTCATCAATCCATCATATTCAATAAAGCCGTAACCTTTGTCATTGTTAAACCACTTAACACGACCTCTGCACATCTAACACACCTTTCCTTTCTTAATATAATCATAATGCATAATTGTGTTATGCACAAGAGTAATTATACTTTATAATTCGACATAAACCGCCTATTTGTTATTAAAGCAAATTATTTTGTCATTAAACAAGTTAATTACTTTTTTTTAAATTTTTTTAATATTTTATAATAAATAATTGTTATTTAATGACATATTTACATTATTTATCATCACCTTATTTTATTATATACTCAGTAAGGAGAGTTATGAAAAAAAAAATAATTGATTCTTGTATTAATTTAGTGAATAAGTATTACGACTATGATGATATAAAGACCGCCGAACTTAGATATGGTTTAGAATCATTATACATGACTATTACTAAAATGATTGTTGCAATTATTTTATCAATATTTATAGGTGTAACAAAAGAATTATTACTTTTATCATTATTCTATGGAATACTAAGACTAGTTATGTTTGGTGCTCATGGTAAAAATTCTATACAATGTTGGATTATGTCAATGCTAATATTCATATTGGTTCCTTTATTAATAAAATATAGTCATGTTCCTAAATTAATAATTATAATAATATTTATATTTCAATTTTTTCTTATATATAAGTATGCACCTGCTGGTACAGAAAAAAGAATATTAAAAAACAAGAAAAAGAAATTAGTATTAAAATATGCATCATTATTCATTAGTACATGTTATATGTTTATAATTACATATTTTGCTAATGATTATTGGTCAAATATATTATTCTACTCTTTGCTATTAAGCACAATATTTATCTTACCCATTACATATAAGATAATGGGAGTTAAATATAGATATTAAAAATATAGAAGGGAAGTGTGAAAATGAAATTTTTAGCAACAGCTATGGCACTATTAGGATCATTTATTGCAAGTACTGCAACTTCTGCATGTTGGATCCTATATTTTGATGAACCAGAAATGCCAGAATCATTACAAGATTAAAACTACATTAAAAGTCAGAAAACTCTGACTTTTTTTATTTGACTATTATTTTTGTTGTAAATATTAAACCATTTACTTCCCTAACTAAAGAAATCTTATCACTATCTTTTAATAATTTTTTAGCAATATATAATCCTAATCCTCTGCCTTTTCCTTTAGTTGAGTAATTCTTTTCCTCTATCATATTTAAATCTACTTTTTTAGAACATGTATTTTCAATTAAAATTATACAATTTTTAGTTTCTTCATATACTTCTATATTAATAATCTTATCTTTACTAATTCTTGAAGCCTCAACAGCATTATCTAAAATTATATTTACTAATCTACATAATAATAAATAATCCTTATTACTAATCTTTTTTAATGATGATGGTAAAGTTTTAGAAATTCTAATATTAATTTTAAAACCTTCATCTTCTAAACCAAATAACTTATAATATAAAAGTCCTTTTAATCCAGATGGTAATTTGTAAATATTTTTAGATTTTGTACCACTTCTATTATACTGATTAATTAAATCATTTAATACATCCTCATACTCTAATGTATTTTTATCTTCAAAACTATTTAATATCAATAAATTATTTAAAATCTCATGTCTTAATTCTCTATCTTCATCTATTACTTTCTCATATTTTTCAATAAATGACAGTAGTATTTCTATTCTTTCCAGTTCTTTATTAGCCTTTAAATAATTATAAATTCCAAAAGCTATAATCAATGACATAGAAACTAATAACATTATAGTATTAAAATAAATTTCAATATTAAAATTCTTATAATTAGCATAGTCAACTGTTAATACAAAAATTAATATGATAGATAAAAATAAATACATAAATTTACTATTATTTAATTTAAATACTATTTTATTAATAAAAGTTTTAACACGTTTGTTCTTTACAGTAAAATATCCCAATATCATAACTATAATAGAATAAGCTGTTTTAAATATAATATTATTATCAAATCCAGAAGAAGTAATATTTAAATTTACAATAGTTAAAGCAAATAATATTTCATAAACTAATATAATAATATAAGTACATAACATATATAAAAAAGATTTTAATAAGCTATCCTTAAATATATAAATGGCTACTAACCATATTGTTAAAAAACTAATAATTAATCTTGAATAAGTATTATTAAAAAATGTATTTAGATATACAAATATTCCACAAACTATTATCAATGAAATATTTTTAATGTTCAGTTTTAAATTTTTATCTTCACTTAAATTTGAATATAAAACAAATTGCATAAAAACTATTAATGATGCAGATATAATATTCATTATATGATCAATCACAACCATAGTTATCTAACTCCTTCTTATGACTTTTAGAAACTACATAGTCACTAGTATTATCTTTAAAATATGCTTTACATGTATTCCAATCTATTCTTGTTACATTTTTCATATTTATTAAAGTACCTTTAGAAGAAATTTTAAAATAATTTGGTAATTTTTCTTTTATATTAGATATAGATATATTTTGGTAATAATCTTTATTTGTAGTTACAATTTTAGTTCTTCTTCCATCTCTTTGAATATAATTAATTTGGGATAAACTAATAGTATAATCAATGTTTTTATATGAATACCTATACACTTTATCTTTATTTAACATTTTCATACATATATCTATATTTTCAGATAAATTCTTTTTTAAATTCTCACATTTACCTATAAAATCTAATATCTGTAATCTTTGCTTGTATACTTCATAATATAATGAAGTGTGTGCAGTTATAATAATAATTGGACTAATCCAATTATTACATTTATTTCTAATAAGCTTTGCTATATCTATTCCATCTCCATTTGGAAGTTCCAAATCTAATATATAAATAGAATTATCATGTGACTCTGTTATATATTTTAATAAATTCTTTGTATAATCATCAAATTCGATAATATTAAAATCTATTTTATTATTCATCATATTTGAAACAACTATCTTCTTAATATTATCTCTATGTATCTTTTTATCCTCAACAATAACAAAATTAATCATAGCACCTCTCTCCTGGCATTCATACATATTAATATTAACACAAATAGTACATAATTTACAAATAAATTATTTTTGACTTCTAAGTAAAAAATTACTTTTAAATATAAAAAAAGAAGAAAGATAAAAATCCTTATCTTCCATAAAATGCATTTTAAAATTATTGCACAATTATTAATCTAAATCGCTTACTTTTAAAGTATATAAATTTTCAGGATCTATTAATTCACCTTTGTACTCAACTTCAAAATGCAATGTTGATTTTATAGTAGAATCTAATTTAGAAGAAGAACTTTTAGCAATTATCTCTCCTTGACTAACTTTATATCCTACATTTACCAATATTCCATCAATATTACTATAAGTAGTTATTAAATTGTCATTATGTTTTATTGTTAATACATTCCCGTAAATATCATTTTCTTCTATACCTATT
>JAQXHG010000023.1 GCA_029007115.1 bacterium | reverse complement strand
ATATATGTGATTGTAGTTATGCTCTTGCTGATATTATTTATAATATACATAATGATTTGTCAATTTCATCAATATTAAGAGATAAATCTGCTCCAATAAAACTATTGGAAAAGAAGTTTAATGGAAGATTATAGTATTTTTTATTAATTAAAAAGTTGCACTTCAAATTTAAATTAACAATTATAGTATTTTTTGACAAGTTACATAAAATATGATATAATCATTAAACATCTCAAACAAAGGAGGGGGATTATAGAATGGAATATTTTAAAAAAATGTTGCAAAATTATGATCAATTTGATATTGAACCACATATATCTTATAGCAAAGGTGCACTTGAACAATTATCAATGGAAGAACCTATATTAGTAATATGGACTAAAGAATATCAAGGAATAAATATTACTAGTTATACTGAGTATGTAGAATACATCAAAAATGTAAAAGATAGATGTGATAAATATAATTTAAATGAAGAAACTCATTTGCCAGAAGTTATCAAAGTTATAACTGATAGTTATACTACTAGTGAAATTATGGATATACTTATGAGTCATGTTGGCAGGGAGAGACTAGAACTATTAAGTAAGCTTAATTATAATAAAAAGTTACATTCAAGAAAATAAGATAGAAAATATAAGTGTTTCTATCTTTTTTTGTAGTTTTACCCTTGACAAAAAGTTTAATTAATTGTAATATCTATTCATAATTTATTTTTGAGGTGATCGTATGAAAATAAATAATATAATTAATAAAAAAATAATTTATTATTTTCATATGTTTGCAATGATAGAAGTCGTAAATGAATAATTGCGACTTTTTTTATAAGAAAAGGGTGTGAGATTATGAATAGTGTAACTTTAAATGGGCTTCTAGATTTAATTAATACTTATAATAGTAAAGATGTAGAGAAGATAAAAAAGGCTTATGAGTATGCTAAAACTCTTCATAATGGTCAAGTAAGGCAAAGTGGAGAAGAATATATTACACATCCACTAAATGTAGCTTATATTTTAGCTGAGATGCATGCCGATAGTGATACTATTTGTGCTGGATTACTTCATGATACATTAGAGGATACTAATATTACCAAAGAAGATATTGCTCATGATTTTAATCCACAAATCGCATCTTTAGTAGATGGTGTTACTAAATTATCTAAAATGAATTTTTCTAGTAAAGAGGAGCAAAATTTTGCTAATACTAGAAAAATAATTACTAGTATAAGTGATGATGTTAGAATTATTATTATTAAATTAGCAGATCGATTACATAATATGAGAACACTTAAATTTAAAAGCGCTTTTAAACAAAAAGAAAATTCTATTGAAACTATGGAAATATTTGTTCCTCTTGCATATTTAATTGGTGCATATAGAATTAAGTCTGAACTTGAAGATATATCATTTAGATATTTAAAGCCAGATAAATACAAAGAAATAGAAGAAAAAAAACTTAGTGTTGAAGAAAATTATATAGAATGTGCAAATGAAATGTTATATAAGATATCTAGGATATTAAATGATAGAGAAATTCCAAATGAAATAAAAATAAGAATTAAAAATATTTATGGAATATATAAAAGAATGTGTGAAGGAAATAAAATAAATGATATTCATGATTTAGTAGCATTAAAAGTAATAGTTGATGAAATTGATAATTGTTATATCACTCTTGGTCTAATACATAGAGAGTATAAACCAATTAATAGTAGATTTAAAGATTATATTAGTTGTCCTAAAACTAATATGTATAGTTCTCTTCATTCTACTGTATTTGGTCCATCCGATACCATAATTCAAACGCAAATTAGAACATTTGATATGGATAAAATTGCATCATTTGGTTTAACAGCATATTTTGATACAGAAAAGGGTAATGCAAGAGAAACTATGCAAAAAGCTTTAAATGAAAAATTTCAATTTTATAAATCACTATCAGAAATAGATAGTACTTTTAGTGACAATAGACAATTTGTTAATCAAGTAAAATATGAATTGTTTTCATCTTTAATATATGTATATAACTCTAACGGAGATGTTATTGAGTTACCAATTGGTTCAACTGTAATTGATTTTGCATATAAACTTGGAAGTGAAATAGGAAATACATTAGTTGGAGCAGTAGTTAATGATAAATTTGTAAGTGTTGATACTATTTTACATAATAAAGATAGAGTTAAAGTTATTACTAACGAATTATCTTTTGGGCCACGATTAGAATGGGAAAATAAAGTTCGTACAAGTTATGCTAGAACAAAAATAAAAGATTTTTATAATGGGTAATAATAAAAAAGTAATTGTTTTATGATTTTAATAATATATTTAAGTGGTGGATATATGAAAAAAATTTTTATAACGATTATTTTTTTGTTTATGTTGATAAACAATGTTTATGGAAGTGAAATTGATTTAGCAAAGAATGCAGAAAGTGCCATATTATTGGAAACATCAACTGGCAAAATTATTTATGAAAAAGATATTCATACTAAAAGAAGTCCTGCTAGTATGACAAAAATAATGACACTACTACTTACTATGGAAGCTCTTGATAATGAAATAATACACTTAGATGATAAAGTTACTATATCCAAAAATGCTTCTAGTATGGGCGGTACCCAAATATTTTTAGAAGAAGGAAGTAGTGTTGATGTCGAAACATTAATAAAAGGTATATCAATAGCATCTGCAAATGATGCTGCAGTAGCAATAGGTGAATTTATTGGTGGAACAGAAGAAAATTTTGTTTTAATGATGAATGAAAAAGCAAAAGAATTAGGATGTAAGAATACTAATTTTAAAAATCCTCATGGTTTAGATGAAAAAGACCATTATACAAGTGCATATGATTTATCATTAATTGCAAAAGAATTATTAAAGCATGAAAAAATACTTAAATATACAAGTACTTATGAAGACTATATTAACGTATCTGGGGAGAACCATTGGTTAGTTAATACAAATAAATTAGTTAGATTTTATAAAGGAATAGATGGACTTAAAACAGGCTATACAGATAATGCTAAATATTGCTTAACTGCAACTATGAAGAAAAATAATATGAGATTATTAACTATAGTTATGAAAGAAGATACAAAGGATAATAGAAATAATGATACTATTGCTATGATGGAATATGGATTTAGTCAGTATGGAGTAGAAAATGTTATATTAAAAGATGAATATGAAGATAAAATAATTATTAATAATGCAAAAAAAAGAGAAGTTAAGTATTATTTGATAGAAGATGTAAATATTATTTCCAAAAAAGGTAACAGAGATATAGATTATAAAATAGATAAAGAACTATATAATGTAAAAGCACCAATAAGTAAAAATACAAAAGTAGGTAAATTAAAAATAACATATGATAATGTAGTATATGAATATGACTTAGTGGTTAAAGAAGATGTAGAAAAAGCAAATCTTTTCAATGTTATATATTCAGTGTTTAAAGATATGATAAGTGGAGTAAAACTATTAAATAAATAATTATTTAATATTAAAATAATCTAAAATACAATTAATTTGAGATACTAAATTATTAGCATCTCTTTTTTGTAATATATTTTATAGTGATGAATAAAAATATATTAAATGATAAAGAATGCAAAAAATGAAAAATTATTATAATTATATTTACATGATTAAGTATGAGTTTTCTATTTGATTTATTAAAATGTGAATAAATTTTTCAATAAAAAATATTAATATTTAATTATTCAATATTAATATTTTATACTTTTGCTAAATATTCTTTAACAATAACTTCAATTATTTTAATAAGACTTTTTTTAGTTTCTATATCAACTTTATTAATCTTTTTAATTATGTTAATTGTGCTTTTTATATTTTTGATTTCATTAATATTATTAATACCTTTTTTTTCATATTCAGAAAAAATATTATTTATAATTAGTTCTTTAGTACTATAAGGAATTTTATCTAAACATTCTTCTAACTTCATTTCTGTATTTTTTGATTTTTTACTTTGGAAAGATGTTATAAAGTGATCATTATCTATTAACCACGTGCTTGCAGAATGACATAAAATATTTTTTTTGTAGGATTTTATTACATGGTATGAGTCATTTTTTAATAAAATACCTACAAGACTATTATCAGGTATTATATGGATATATTTATCTTTTATTTTTCTATATTTTTTAGATTCAAATTCTTCTTTTTTTAATCCAGGACCATCATTTGAATATACTTTTTGAATTTTTTTATTAATATAGAATTTTGAATACATAGTTGCTACTAAAGCAAGATTTCCACCTTTAGAATGTCCTGCGACTATAATATTTTTATCAAATATAGATACAACCTCATTAATATAATTAATTGCATATTGTTGAGCGTCTACTGGAAATTTAAATGACATATATGCATCCTCTTTCCAACCGCTTAATAATTCATCTGTACCTTCAAAACCAATAAATTTTAATTTTTTATCTATTTCAAACGTTAAAGCAGAAAATTGTGAATCTATACTTGAAATATAACGATAATTTGAAAGTAATATATTTTTATATCTTTTACTATTAATTAATAATTTTAATAATTTATATGCATCTTTTTGAGCTCTTCCTAGTTTAGATATTTCTTTTTGATTATGTGTATTAAGATAATCTAATCCAGCACTTCTTAAATCTCTTTTATTTTTTTTATAATCTACTATACCAGTAAAATCAAGATACATAACAACTGATAAAATCAGATTATCAATTTCATTAAATTCTTTTTTATTAAAATCATAAATACCAAATTTTTTTACATAGTCATATATATTCATTTAATCACTTTCTTTTTATATTTTTCTTTTGCTTGCTCGTTTATTTCTTTTATATTATTATTTAATTTTTTTATTTTAATAATGAAATTTGGATAAGCATCTTTAATACGTCTATAGAAGATTGAATTTTCATCCAACCATTTTACCATATATTGTTTTATAGCTTCTGTATTATCTTTATTTGTATCTTTTATTTCATTTTTAATCTTATTCATTATAGTATAAGAAAAAATATTATCTGCTAGGTAAATTATGAATAATATAAGTGCTAATAATAACTGAGCTTTTACACTAATTTTTGAAACAAGTGATATTATAAATGGATGTAATACATATATTACAAAAATACTTAATATTCCAAATGGAATCATAGTATCTAAACAAATTCTTCCATTTAAGTTAAATCTACTTGTAGAATAATCCCACCATCTTGCTTTAAATATTTTTTCCATAAAATAACTTGTGATATATTCTAAAATAGAACAGACAAATATTGATTTTAAAAATACTGATAATATATCGCCTTTATAAGACCCAATTAATAAAACAATTGATAAAACACCATAACCATATATTGGACATATTGGGCCGATTAAAAAACCACGATTAATAAATCTTTTGTTTTCAATTAATTTACAAACAACTTCCATTAGCCAACCTAAAAAAGCGTAAATTATAAAATATATAAAATATTTTGCTACTGTTTCCATGAAACCTCCACTTATTTATATAGTATAAAGAAGAAAAGTTTTTACTTTTCTTCTGATAATATTTCACATATTAGATTAGTTATTTCTGTTGGATTATCAATAGGTAGTCCTTCAATTAATCTTGCTTGAGCGTATAATATATGTGAATATTTTTTTAATTCTTCTTTATCTTCTTTGTATAATTTTTCAATCTTCTTTGCGATTGGATGACTTTCATTTATTTCTAATATCTTTTGAGCATTAATATGTTCATCGGTCGGCATAGCATTAATTACTTTTTCCATCTCAATTGAAATATTTCCTTCGCTTGAAAGACATACTGGATGTTTTTTTAATTTATTTGTATATTTAATAGCTTTAATATCTTTAATTTCATCTTTCATTAAATTAAACATATCTTTTGCTTCTTCATTATGTTTATTTAATTCTTCTTTTTCACTTTCAGTTGAAAGATCAGTTTCAGAAGATGCTACATTTACAAATTTCTTATTTTCATAAGAGTTTAATGTTTGTAAAACAAATTCATCCATGTAATCAACACAATATAGAACTTCAATATCTTTTTCTTTTATTTTTTCAATTACTGGTAAATTATCTATTTTATCTATTGTTTCACCACAACAATAATAAATATTTTCATTATCTTTATTATTATCAACGTATTCTTTTAGAGTTATTAACTTCTTTGTTTTTGATGATGTGAACATTAGTAAATCTTTTAATTTGTCTTTATTCATACCAAATTGGTCATAAACACCAAATTTAATATTAGGACCAAATGCATTAAAGAATTTTTCATATTTATCACGTTCTTCTTTTTGCATATTACTTAATTCTTTTGTTATTTTTGATTCGATTGATTTAGTAATTGTCTTTAGTGATTTATCTTGTTGTAATATTTCTCGAGATATATTTAATGATAAATCAGGAGAATCAACTACACCTTTTACAAAACTATAATAATCTGGTAGTAAATCAGAACATTTTTCCATTATTAATACGCCATTTGAGTATAATTGTAAGCCTTTTTCATAATTTTTTGTATAAAAATCATAGGCTGGGTGAGATGGAATAAATAATAATGAATTATAACTTACTATTCCCTCAGCACTTGTATGAATAACTTTTAATGGTTCTTCATAATCAAAGAATTTATCAGAATAAAAAGTATTATAATCATCATCTTTTATTTTTGATTTATTTCTTTTCCAAATAGGTTTCATATCATTCAATATTTCTTTTTCAGTTACTTCAATATATTCATCTTTACTACCTTCTTTTAATTTGCTATGAGGCATATCCATTTCAATAGGGTAAGTAATGTAATTTGAATATTTTTTAACAAGAGAAGATATTTTATGTTCATGTAATAATTCATCAAAATCATAATCTTCTGTATTTTTTCTAATTGTTAATATGATATCTGTACCATTTGATTCTTTTGTTGCATTAGTAATTGTATATCCATCCGTTCCACTAGATTCCCATTTGTGAGCAGCATCCTCTTGATAAGATTTACTAATTACTTCAATTTTGTCACTAACCATGAAAGCAGAATAAAATCCTACTCCAAATTGACCTATTATGTCTATATCTTTCTTATGTTCATTTTCTTCTTTAAAAATATCTGAATCTGATTTAGCAATAGTACCTAAATTGTTTTCAAGTTCTTCTTGAGTCATACCAATACCATTATCACTTATAGTTAATTTACGATTATCTTTGTCAATTTTAATACTTATTTTAAAATCATTTTTATTGATTTTAATACTATCATCTGTAAGTGATTTATAGTATAGTTTATCAATCGCATCACTAGCGTTAGATATTAATTCTCTTAAAAATATTTCTTTGTTTGTGTATATTGAATTAATCATTAAATCCATTAGTTTTTTAGATTCTGTTTTAAATTGTTTTTTTGCCATTTTCATCTCTCCTTTGTTTACAATATATGTTATATCACTAAAAATTAGCACTGTCAATATTAAAGTGCTAATTTTTTTAAAAATAAATAATTGCTTTTTTTCTTATTTTGTAGTAGAGTAATTGATAATTTAATTAGAGGGGAGATAATATTATGTTAGATTATGATGAGGAAATCTTATTAGAACAATATATAACATATAATAATATGAGTACAAGTGCTAGAGATATGTGTATGCATTTGATTTCAAATTTAAAAGAAGTAACTGACAGTGAAATTGTTATTAATGGTAAAAATCAAAGAAGTTATAATATTTTATCAATGAACTTTAATAGTGATGGTTATATAATTAAATTTAATGGTTTTTTGACAAATGAAGATGAAAATAGATTTATTGATGGAACAATAGTTAGAAAAGCCAATAATTACTATGTTAATACAAATTTCTATAGATTAGATGAATTTTTAGATGATGATGATAGAGATTATTCTACATTTGAGGTATTTACTATTAAAGATGATAAAGTAGTTAGAAAGACAATATATAGACCAGCTATTGGTTATTTTGAAGATGAATTACCTTTATTTGATGATATTGATTTATATAATTATTATTATCAGAAGATAGGTAAAAACGATAAGAAAATAATATTATAAAACTAAGACTTGAAATCTTAGTTTTTATATGATTTTTTAATTATTAAAATAAATAAAGTTAAAAATATAAGTAATATTAATATTCCAGCAATTACTGATGGAAAAGATATATAATCAAATGATTCTAAATAATTATTATTTTTATAAAATATGGTAGGTATTAAGAATAATATTAGTATTACGATATAGTTTAATACTTTATTTGTTTTATATTTAAAATTAAATGTTTTTTTAATACAATTAAATATAAATAACAATGCAACACTTGCTGCATTAATTCCACTTAATAACCAAAATATTATAAATACATTTTCTACAGAATCAATAAATGTTGATATCTGTATTTTGTTTAAGACTGTATATATTGGATAATCAAATATATTAGCAAGTTTAACTCCATACGCACCCAGTGTTAAAAGTATTGCAAAAAATACTATTAAAAATGTAAATAAGTGCATTATAAAAAAGTATTTATTGAATTTATTTTTATCAACTAAATCATCTTTTTTAACAATATTTATAAAGAATATTGGTGCTGAGAAGTATAATGAAAATACTAAAGAAGACTTTAATATATTAGTTTTGCTAGTTGTGATAATAGGTAAATAGTTTTCAAAATTAATTTCATTCCATAATCCATATATTACAAGTAAATAAATACATAAACAAATATATATACATATAGTAGTTACTCTGGTGGTGGTTTCTTCTCCTTTATTAGCCATATTATAAGTAATAAATAAAACAAGTAAATAAATATAAGTTTTATTTGTTCTAACTAAATATTGACCTGATAAAAAAGAGGTAAGTCTATAGGTAATAAAGATATATAAAAGAATTGAACAAATGATGATAATTATATTGAAAAAAATAGATAATTTTCCATAAGCAAATTTTACTTTTTCTGGTAAAGTTTCATCAGTTCTAAGTGAAAATAATTTTATAATTGCAAAAGAAATAATTAAACTTATTATATATCCAATTATCATAGCAATAAAAGTATCTGTCTTAGCTGTGTCTAAAATATATGAACTAAATATTCCATAAAATGTTGAACATCCAAGAGGAAAAACCACACTACATAAGGCTAAACTATTTATTTTATCTTTTTTCATCGTCTTTTTTCTCCAATCGAATTAATTGTGACATTAATATCTATATTAGTCTTAACATTATTTAAATCCAGAGTATCTTTTATTTTGTTATAATACTTATTATCATGTTTATAAATATAATTTCCAATACCTAAGAAATCATAATTATTAGTTTTTGAAATATTAATTACATCATTTAAACTTGCTTTTAACTCTTTTTCTGTAAGTTTATTTAATTTTTTTATTGTATTTTTATCATTTAAATCATATCCGCATTTATAATTATTTACATCTGCGACTAATTTAATGTTAAAATTCATAGTATTCTCTTTCCAATTTTTTTTAGTTTTAGCACTATCTATATTTATAGAAAAAGAACCTCCATCACACTCTAAATCAATAACCGATTGGCCAACATTGTTAGTTAGAATATTATAATTTATTGATTGATTTTCATTCAATGTTATTTCTTTATTATCTTTAAAAAAAATTAAATTATCTAAATTAATATTCTTTTCACCATTTTCATCTTCTTTAATTGTGATATTTGGGAAAATAGGATCTAAACCTTTTTCTAGATTTTTATATACTAGATCTATAAAAGAAAGAGATATTGATGATGACATTAGTTTTTTATTATATATAGCTAATTGTTCTATGTATAGAGATACTCCATTTGAATTTGTATTAATCTTAAAAATATCTTTTATATATTTTTCATCTGTTACAAATACATCATAATTCATTTTTGATTTAGAATTTCTAAGAAAATAATCATAAAAATCTACATTATTTTTTAATACATCTTTTGTTAAAATTAATACCTTTAAATGATATATTAATATATTTTTATTTAGTTCATTTGAAATATCTGATAAGCATTTATCTATCATTTTACATTTTGTTGTTATTACTTTTACAGATGATTTTTCATCGTTTAATATAAGTTCTGATGTTATTTCAAAAGATTCTTCTTTATAATCAATTATCATCCCTGGTATTATCACCAAATCATTTATTTCAACATAATCAGAGCAACCACTACATAGTAATAAACATAATATTAACAATATTTTTTTCATAAATCACCTTTATTAGTATTTTGAGTTAATAGTCCTTTCTTTATTAATTGTTTTTTACTTTCACCAAGTATTGGTGCGATAGGAAGTAAAAATGGTTTACCAAAAGATTTAATACTACATAAATCAGTAATTAAGAACATAAATCCAAATAATATACCAACGATACCAAAGAATGAAGCAAGAATCATTAGACTATATCGATATGCTCTTATAAAAGATTGAAAGTTTTGATATATAAAGAATATAGAACTAATTGCAGTAATTGCGACAATTATAACCATAATAGGGGATATTATTCCAGCACCAACAGCGGCATCGCCAAGTACTAAAGCACCTAGAATAGAAAGCGAAGTACCTCTAGATGTTGGTGTTAATGCATCTGCTTCATAAAGTATTTCAAATGTTAACATTAAAAGTAAAGCTTCTATTATTACTGGAAAAGGTACACCATTTCTTTGAATTGAAAACTTTATTAATAAATCTATTGGTAGCATTTGCTGATCATAAGTTATTAAAGACAAGTAAAGCGCTGGCGTAAATATTGTTATAAATAGTACAATTATTCTTAATATCTTAACAAAATAAACATACACTTTTTTATGATAATTATCCTCATCATTGTAGAAAAAATCTATAAAGAAAGTTGGTATAATTAAAACACTATTTGAGTTTTCAGTTACAACACATATTTTTCCTTCACTAAGAGCTTTAGCTATTATATCTGGTTTTTCAGTCATCTTAGCCGTAGGAAATAATGATTTATTTTCTTTCTTAATAAGCTCTTTTATATAATAAGTATCTAATATTTTATCTGTTTTAATATTTTTTATACTTGTAAGAGTATAATTTAATAATTCACTATCAACTAAATTATTCATATACATAACACATATTTTTGTCTTGGTTTTTTCTCCTAAAATAAGTTCATTAAAATATAAGTTTTCATCTTTAAGTCTTTTTCGAATTAATCCTAAATTAGTATTATAGTTTTCATTAAATGAATCTTTAGGGCCTCTGATTGTTGGTTCACTTGATGGTTCGCTAACAGCTCTATCAAGTATAGCTTTTGTTTCAAAAACAATTATTTCATTTTTATATATAACTGCACTAAATCCACTAAATAAGTAAAAAAATAAATCTTTCTTTTTTATTTCAATAAAACTAACAGAAGGTATATAATTCATAATATCTTTTTTTAAAGATGAAAATTCACTTTTAATTAAACTTCTTTTAGCTAAGTAATCTAGTATATATTGATTAGTTAATGTTGATGATGATACTGTTTGAATATTAACAATATATAATTTATTTAAACCAAAAGACATCTCCTTAATTTGGAGATCTGGCATATGCTCTTTAGTTTTATATAATTCATCTATCATGTTATTAGTATGTAATTATATTTAAAAGATATTCTTTGTTAAAATAATAATTTACATATTGTAATAAAAGATTTCTGCTTATTTAATAAATATTATTTGTGACTATAGTCTATTATTTGCATATTCTATATTAGGAGGATAATATGTTTAATAATTATAAAGAAATAGTGACTAAAGCAATAATAGGAAAAGGTAAAAAGACATTTAAAAATGACTATGAGATAACAACAGAAAAAGAAGTTGATACTGTTCTTGGTTGTTGGGTAATAAATCATAATTTAAAAGGTATAAAAGAAGATGATTATATTAAAATAAATGGTAGTTATGATATAAATATTTGGTATAGTTATGATAATAATACTAAAACAGATGTTGTTTCTAATAAAATGTTTTATGAAGAGAAGGTAAGAGTAAAATTGAAAGAAAACGCAAGTGAAAGCGAAGATACTGAAGTTATTATTAGAAGTCTTAAAAATCCTACATGTATAGATGTAAGTAATGAAGATAAAACAATTAAATATACTATATCTAAAGAACTTGGTATTGAAATAGTAGGAAATGCTAAAATTAAAATACCAGTATCTAATTCTTTAGAAGATTATGATATAATTGTGGATGAAGATACTGTTAATAAAGAGATAGATAAACAAGTTAATGTTAATTATTTAGATGATAAAGAAAAGTAATCAATTTTTGATTATTTTTATTTATTGCTAACTAAGATTTATTAATAAGAGAATTAAAACATTTTTTAAAATACTAATATTAATTTAATTATTTATTCTTTTTATGATATAATTTACTCTAGGAGAATGATTGTATGGACGATAGGCTAAATGTATTTAAAATAAAACTTTATGAATATTGTATTAATTGTTATAACAAAACTTTAAGAACAAAAGATAGTGCTTATTTACAATATTATAAAGAATTATTAAGAATATATAATGAAGTAAATGAAAGAATCACAACATATAGTCAACTTAAAAAATATATTAGTAATTTAGAAAAAAAGAAGAATATGAATTTAATAGTATCGTTTGATATAGTAAATGATATTATTAAAATATTTAATTCTATAAATATATCACATGAACATTGTATAAATATAAGAAATTTAATATATGATTTAGCTAATAATTATTATAATATATGTATTAAAAGTAAAAGTAAAAAAAATATTAATAATTATAAATTTATTAAAAGTATATATGATCATATAAAAGAATTAAAAGATGAGGAGTTTATCCAATATTTTGAATATTTAAAGGGAAAAAATTTTTATAATATAGATGAAAAAAATATTATTTTAGAAATATTAAAAATATATGATAGTGTTTTAAATAACAACATACAAGAAAATAATAAAATAAATCATCCTTCAAAAAAAACTAATATATATAATAAGAATCTAGCTAATAAAATAACTATATTATTTAATACAAATGTGAAATCTCGTCTATCAGAATATTTAAATAATAGAACTAAAGTTTTATCTTCTGAGAAGTATTCTATGAATTATACTAGCTATTATGTTTGTAATATTATTGATAATTATACAGTAAAAAGTATGTTGGAGGGTAATGCTTTAGATGAGATACAAAAGATTTATTTAAAAGAAATAAATAAACAGATGTTAAAAGATCCTTATTTGTTTTTTAGTTTACCTTTAAGTAATCTATCAAAAGAGAAACTCTTATCATTTAAAAAATATATGCCGAATATTGATACTATATTATCTAATTGTCAAAAATTATTAAATGAAGCAAAAACAATAAATGAAAAAATTAGTTTATCATATCATGTAAGTGATGATGAATTAAATAAATTATTTAAATTTTTAACTTACTATCTTTCTTATAATAGGATAAGAGATAACTTTAATTATGAAATATTAATTAAATATTTATTTAAAAAGAATAATTTAAATTATTATGAGATATCATTCTTAATTAAATATTTTGGATATAAAAAGTGTGTTGAAGAAAATCTTGTTGATGTTGATATTAATGTTGCATGCTGTGATGAAGAAAAAGGTGAGAGTGTTTTAGGAAATTATATTGATGGTTTAGTAATTGTTAATAAAGATCATGCAATTGGAACTACATTTATTAATAATACTTTATATAATTCATCAACTCCATTATTTATTAAAAATAAAAAAGTAATATATGAAGGTTCAGCGATTCTTGAAACTTTATATCATGAACTTACTCATGCTTTGCAAGAAAGAGATTTTAATAATCATAATAATACATATAGAGAGTACATTTGGTCTATAGAAAAAATAGTAATTGAATCTGATTCAAAATATTATACTAGAAATTATAAATTTTCTGAGTGTGAGGCTGACGCTGATCAAAATATGCTTTTAGAGTTTAAAAAAGTAGCAGAAACTTATTTAAACTATAATAATTTATTATCAAGAGCAGAAAGCTATAGAAAAAAATTTGAAAATAGGTTATTATTTAGTCCAAAAACAGATTCATATGGATTAAAACAAATTACAGGTAAATATGAAAAGGAAATTGCTGATAGCTTTTTTAGAAAAAATCCAAAAGAGTTGGAAAAATATACAATATTTAAGCAATTTTATGACAATAGAGGAATACCATTTAATTTAGTAACAATGTTATCAAATACATTATTTAACGATGAGGGATATTATTATAATCAGTTAGTTGGAAAAATATATAAAAAAGAGAATATTAGTAAAGAAGATTTCTTGAGTAAAAATATGAATCAAAGATTGACAATTATAAAAAATATAAACACTATATTGAGATATATTAATAAAAGGCTTAAAAAAGCAAGTAGATTGTTAGAGAGTAAAGAAAATGAACTTATTTCGTTTCAAACAAAAGGAGTGGATGAAACAATACTTATTAACAATAATATATTAATTGATTTAAAAATAGGTAATATTCTTATTAATTGGCATAATAATATGCTTAAAGTTGACCCAAGTATTAATGATATAATTAATTCTTCACATAGTAGTATAAATATTGATTTTAATTCTGAAACTAATATTTTTAGAATTTATGAAGAAAGAGTTAAAAAATTAATTGGAGAGGATATTAAGAAAGGAATAAGATTATGAATAATGATGAAGAAATATTAGGTGATGTTATATCTTTCGACGATGTAATAGATGTTTTTACAGATGATGATTTAGAAAATTTAGAATCATTTGATGATATTAATAATTATCAATTATTTGATGATAATATAGAACAATTAGAAGAATTTTTATCAAGAGAAGACGATGAAGAGTGGTAATTTATGTTTAATAGTTTAGATGAATATAAAAAAAGTATTCAAAAGTTATGTATATATTATAAAGAAGTATCTAGTTATAATGATGAATATAAACAAGATTATGATACCTGTTTAAATATATTTAATGATATTAATAAGTTATCTAGTTTTAGTGAACTTGAAAATTATATGAGTAAATTAAATAATGAAGATAATAATATTATATCTGAGATATATGTTAGGTTTGAACCTTTTGGTCTTCTTGAAAGTTTAAAAAAGAAAATATATTTAGTTGTAAAAAATATTAAATCTAGATATCCAAATATAAATAAAAAAGATATTAATAAAGCTAAATTTATGATTAGTGTATTTAATGATATTTGTTACTGTGATATAGAATCAATCAATGATTATTTTAATAATTTAAAGAGCAATCTAAGTAAATATAATTTAGAAGAAAAAAAGATTGTTTATGAATTATTAAGAATGTATAAAGAATGTTATCCATCGAAAAATATTTCTACATTATATAATGAAAATCTAGCAAATAGTATAACTAAAATTAAAAATATAGATTTTAGTAAAAAAATTAAGATTATATTACCCAAAAGAACTAAATCATTATCTGATCCTAATTATAGTATATTTTATAATGATATATTATTTTGCAAAGAAATAGATCATAAAGTCACTATGGATATGGTAAATGATAATAAACTTAATGAATGGGAAATAGATTATTTAACTCAAATAAATAATCAGATGGTATCAGATCCATACTTGTTTTTAGCTTTACCTCTTAGTAATTTAAGCATTTCAACTTTAAAAAAATATAGTGAATATATGCCTAATATTGAAGAAGTATATAATAGGGCTTCTATGCTATATAAGCAAGCAATTTTTCTTAATGATAGATATGTAAATAAAGAAAAATTGAGTGAAGAAGAAAAAAATAAATTATTTAAATTTTTAGATTACTATATATCTGAAAATAGGCTTGATAGAGATTTTGATTATGAATTATATGTTTATTATTTAATGAATAAGGAATCTACTTTATCATTTCATGAATCATCATTCTTAACTAAATATTTAGGATATAAAAAATGTGCAGATGAAAACATAGAAAATATAGATATATCATTTTGTGGATATGATAAAAATATATTATATGAATCTAGTGATACTTGTGGGTTATATTCAAATGGAATTGTTACTATTAACAAAAGATTACTAAAAGATTGTGTAATTAATGAAGAAGAGAAAACTACTTTATATGTTTTAAAAGTATTATTTCATGAATTAAGACATGCTTTGCAAGAAAAAGAAAAAAATGATAAAACTAATAGTCAATTATGTTATGATGATATAATATTTAATATAATAAATAGATATAATATGAAAGATTATGATATAAATTATTCTGAGTATTATAATGAATTAGATGCTAATAAAGCATCATATGATAGTGTACTTGAAATACTATTAAGATATAGAAATAATGATGAAATTAATATGATATGGGCTCATGATAGAGCAAATTCAAATGCAAATAGAGAAATGTTTACAAATAGAAAAAGAAAGTCTATATTTAAAAAAATAATTAGACCAACGGCTATTCATGAAAAGGAATATATAGACAGATTTTTTTCAAAAAATCCTGAGAAATTAGAAGATTTTCCATTGTTTAAACAATTATATGATGAAAAAGGTAATCCTTATGATTTGGATACTTTCTTATCTATTTATCATAAAGGAAAGCAACAATATTATTATAATTTTTTTGCAGCTTTAGTGTACGAAGGACAAGCTATTAATAAAGAAAACATAGAAAATAAAACAAATGTAGATAAGATTAATATTATTAGAAACATGTGTAATTTATTTTCAATTTTATTAGATAGATTATTTATATCTAGAGAAATAATATATGACTCTGATAGTATTAAAGAATATGGAAGTAAAAAAATAATTTGTGATAATATTCTTATAGATATTAAAATTGGTAAAAAAATAATGGTATGGTATAAAAATATATTAGAAGATTCAAAAGAATTAAAAGATATAATATCTAAATTAGATAAAAATTTATTAGATGATTTTAATACAGAATGCATGTGGTTTGATAAAATAGTAAAAGGTTTTGAAGAAAAAGGCATCATATTGAAAGGTAATGCTATAAATATAGTATATTCTTTATTTAATACAATTAAATAAAAAATAACTTTATCAATCTATATAGTTATGCTATAATTTACTAGAGGTTGGGAGTATGCAAAGATTTAAACAAATTATGATTGTATTTTTTGGTATATTACTTCTTAGTGGTTGTACATTTAATAGTCAAAATAATATGACTATAAATAAAGATGGAAAAATGATATATCAAATGTTAATTTCTTTTGATAAAGAAACTGTATCAAAAATGATAATATCTGAAGATGAAAATATAGAAATTAATGATGAAGTAATGTATAAATATATAGATGATGCCTTTGATAGTTCTAGTTTTGAGGGTTTAAAAAGAGAAAACTATTCAGATGAAAAATACATAGGATTTAAATATTTATATGAGATAGATAATATAGATAAAATATCTGATAAAAATATAGATGAAGTAAATTTAAATGTATTTAATTCTAATAAGAAAATTACAGATATGAAATTATTTAAAAAAGAGGAAAAAAAGTATTCTGCTAACTTTTCATTTAAATTAGATGAAGATATTAATCCTCAAAATATTACATTTGATACAAGTTTTAGTGTTACGCTTCCATATAAAGCACTTAAACATAATGCAAAAAGTGTTACAGATAATGGAAAAACATTGAATTGGACAATAGATGTAACAAAAAATGATAATATTAAGTTTACATTTTCTTTAACTAATGTAAATTTAATAGTGGAAAGTTCTTTAATAATGATATCAATTATAATATTTGCAGTCGTAATATTAATTATATATAAAATTAAAAATAAGAATAAAAACAAAATATTTTATATATCGGCTATATTAATCGAAATAATTATTATTGGAACTATTATATTTATTTATAATAAACCTTCACATATATCTTCTCTAATTAAACCAACAACTAAAGAATTAAGTAGTAGTTTGATTGAATATAAAGATAATATAATAACAGTATCATATAATAAACTAAATGACACTGTGAATTCACTTAATAAATTATTATCATATACAGAATCAACAGATGAACTATATACAAATATAGTTGATAATATGATGAAAAATGATAAACAAATAAAAATGTATGATTCTTCTGAAAATCAAAAAATATTAGAAACAACAGTATCAAAAGAGCAGGCAAAAGAATTAATTAAAAGTGAAAAAATAGAAAATGACATACTTTTAAAAATAATATTTAATGATGCTGATAAAGATAAAATTATAGAAGAAATAGATTATAAAATTAATAGAGAGCAAATAATTAGAAAAAAAATAGTGGCTACTGCATTAGCAGAAGTTGGAAAAACAGGAGAAACATATTGGGAATGGTATTTAGGACATAGTTCAACATTTATGGAGTATTGTGCTGTGTTTGTTAGTTGGGTTGCTGATAAGAATGGGCAACTTGATAATGGTAATGTTCCAAAATTTGCATGGGTAACTGCAGGAGTAAACTATTATAAAGATAAAGGTTGGTTTAAATATAATAAAGATTATGATCCAAAACCTGGAGATATAGTATTCTTTAACTGGAATAGTGCTAATGACTTGATTGATCATGTTGCATTTGTAGAAAAGTATGAAAATGGTTATGTATATACTATTGAAGGTAATGTTGGTGGTAATTCAAGTATGTCACGAGCAGAAAAAGCAAAGGTAAGAAAAGTAGTACAAAGAAAATA
>JAQXHG010000022.1 GCA_029007115.1 bacterium | reverse complement strand
CTTGCATATATCTATATGTATATTGTCCCCATACATATTCTGCTCCTTGCTTTAATTCACCATCATATGTGCAACTAGGTTTTTCTTCTTTTATTACATTTTCATCATCTATATTATCTTCATTATCTACTACTTGATTATTATCATTTTTATTACTTTTATTATCTTTATTATGTTCTATATATCCAATAATACTTAATGAACTAAATATTACAAATATTATTGATAATACTATTATTAAAACTTTATGTTTCATACAACCCACTTCCTATTATTTAATTACCATATTAAATTTATTATATCAAGTATATGGTATAATGTCATTAATTTTAATAATTTATATATTCTTTTATTTCATCAATAGTATTATTAATATTTTCATAATTAACATCAAACCATTTAATATCATTCATTTGATTATTAAACCAAGTAAATTGTCTTTTAGCATAATGTCTTGAATTCTGTTTTATTAATTCTTTTGCTCTTTCAATACTAATATTACCATCAAAATATTCTTTTAATTCTTTATATCCAATTATTGTAGAATAATTTTTTAAATTTAAATCATATAATTTCTTTGCTTCATCTAAAAGACCATTATTAAACATATAATCTACTCTATCATTAATTCTTTGATATATTAATTCTCTATTTGAAGTAAGACCGATTGAAATAAAATTATATAGTTTTTTATTAGCATTTTCTGTTTTTGATATAGTTTTACCAGTTTCTTGATAATAAGATAAATATCTTTCCATTCTTTGTCTATTGTTTATATGAATATCATTATTTTCATCAATCTTATCTATCATATCTTTTAACTCTTTATTACTATAATTAGAGTAATCTATTTTTTTTATTTTTGTTTCTTCTAATACATAGTCATAAAGAAGTGCTTTAATGTATAATCCAGATCCTCCTACTATAATAATATTTTTATTTTCACTAATTAATTTATCAAGTATTCTTCTACCATCTTTTTGAAAGTCAAATATAGTATAATCATCATTTAAAGAACATATATCAATCATATGATGCTTAACATCTAACATTTCTTCTTTTGTTACTTTAGCAGTAGCAATAACCGGTTCTTTATATATATATCTTGAATCAGCATTTATAATTTCTGCATTTAAATATTTAGCAAGTTTTATTGATGTATATGTTTTTCCAACTGCGGTAGGACCTACAATTAATATTATTTTACTCATACTATCCCTCCATAATTGTAACTAATTAACTCTTTTAAATAACTTTTCAAGTTCATATTTTGGATATTTTATAATAGTTGGTCTCCCATGAGGGCAAGTATAAGGAAATTCACACTTGAATAGTCTATTTAATAATTCTTCTTGTTCTTGATATGATATATTTGTATTTGCTTTTACACTCATCTTACATGCTAATCTAATAGCAGCTTTTTCATTAAATTTAATTCTATCAAATCTATCTTTAAATTCACCCATTAATTCAAATATCTTTTTAATACTTTCATTTTCATATCCTTCTTTTAACCATGTTGGATGAGCACTTACTCTAAAAGTATTAATGCCAAATTCTATAACATCAAATCCAAGAGATCTAATATTTTCTATATTTGCTTTAATATTCATAAATTCATTATGTGGATATTCAAGTTGTAGAGGTATAATCATACCTATTTTATAAGTTTTTTCATTTTTTAATTCTTCCATATATCTTTCATAATTTATTCTTTCATTTGCAGCATGAATATCTATCATATACATAATATTTTCATCTTGTGCGATAAGATATGTACCAAGAGCTAAACCTACTGGTTTTACTAATACTTTATTTTTATTATAATCTTCTTCATTATAAATAATCGCATCTTCATCTACATTAAAACTCATACGAAGATTTTCTATTTTTTCTTCTTTTTCTTCTTTTATAACTTCAGTATTTTCAATAAATCTTTCATTATATACTTCTTCACTACTATCACTATAAATATTTGAATCTATTAAAGTTTGTTCATTAATATTTGTATTAAAACTTTCTTGATAAGCTTTAAAAGTATTATCAGATTTATATAATGCTTTTTTAATAGTATCAAATAATAAATCGGTTAAACTTTCTAATTTAGAAAACTTAATAT
Source organism: bacterium (assembly GCA_029007115.1). Classification (GTDB taxonomy): domain Bacteria; phylum Bacillota_I; class Bacilli_A; order RF39; family UBA660; genus CAG-1000. The sequence continues at coordinate 2,725 of JAQXHG010000022.1, read as the reverse complement.
CTTGCTTAGTTGGATGAATATTTACATCTATTAAAGTAGGATCTGTTTCAATACAAATAACTACTATTGGATATTTATTATCTGCAAGTACTGTATGATATGCATCTTTAATAGTTCTATTTACATTAGTATTTGATACAACTCTACCATTAACTAAGGTGATCATACTATTTTTATTTGTTTTTTGTATATTTAAATTACTTATATATCCACAAATATTATAATCATAATTTTCTGCTTCTATTTTAATCATATTTTTAGTTGTATTGTATCCAAATATTTCATGAATAGTTTTATATAAATCATTACTACCCGTTGTTTTAACTATTTCTTTTTCATCATTAATTAATGTAAAAGATATATTTGGATGAGATAATGCAATTTTCTCTATAAATAATACAGTATGAGATAATTCAGTGTTTAAACTTTTCATGAATTTAAGTCTTGCTGGTGTATTATAAAATAATTCTTTTACTTCAATTATTGTACCTTTTCTTATTGATCCGATTTCTTCACTTATAAACTTACCATACTTAATGTTTATTTTAGTTGCTTCTTCTCCATCATATGTATCTAAAACTATATTAGATACACTTGATATAGCAGCAAGAGCTTCACCTCTAAAACCCAAAGTATTTATAAAATATAAATCATTTTCATTTTTTATTTTACTTGTTGCATGTCTACTAAAACAAAGTTTAGCATCTTCTTTTGACATACCACATCCATCATCAATAATCTTAATAGACTTAGTACCACTAGCAACTAATTCAATTTTAATATTTTTACTATCTGCATCTATACTATTTTCAACTAGCTCCTTAATAACATTAGCAATTCTTTCAACTACTTCACCAGCAGCTATTTTGTTTGCTAAGTTTTCATTCATTACACTAATCTTGTTCATTTAAATCATACTCTTTCTTTTGCTTATTAATCTATTATCAAGTGCATATACTTTTATATTTCCCACCTTTGTAACTCTAATAAAACCAAGACCATTAATTAATATATCAGTAGGTTCATCAATATCAATGCATTCGTTATGTAATATTTTTAATTTTTCATTTTTTATTTTAACTTTTTCATATCTAAGTTTATCATTCATATAGAAACTAAAACTATTTAATTTATCCCCTATATTTTCAATTCTTAAAATATCATTTACAACTATTGCATAACCACTTCTAACTTGAAATGTTTTAATTTTAATTTCTTTTTTAGGATAAAATTTTAAAGTTTTATGATAATCCACAAAGTTATATATAGCATTATTGTCTATAAAACCAGGTGTATCTACTATTGTAAGTTTATCATTTAATTTAATTGTTATATATGATGCGGTTGTATTTGGAACTGAACTTGTAGTAATAGTAGGAGGTTTTAAATTACTAGTTAATATATGATTTATAAAAGTACTTTTTCCACTATTTGTAAATCCAACTATATATAATCTTCTTACATTATCTTTTTCAATTTGCTTTAAAAATTCATCTATATGATAATTTTTAACTGAACTTACACATATTATATTATCAGTATTTATTATATTATTTTTAACATACTCTATTAATTTTTTTTCTTTTATACTCTTTGGAAGAATATCCTTTTTAGTAATAACAATATACTTATTATTTTTAAATCTATTTATATATTTTTTAATATTATCATTTATATTTAAAGCATCCACTAAAAAAGCAACACTAGCTATATTATCACTATTAATATTTCTAATAATACCATCAGCATCTATCTTTTTATCTAATACACTATATTCTCCATAATGCATTATTTTAAAACATCTCTCACAATAAGATGACTTTTCATATACACTTAATTTAACAAATCCTTCTTTATTAACATTATCGCTTTGTAATACACTTCCACAACCAATACACTTTTTATTATTCATAATATTTTCCTCTTATCAATAAATCTTTTTTATCAAGTTTATCATATATAAATTTTTCTATTATTCTATTTATCATTGTTATACTATAATCATGAGATGATAAAGGGTTTACTAATATACTTGTTAAGTCAAGTTTATTAGCACCACATATATCTGTAAGTAACTGATCTCCAACAGCCGCTACTTCTGTATTTTTATATTTAAACTTATCCATAATTCTTATATATTTATTTTTACTTGGTTTTAATGAAAAAGCACAAGCATCAACACATAATTCATTTTTAAAAGGTTCAATTTTATATTTAGGAGCATTAGAAACAATTATTATTTTAAACCCTATATCTTTAAGTTCTCCAATTAATCTCTTAAGCCTTTTAGTTGGTTTATTAACATGACTAGGTGTTAAAGTATTATCTAAATCAAATATTATACATCTAATTCCTTTTTTATAAAGTTTATCATAATTGATATAATAAATACTTTTTTGATAAATATCAGGTACAAAACTCTCTATCATATTCCACTTCCTTGTATTAAAATTATATCAATTTTTAGACTTAAAAAAAAGACATTTATTCCATTAAAATAATTTTCATATATTTTTGCTTTTTAGTTAATTTTATTTAATTTTTATAAGTATCTATAAATTTTAAAAACCTCACATCAAAATGATGAAATGCACCCTTTAAAGTAGACATCAATTAAAAACCTGTTTATAAAAATATGATAGAATACACTTCCGAAAGGAGGTGTTTTCTTATGGCATCAAAAGGACAAAAGCACATTAAATATACCGATGAATTTATAAACGAT
>JAQXHG010000021.1 GCA_029007115.1 bacterium | reverse complement strand
ACATTAATAATAAATACATTTTTGAAAATTCACTTATTAAATTAAAAAAAATTAATAACGAAACAATAGGATATATTATTGTACCAAATACTGAAATATCATACCCAGTAGTACAACATTCAGATAATAGTTATTATTTAGTTAGAGATTTTTATAAAAAGAAGTCATCTATGGGATGGATATATTTAGATTATAGAAATAATTTAGAAAATCTAAATGATAATACTATTATTTATGGTCATAATATGAGTAATGGTACGATGTTTGGATCTTTAAAAAATGTATTAGACTCATCATGGAGAAAAAATGAAAGTAATATGATAATTACTTTAGATACTCAGTACGGTCAATATAAGTTTAAAATATTTTCTGCTTACAAAGTTGATTACACTACAGATTACTTAATATCTAATTTTGAAAGCAAGGAAGAAAAAACAAATTTTATAAAATTAATTACTAATAGAAGTATAATAAAAACTAGTATTCAAGCTAAAGTTGATGATAAAATACTAACTTTATCAACATGTAGTGGAAATACATCAAATAATAGAAGATTAGTAGTACATGCAATTTTAATTAAAGAATAAAAGGAGTGACAAATGAAAAAAATAGGTTTAATAATTATATTAATGTTATTCCCAGTAATTACAAAAGCAACTTGTAATAATACATTAAGAGAAGAGGGAAAAACTCTATCCGCAAATATAACTAGTGAAATAAAATATAGTAGTTCTAAAAATACATTTACATTACATTTATACAATGTGGATGATAATATGAGTGTTGTATATTTAAAGAAAACATATAAGCCAACTAATGGTGAAATATCAATATCTGACATATCAGAGGGAAAGAGTGTAACTTTGGATATTTATTATAAAGATGGTTGTGAGGGACAAATTGATATTATAAAAAAGACTATGCCATATTATAATAAATATTATGGTAGTTTAATGTGTGATGGATATGAGGATAAGTTATATACATGTTCTACACAATTTACTTCTTATTATGTTTCAGAAGAAATAGTTAAATTATCTATTAGAAATTATGAAACAAAAAGAATACCAATTGAACATGATGCAGAGCTTCCAAAAGAGGAGAAACCTACAGTGCTTGAAAAAGCAAAAGAAATAGTAAATAAATGGGGAATTAGAATAGCATTATTAATTGGTAGTTCCTTAATTACAATAATAATTGGAAATAATAAGTATAGAAAAGAAGTTCATGGTGTATAGATAATTGTGAAAAAAATGCGTTCATTTTGTATGAGCGCATTTATATTGTATAAATAACAATTAATTATTTTATGTTAAATTTTCAATAATTTATTATTTAAATTATTGAAACAAACATTTAATCTATGATATACTTGTTATAAATAGAATATATAGAGGAGTTGGTTATAATATGCAAAATATTTTAATAGGAATTAAACGTTTTATAAAAAATAGAAATACTGTAACTATCATTGCTGTTGTTGCTTGTGTTTTTATTCTATATTTTTTCTATAGTAATAGAATAAAAAAAGCGACTAATCCAGTAAGTGTTCCATATGCGGTTACTGAAATTGGACCTAGAACCCTAATAACATCAGATATGGTATCAACAAGGAAAGTACCGGGTGGTGTAGTTGAAACATCTGGAGGAAAAGTATATATTTCAACAAAATCGATTGTTGGAAAATATGTAAAAAGTAATTCAGTTATTCCAAAAGGAAGTATGTTTTATCAATCTGCATTAACAGATGATTGGACAGAAATTAAAACTAGTTTATATGAAAATATTCAAGATGGAAATACATTAGTTTCATTACCAGTTACACTTGAGAGTACATATGGAAATTCAATTTTTCCGGGGAACTATATTGATTTATATTTTGTTGGTGTTAGCAATGGCAAATTATTACTTGGTAAATTTATTGAGAGTATAAAAGTACTTGGAGTTATTGATTCTGAAGGGAATAATGTTTTTGAAAAAATAGCAAGTAATGTTGGTTCACCATCATACTTAGTATTTAGTGTACCAGAGGAATATTACTTATTATTACAAAAAGCTAGTTATTTATCTGGAACTATATTTCCAGTACCAAGAAATGCTTCTTATTCAAGTAATCCAAAAGAAACTTCTATAAGTAGTGCAGCAATTCATCAATTTATTTTAGAGCAAACAGTTGATATAAGTGAAATGGATAAAGGATTGTCTGGTGGAATAAGTAAATATCCTGAAAGTGGAATTATAAATAATAATACAACTGAAAGTAATGCTACAAATACTGAAAGGAGTGAATAATAATGAATTTTATTAAAAGTTTCCTTCAAAAAAAAGGAGTTGTATCAATTATTTGTGCAGTTATATGTATCATTGTTGTAGCAGTAGCGTATAATTGGAGAGTTAATAAAGAAATACAAGCAGTTACTGTACCTTATGCTAATAGGGAATTAACATCAAGAACTGAAATTACTGATGAAGATGTTAGTACAATTAAAGTTGCAGGAGCATTATTAACTGACAATGTAATTAGAAATAAAAATGAAATAATTGGTAAGTTTGTTAATTTTAATACAACTATTCCAAAAGGAAGTTTATTTTATGATTCTGCAGTTGTTGAATGGAAAGAAATGCCAGATTCTGCGTGGTCTGATATTAGTACTGGTAATACTGTTGTTTCATTGCCTGTAAGTAGTTTTATAATGTTTAGTAATGCAATTTATCCAGGTGCGGTAATAGATCTATATTATCAAACATATGATGATAAATTAGTTTATGGTAAATTAATTGAAAATATTAAAGTTATAGCAGTTAAAGATTCAACTGGTAAACATATATTTGATAGAACGGCTGCTCAAAATGGAGCATCAGCTATTATATTTAGCGTAAATGAAGACTTAAATATATTACTTAGAAAAGCAATGTATTTAAGTGGCACTATTGTCCCAGTATTAAGAAATAGTGATTATACAAATAATGAAGAGGGTAGAACACTAGTTAGTAGTCAATATATTAGAAATTTAATTGAAGAACAAACAGTATTATTAGAGGAAGATGATATTGAGAATTCTGGCGATGAAATTATAATAGAAGATGAAACTCAAACAAATTAAAAGAATAGATTAGGAGAGATACGAATGGATGATATTAGTTTTTCACAAATAGATTTTGGACCATTTATAAATTTACTTGAAGATGATGATATTACCGACATATCTTATTCTAATAATGGCCAGTTATGGGTAAAGACTTTATCTAAAGGGGTTCATCCAGAAAAAATTGAAGGACTCACTAATGAAGTTGTTGAAAAATTAGCCTTTCAATGTTCTAATGTTATGGGTAAAACATTTAATATGGCTCATCCACTACTAGATGCAGAAAGTGCTGAGTTACGTTTAAATTTTGTTCATGATAGTATTGCTACTAATGGAATAGCATTACTTATAAGAAAAACACCTGCTAAAATAAGACTTAAAAAGGAAAAATTAATAGAAGAAGAATATGTACCTTTATCAATTCACGATTTTCTTATGACTTGTGTTACTGGTCACTGTAATATAATTGTTAGTGGAGAAACTGGTTCTGGTAAAACAGAGCTTGTTAAATATTTAGCAAGTCACATAGCTGAAAATGAAAAAATTATTACAATTGAGGATACATTAGAGTTGCATTTAGATAAGATATATCCTACAAGAGATATTGTCGCGATGAAAACCAACAATATTGCTTCATACTCAGATGTTTTAGTAGCTTGTATGAGACAAAATCCAAGATGGATTTTATTATCAGAGGTTCGTTCTGGAGAAGCTGTTATGGCTGTACGTAACTCAATTTCATCAGGACATAATATTTTATCTACTATTCACTCTGATAAAGCATCAAGTATACCAATGAGACTTTATTCTTTACTTGAAACAAGTCAAGACATAGATCAATTTGTAAAAAGTATGCATAGATATATTCAACTTGGAGTTCATGTAAAAGGATTTTATTCTAAAAAATATAATAGATTTCAAAGAGAAATTACTCAGGTTGTTGAATTTTATGTTAATGATGAAACTAATATGGCTGAATCAAATGTATTATATGAAAGAGACTTGGCAGGTAAAGAAGTGTATAATAATCCAACAAGTCATTTAATAGATTATTTAGCTTCACAAGGTGTAGTTATGCAAGAAGATCCATTTATAAAAAAAACAACAACATCTACTCAAGACGATAAAGTGGATAATAAAGCAGAAATTCTGGAAAATACCAATATTGAAAAATTAAATAATGAAACAATATTAAGTGAAAATATAGATAAACAAGATATAGTAATGACAAATTCCACTATTGATAATGAAGCACAAGAAAGTATAGAAGTATTTGATTTATAGGAGGTGAAAAATGTATGTATATTGAAATAATTGTAGTTGCTGCAATATTAATTTTTGTTTTAGTATATAGAATGAATGCTGGTGATAAATCTTATAGATTTATTACTAAACAATTTGGAAATGCATATAGCAAATTATCTCCATATTCATTTAAAGTAGTACATGAAAAAGCAAAAGATTTAGGTCAAGAATATACAACTAGACAATATATAACACAAGTTATTGCATTTGGTGTAGTATCAGCGTTCGTATCATACATATATTTTTATAGTATTATATGGAGTATAGTTTATGCAGTTGTTGCTATTGGTTTTGTACCTTATTTAGCATATCTAAGGTGTAAGAAAGCTTATAGTGAATTTATTTTTGAACAAATACAAGTTTATACAACAAATGTAATTATGGAATTTAATACAACTCAATCATTTGTCAAGTCACTAGAAGGAGTAAGAGACTCAGGTGTTTTAGAAGATCCTATTTTAACTGACGTTAAAGAAATGATTCAAATGGCTTATTCAAATGGTACAATAGATGAGGCAGTTAGATTTTTTAATGAAAAGTACGACTACTATGTGGTTAAAAATATGCATCAATTATTTATACAAATTACTAAAGAAGGTTCTAAAGATTCTGGTGAAGCTTTAGAAGGAATGCTTCAAGATATAGATATGTTAGTAGAAAATGTATATCGTGATAGAATGGATAGGCAAAACTTTTATGGACAATTTTTAACATTTGGTTTAGCCTTATATTTGCTAGTTGTCCTAGTACAATTCCTACTAGGAGATACAAGTTATCTGTTACTTCTTGAGAAGTGGTATGTGTTATTATTACTTCATGGTGTAATAATAATAAATACATTTTTCTTGTTAAAAGGAATTAGATTCTACCATGAGGATGTGGGTGCTGAATAATGTTTGCAGGTATAGAGATAATTATAGTTGGTGTAATACTATTGTTACTATTTGGGTATGTAGGTGCCTTTGATTTTAACAAATTTGTTGAAGATAATAAGGTATTATTTGGTAAACTTAAAGAAAGTAATTATGATTTTTATTTAAGAAGCCAATATGGTGATAATGTTGATATTAATGCAAGGTATCAAAAGAGAGTAAAATCAGCAATTGTTGCTTTTATTGGTGGACTTATAGTATTAATGACAAGTACTATAAATTTAAATATTGCAATTAAATTAGTTCTTGTATTTGGTTTTTCTTATCTTGTTTTTAAAGATGATTATAATAAAGTTAGAAATAACTATAAAAAGAATATGCATGATATTAATTTACAATTACCATATTATTTAAAGAGTTTAGAAATATTAATTCAACATTATACTGTTCCAGTCGCAATCACGAGAAGTTTAGAAACTGCTCCAGAGATGTTTAAACCTGGACTTAGAGAATTAATTGCATCTATAGATGCTGGAGATTCTACTATAGAGCCATATATGGAATTTGCTCGTAGATATCCTGTAAGAGATTCGATGAGAATGATGAGGTTATTATATAGACTTGGACTTGGTAGTCAAGAGAGAAAACAAGAACAATTGATAGTCTTTTCAAGAACAATATCTAATCTACAATCAAAATCAAGAGAAACTAAATATAAAGAAAGATTAGAGAAAATGGAAAAGAAAACAATGACAATGTTAGTTTCAACAGGTGCAGGCGTAATGTTGTTATTGCTATTGTCTTTGCTTCAAATGTTTCAAAATATATAGACAAAATATTTACAAATTTGTTTATAGATTATTGCGTGAAAATAATTATTATTGTATAATTTAATTGTAGAGTAAAATAATTAATAGAAAGGAGAAATGGTATGAAAGAGGCTACAGGAGAATTAAATATGACTGTAATAACTGTTGTTGCTATTGCGGCTATTGCGTTCTTATTTTATACATTTGTATGGCCAATGATTCAAGGTAGAATAGTTCAAACAACATGTGATTCAATGGGAGCTGATTTTGTAGCAACAAAAGCACCAGATGGAGGAACTTGTAGTAATGATTGCTTTAGTGCTCAAGAAGATGATGCGGGTGCTTCAACATGGTGTTGTTGTCCAGATAGTAATGAATAAGGCACTTTGAGTGCTCTTTTACATATTGCTTAATAAAAAGGGAATGATATAATGAGAGAATCTATAGGTGGAACGTGGTTAACTGGAATAGTAATAACTTTTTTAGCATTATTTGCTGGTTTTTTGGCATATTCTATTAGCTATACAAAAGCTTTTAGAGTTAAAGATAATATTATTCAAATTATTGAATCAAATGAAGGTTTTACTACTGCGGCAAATACTAAAGCAAATGTGATAGAAGATGTTTTAAATGCATCTGAAGATCAGTTAGTGGCAAATGGTAGTGCTGAAGCTGAAATTTATAATTTTATTAGAAAAATTGGATATAATTATGCTTCTAATATTAGATGCGATAATGATGTTTTTGATACTGCTAAATATGGTTATTGTATTGAAAAACATTGTACTAATACAACCAATATTGATAAAGTTTATTATAAAGTTACATCCTATATAGCATTACAAATACCTGTTGTTAATATTGCTGTTCAAATACCAATTACTGGTGAAACAGCAACATTATATCATGATAGCACTGGAATGGAAATAAATGATCCAGATGATCATTGTTTTAATTAATATAGTTATTAGTAGATTGTAATACAAGGAGGGATTTTTAATGAATGTAATGATTTACAACAAATATAAAGAACTATTAATGGGTCTTAATTTAGAAGTAATGAAGACAATGGAAGGTGTGTATAATGTTGATGAAATAATAGACACATTTACTAATTTTTATTATGATAAGATGATATTAGATATTACTGCTATTAGAGATTATCAAAATACTGATAATTTGCAAAAATTAGCTATGAATATTAATATGGAAAATGTTATTTTATTATTAGATAACACACCTGAAACTGATTCTAAAACATATTTATCAAAATTGATATCTTTAGGAATTTACAATTTTACTAAGAATGCAGAAGGAATAAATTATCTTTTAGTTCATCCACATACATATAAGGATGTTGTAAATATTCATAACATACAAGAATTAGAGGCAGAACAAATAGCTACTAATAATGCAGTTAATGTTCCTTCTGGTGATGGAAGACTAAAAGTAATAGGCATTAAAAATTTAACTTCTCATGCAGGAGCAACTACATTGATTTATATGATGATGAAAATGTTAGTAAATACTCGTAATGTTGCTGCGTTAGAAGTAAATAGGGTGGATTTTTTATATTTTAATTCAAATAATATGGTTAGTACAACTACAAATGAATTACTCAAAGAATTAATGAAAAAACAAGGATCTGATATTGTATTTATTGATTTAAATGATTATGAAGATATAGATATATGTACTCAAGTATATTATTTAATAGAGCCATCTACTATAATGATGAACAAAATGCTTAGAAAGAATAGAGGAATTTTAGAAACATTAAAAAATAAAAATGTTATATTAAATAAATGTGTACTTAATAGTACAGATATTGCAACTTTTGAATATGAAACAAAGTTAAAAGTATTTGCTACTATACCTCCTGTTGATGAAAGACAATCAGTCATTCTTCCTATTAAAAATTTAATAGATAAAATGGGATTATAGTTATTAAAGTATTACATAAGTGTTGACAAAATACATTAAATTATATAAAATTTATTTAGTGAAGGAGATGTAGTGATAATGTTAGATTTAGTTAATTTATTAGATTATGGAGATATGACAAGTATTTGCGATGATTTATCACCACTTTTAAGAATAGTGGGTATTGCATTGAAACTTATTCAATATGCTGTACCAATTATGTTAATTGTTATTGGTTCTATAGATTTTGCAAAGGCTACTACTGAGAAAGATGAAAAAGCAATTAAAGATGCTCAAAACAAATTTATGAAAAGAGGAATTATGGCTTTGATTGTATTCTTAATCGTACCAATAGTATCTGTATTAATGACACTTGTATCTGGAGAAGGATATAAGGATTGTATGGAATGCGTATCTAGTCCATTTGGTAGTGAGTGTAAGGCTCTAGTAAAAAGCGCTGAATAAGGCAATTGAGCCTTTTTTTATTGTGAAATTTTGTCTATATTGAAAATTTATATCAATAATGTTATAATAATTAATAGTGATATAAATGAAATTTGAGGTAGATTTTAAAATTAAAAATAAAATTAAAAATTATTTATCTAATAATAAGCTTTTTTTATCATTTCTAGTATTATCAGTATTTACATGTCATCTTTTAAGGACTGTTACTTTAGGTTTTGGATTTTATTTAAAAGCTTTTTTAATAGATACATTATTTTTATTTTTTATTGGTACTTTTGGTTATTTATTTAAACCTAAAAATAGATTTAAATATTATATGTTTTGGTTGTGTTTCACATCTGCTCTTGCAATAGGCAATACTATCTATTATCAATTTTATCAATCATACATATCAGTTAATTTAATATCAACAGCATCTATGATATCTAAAGTAAACGATTCATTATGGAATAAGATTCATTTGATACAATTTATATATATAATATTTCCTATAATTTTTGTTTTAATTAATAAGAAACTTAAAAAGATTAACTATTATGAATTAATAGATAGTTTAGAGAGTAATGTGAGTGTATTTAAAAGAATAGGTTATTTATTTGCTTTAATTATTATATTCTTATTGTGTTCTATTTCTATAAGTGATTCAAGTAAGTTTGATAATCAATTTAATAGGGGATATTTAGTAAAAAAATATGGATTATACTTATATACTATAAATGATTTAATTCATAGTGTTAATTTTAATTATGAGAGTTCTTATGATGAAGCTGCTCTTTCTTATAGGAATTATTATGCATGTAAGTGGGAAAATAAAAAAGAAACAAATGAGTATACCAATATTTTTAAAGGAAAAAATGTATTATTTATTCATGCTGAGAGTATTCAAAATTTCTTAATTGATTTAAAAATTAATGGAAAAGAGGTTACTCCGAATATAAATAAATTTGTAAAAGAAGGTATGTATTTTAGTAAATTTTATCCTCAAATAAGTGTAGGAACATCATCTGATACAGAATTTACTTTATTAACTAGTTTAATGCCATCTTCAAGAGGAACTGTATTTGTTAATTATTATGATAGAAAATATTATTCAATGGTTAATTATTTTAATAATTTAGGATATTATACATTTAGTATGCATGGAAATGATAGAAATTATTGGAACAGGGCGGTTATGCATGAGGCACTTGGATATCAAAAATTTTATGGAGCAGAAAGCTATATAATTCCAAGTGATATAAATGATAAAGATTATGTATTATTAGGTATAAGTGACAGTTCATTTTTTAAGCAATCAATATCTAAATTACAAGATATTAAAGATACAAAAAGTCCTTTCTTTGGTACTATAATTACATTATCAAATCATTCACCATTTAATGATTTAAATAAATATGGTGATTTTGATGTTACTTTAAAATATGAATATACTAATGATGATGGTAAAAAAGAAACAATTGTTAGAGATTATTTAGATGGCACTACTATGGGAAATTATTTAAAATCATCTCATTATGCTGATAAAGCATTTGGAGAGTTTATTAGTATGTTAAAAGAAACAAATATATTAGATAATACTATAATAGTATTTTATGGTGATCATGAGGCTAGGATATCAAAAAATGAGTTTAATTTATTATATAATTATGATCCTGTTAATGATAAAATATTAGATAAAGATGATCCAGCTTATGCAAGTATGGATAATTATAATTACGATTTATTAAAAAATACACCTTTTGTTATTTGGTCAAATGAAATAGATTTAAGTAGTCATATAGATGAAACAATGGGTATGTATGATGTACTTCCTACGATTGCTAATATGTTTGGATTTGATGAAAAATATTCATTAGGACATGATATATTTAGTAATGAAGAGAATATAGTAGTTTTTCCTAATGGAAATGTTCTTACTGATAAAGTATATTATAGTGACTTATATGAAGAGTATATTACTCTTGATGATACTCCAATAAAAGATGATTATATAAATAAAATTAGTGAATATGCAAATACTATATTAGAAGTATCTAATGGTATAGTAACATTTGATTTAATAGAAAAAGAAAAGGAGAATGTTGGTATTTGTGAAAAAGAGTAAAATTAAAATTGTATTTGTTTTAGTAGGAATTATATTGTTTAGTTTATTATTTTTAAACTTATATAATGATTTTTTAAAGGATAATTCTTATGATAAAAAACTATCTTCTATAAATTCATATGGCTATACACTTAGTCCTACTGATACGAAAGTGTATAAAGATAATTATAAACTACTTGAAGATTTATTAAATCAAGATAATATAAATTTTGAAGAATATGCTAAATTAATATCAAAATTATTTGTAATTGATGTATTTACTCTTGATAATAAAGTTGCATCTACTGATATTGGTGGTTTAGAATTTATTCATAATGATTTAAAAGATAATTTTAAAGAAAATATGGAGTCAACATTATATAAACATATTGAAAGTAATTTAGATGGAAATAGAAAACAATCTTTACCTATAGTAAAAGATGTTATTATTAATAGTGTGTTTGAAACAAAGTATATATATAATAATACTGAATATAGCGCATATTTAATAAGTTTATCTATTGAATATGAAAAAGATAATGATTATCAAAAAAACATAAAATTAACAATTATAAATGATAATAATAAATTATATATAGTAAAAGGTGAATGAAAAAGAAGTATTACATTATATCCGATGTAATACTTCTTTTTTTAACATAGATTGTAATACTTTTTAATTCTTGTATGATAGTATCAACATGTTCTTTTTGTTTATAAAAGTAATAATTGTCATAATTTGAAATATCAATTTCATTATTAGTATCATAATCTATTATATTTAATTCTAAATTATATTTATTAGTAATGGTTTTAATCTCATCAATTGTTTTATTAGATAAATTTTCTAATGTATTTATATTGATAGTATTATAATTATTACTATTAGTGTCATCATATTTGAACAGATTATTTAAATCAAATGATATATTCTTTATTATATTAACTTTTGTTTTACCAAGTACGATATTTATTTCATTTTTAATATATTCTATACTTTCTTGATATGGAATAGTAACTGCTGGATAGCTATTAGAAGATGATTCATATATTTTATGATACATATTTTTTCCTGATAATTGTAATCTTTGAATATTTATTAAATCAGTACCATCTGTTATCATAATAGATTTTCCAAGATTATATAGAGATAAAACATCTTGTGTTTGGATATTAGTTTGAAAGTTTTTACTAATTTTATCCATAATTACAATTGCTTGATTAGGATCTTTTAACTTAGTTGCAGCATTTACTATACCCATAATGACTTTCATTTGATTTTTTCCTCTTACATAATCATTTCTTATTCCTTCATTATATGTAGGACAATATTTTCCCATTTGTTTACCAGAACTACTTCCGTCATTTGGTTTATGTCTATTTCTTGCTAATGCTAATGCTTGTTCACCATTTAGATGTTGTTTTCCTTTTTCAACATAAATTGTATTATTTCCCCATTTTCTAGAACTATTTTGTTCACAAAAAGAATAGTCTACATTAACATCTATTCCACCAACAGAATCTACTAAATCAACAATTCCCTTAAAGTTAATCTTTGCAAAGTAATCTATGTCTACATTAAACAACTTTTCAACAGTTTCAACAGCACAACTAGATGAGCTTCCCCAGGTAGTTGTATTTATTCTTCTAAATTTTCCATTACTGCATGCGGTTTGTAAGTACATATCTCTTGGAATAGATGTCATTGTTGCATTTAAAGTTTTAGGATTAAATGATACTAATAATAACACATCTGCATTATATCCTGATGTAACACCATCTTTTGATGAATCAACCCCAATTAATAACATATTAAATGGGTTATTTAAAGTATTATTATTTTTATTAATTTCTTCATCTGAGTCATATTCCATTGATGTACTATATAATACTTTAGTTTCTTCTTCAATTTGTTCATAATCTTCTAGTGAAGAAAACATATCGATGTAATTTGAACTAAAGAAAGCTGCATCTATTTCTTTTTTCTTTAATGCGTGTAATAATTCTATTGTTGAATCATAATAGACTATCTTATTATTAGTTTCTAATTTTAAGTCTTTAACTATTTGAATCGGAAGAGTATATCCTTCAATATCTTTTATAACTTTGGGTTCTTTTATAATCCCAATTTTATTATTTTTTAGATCTTTATAGTCTTTTAAATCTAAATTATATGTCACTAAAGAAGAAGAGTAGATATTATTAGTACTACTATAATTATTAAATGTTTTATATATTTTATTTAAATAATAATATCCACCAAAATCAATAATGTTTAAAATAATTATTAATAATATTAATATAAAAAATAACTTATTTTTATTCTTTTTTATACTTTTTAATGATAAGTAAAATAATAGAATATATAAATATAAAATAATAAGTATTCCTAGTATTCTATATGTAGTTGCAAAATTTTTATATAATACTAAAGCATATGAGAATAATATATATGAAAATATAGTAATTCCCATTAATAATAAGTTTAAATATACTTTAAATATCTTCTTTTTTCTCTTTGTCATCTTCAATAATCATCTTCTTTTTGTTAGTTTTTTTAGATTTATTTTTCTTTTCATTAGTATTATTTATTTCCTTGCTTTTTAATTCTTCTTGCTTTCTTTTTTCCAGTTCTTCATATAACTTTCTTCTTTTTTTATTATTGATTACTTGCTTAAATAACATAGATATTAAAACTACTATAATAATGATTGTCTCAATTCCTAGAGCTAAAATAAGTTTTTTATAATCATTTATTTTTTCTTTTACAAGTTTATTTCCTTTTTCATCATATCTAATTACAGTATTAGTAACGCTATCATAAGTGTAATAGTTATCTTTTCCTGTTAATATATCTCTTGCATGAATAATTGAATATTCACTATTTATATTTTGTTTTAATGCTTCAAATTCTATACCATCAATTATTACTTTAGATGATATAAATTCATCATCGTTAAATTTTTCATTAATAATTGATAATATATTAGCAGATGATGTAGTGGTTTCTTTAAATGATTTATCTATTTCAAGAGGAAATAATTTAACATCATTCATCATTACTTCTACATACTTAGTATATTTTTGATTATTAATATTATATAAATATAATTCAGTGTTTCCATCAGAATCTTTAAGTCCAATTAAAGTAAAATCATTTAATTCATTATAAAAGCTTGGTACTTTTTGTTCATTTAATTCTATAGTTGTTTTTTCAAAACCTTCAGGAGTCTTTAAAGAACTTTCTCTTTTTATAACTGTTAATTCTTTATTATCTATTTCTATTACTATTGGATTTGGATCTTTAACATTGACAATTAATGTATAAGTTTTAGTACTTCCATTTTCTGCAGTTACTGTAATATTAAATTTATTTTCTCCTTCACTAACACTATGTGTTCCATTACCAGATATAGATGCTTTACTATCATCTGCAATTGCTTTTATTTTAATTTCTTCAGTATTTGAATCTGCTTCTACTTTATATTCAGTTTTATCTTTTGAAAATTCGGAATCTAATTTTAGTCCTTCCACTGATAGTGATTTTAAATAATTATTTTTTGAATAAGATGCTTCTAATTGTGCTTGTGTAATTACTGATATAGTCTTAGAAGAAACAGACATAGACATCTTATTTTCATTTATATCAAATGCTCCATATGACTTAACTGTTATGTTACTACTTCCTGTTCCGATTGCCTTAAATTTATAAGTATATGATTGTGATTTTGTTCCAGATTTTTGAAACATATCAGCAACATTAGATTCACCACTCACTAATTTAAGTTTAGTTTTATCATAGCTAATAGTCCACTCCCATGATCCAAGATCTGTTGATGATGATATTTTTACTGTAACAGTAAATGTATTTCCAACTACGACTTTACTTGTTGAAGAAGATACACTTATTGTAGCACTAGATGCATTTACAGTATCAATATTAGATAGTAGTAAAAATAAGCTAGTTATTAAACAAAATAATAATTTAATCCATTTCTTCATAATTTACCTCCTAAAGATAATTAATTTTTTTAATATGTTTTTGAACTTGTAGTAAATCTAGTATCGTAACTTTTCCATCACCAGATGTATCTGCAGAGAGTAGAGTAGCATTATTTAATGTAGTTACTTTTTTAATATGTTTTTGAATTTGCAGTAAATCTAGTATTGTAACTTGTCCATCCCCAGATGTATCTCCATTAACAGAAATTGTATAACTTTTACTTTCAATTGTAGTAGTGATAGTTATTTTATAATTAGTTCCTACATATGAAGTAGGTGAAGATTCATTTCCATTTTTATCTGTTATAACAACGCTTTTCGCACCATTTTTAATTAATGTATCTTTTAATGATTGAACTGTTGTTGAATTTTTTATTTTAGTTAAGTATGCTGAATTTATTACTAAAGAACTTTTAGAAGTTACATCTTCTACTTTTGTGGTATCATCTACTTTATGAATTGCAATTGTATATTTCTTTTCAGTTCCGGCTTGAGACACAACTTTTATTGTGACTATTGACTCATCACTCTCTAGTGTTATTTCGCCATCTCCAGATACTGTAGATAATTCACTTTTAGCAGTTGCTTTTATATTTATTTTTTCAACGCTTGTTGGAACATATACTTCATAGGTTAATATATCTGAATCAAATAAAGGAGATATAGAGTATCCATCTATTTGTAAATTAGACAAATCATTATTTGTATTTCCTGTTGCAGGTAGGGAAGTATATTCTGGCATCAAATTATAAATTGGAATTTCAAATGTAATGTTACTATTTAATATATCTGCACTTTTATATGCATTATAAGTTTGAGAGCCTTCAATAGCTGGGGCTTGTATATTAGTCATGTATTGATGTGTAAAATGAGAAGTTGCTGAATCTGGGGATACATTAAATTTTTGATAATACAAAGTATCTTGTCCTTTATTAATATAATTTTTAGCAAGAGTGCTACTTCCTTCGGTAATAGCTGTTTCAATATTATTCCATAATTCTCCAGAACTTCTAACTCCTGCAAGTTTTGCTGCATATAATAAACCTCTTTTAACAGCAGAAACTGATACTCCGTTAATTTTAGCTTCATAGGCACCAATATTGAAGAAATTATAATATCCACTATATGTTTTACCATCCCATGTAAAACTCTCACCACTAGTTGATGCGCTTCCATTTGCACCAACTTCAAGTCTAATTCTTGTGGCAATAGCAAGAGGGCTCATTCCTAAGTTTTTACCTGAATTAAACATTGGTATTGTATATTTATCATCAGATAATTTACCACTTCCAAATATATTTTTAATTAAAGATGGATAAATATCTTCTTTTTCATTTATATATTTTAAATTCTCAAACATAAATATTCTATTTTCAGTAAGCCAGTTCCTAGGGTCCATATAAAATGCAATAACCCCGGAATTTACTTTAAACCAAGTAGAACCTTCAGATGGTACATCAGATGTCCTATAACTATCATTTGCAGTTTGCATCAAGTTTTTTCCTTCTTCTTTATCTATAACTGTAGAAAACTCTAAATTAGTATCTATAGCTTCAAAATTCCAATTTGGATATTTATTATGTAAATGTGTTAGGTAAGGAATATATGAATTTGGAAATCCTTTTTCTTTCAATACTTGTGTATATTCATCATCATTAGCAGTAATTTCTTCTTTTTTAACAACATAATCTTTACATATATATCCAGTTTTATTTCCATAGTATTGAACCATATACCATGTTTTTGAAGTACAGCCACTTGATGTACTAGATGTTGTACTTAATATTTCAACATTAGTTCCAAGACTTAATGTTGCAAGTTGTGTTGATGATGTACTTGCACTTTTCCTTACTGAAACATTATTTCCAGTAACTCTAGCGGTATAATCCATTACATTTATTCCATCAAAAGTAGTATCAATAATTGAAACATATTTACTACAAACATAACCATTAGAATTTTTATATATAACTTCTAACCAGCCTTCTTGACAATCACTGCCACCACCATATAGTTTCTTATCAACTACGACTATGGATGTATTACTATTAAGAGTATATAGAACTTTAGATGAAGTTGTATAATCTTCTCTGATGTTAACAGCATTTCTAGTAATAATTCCATCATATGAAGCAAAGATTTTTATAGGTATACAAAAGAAAAATATAGTTGAAAATAAAATTAAGAATGAATATTTCTTCATATGTACCTCCATAAACTATCATCGTTATTATTTCTATAATATTATATCATATACATAAAAGTATTTCATTATTGAGAAGAAAACTTTACAGAGTTTACATATTAGAATATAAATTTTTATTAAAGAATTGTTATAAGTTATAATTTTTTTATGTAAAATTATTAATAAAGTGGAAAAAATATAATATTTGGTTTATAATAATTACAAGGAGAGATATATGAACTATACAGTGAATGGACATAATGTTTTTTTAATAGTTATTGTATGCTTTTTATCATCAATAATATTTGTTCAAATGATGAAAAAAGTTGCAATATTTTTACATGTTTTAGATGTTCCAAATGATAAAAGAAAGATACATAAGAAACCAATGCCATTACTTGGAGGATTAGGAATATTTTTTGCTTTTTTACTTGGTTATATGCTTTTTGCTCCAAAAGATAATTTGATGTTATCAATATTAATATCATCATTTTTAATAATGTTACTTGGATTATTTGATGATATGACTAAAAGTGAAACACCAATGCCAAATAAATATAAAATAATTATTCAAATAATAGTTGCTTGTATAGTTGTATTTTATGGAGGATTAGAACTTACAAAAGCAAGTATGTTTGGATTAACTATTAAATTTGGAATATTTTCAAAACCTCTATCAATATTCATAATAGTGGCATGTATAAATGCAATAAATTTAATAGATGGTTTAGATGGCCTTTGTGCAGGAATCTCATCAATATATTTTCTAACTATTGCAATAATAGGCTTTGCATTAAATAAATTTGGTGGCCTTGATATCATAATTTCTCTAATGATGCTTGGCTGTACTCTTGGATATTTAGTACATAATTTTCCACCAGCAAAAATATATCAAGGAGATGCTGGTAGTACATTTTGTGGTCTTATGATTGCTGTTGTATTTTTACTAGGTTTTAAAACTGCAACTTTAACATCATTAATAATTCCAACATTATTACTTGCAATTCCGATTATGGATACATTATTTGCAATTATTAGAAGAAAATTAAAAGGGCAAAAAATAGATCACGCTGATAAAGAACATTTACATCATCAATTACTTAAAAAATTTAGTAAAAGAAGTACATTGTTAGTTATATATGTGATAAATTTATTATTCTCAATTACAAGTATATTTTATGCTTTAGGTCATAAAATAGAAGTTATAATTTGTTATATAATTCTTATGTTTATAGTTTTGTATTTAATACTTAAAACAGATATTATATTTGAAAGATCTAAAAATAAATAGATCTTTTTTTATGTCTATATTTGTCAACTTAATATAAATTAGATTAAAAAAAATAAAAATGTGTTATATTAATAAAGGAGGATAATAAATGGAAGAAATAAAAATAATACAATACGGTTGTGGAAAAATGTCAAAATATACTATGAGATATGCTATAGAAAATGGGTATAAGATAGTAGGAGCAATTGATATTAATCCAGATTTAATTGGAAAGGATATAGGAAATGTAATTGGATGTGATGATGTTGGTGTAAAGATTACATCTGTTAATGATGCTGAGAGTTTATTTCAAAGTGTTAAAGCTGATGTATGTATTGTAACTACTATGAGCTTATTAAATGATGTAAAAGACTCATTAATATTATGTGCTAAATATGGAGTAAATGCAATTACTACATGTGAAGAAGCTTTTTACCCAATGAATTCTAATCCTCATCTTACTTTAGAAATTGATAAAATTGCTAAAGAAAATAATTGTACGATAACAGGAAGTGGTTATCAAGATGCATTTTGGGGTAATTTAATATCAACACTTGCGGGAACTACACAAAGGATAACTAAAATCAAAGGAAGTTCATCATATAATGTAGAAGACTATGGAATAGCACTTGCTAAAGCTCATGGAGCAGGACTTACAAATGAGGAATTTCAAAGAGATGTTGCATCTGCTGATAATATTAGCAATGAAGAAAGACAATCACTAATAAATAAAGGAGAATTTTTACCTAGTTACATGTGGAATGTAAATGGTTGGTTATGTGATAAACTTGGTTTACATGTAAAATCACAAAGTCAAAAATGTATACCAACATTTAATGATAAAGAAATATATTCAAAAACATTAGATATGAATATTACAACAGATAGAGCAACTGGTATGAGTGCAGTTGTTACGACTGAAACTCAAGAGGGAATAATATTAGAAACTGAATGTATTGGTAAAGTCTATGGCGAAAATGATTGTGATAAAAATGATTGGACAGTTATGGGAGAGCCAAATACTAATTTAGTTATCACGAGACCATCAACTGTTGAACTTACATGTGCTGCAATAGTAAATAGAATACCAGATGTAATTGCATCAGATAGTGGATTTGTTCCTACATCTAGAATGGGTGAATTAAAATATACAGTTAAATAATATTAATTGTAAATAATTTATATAAAGACGAGTTTAGGTAATAAATACCTAAACTTTTTTTATTGTTATACATTATATATTTAAAAATAACATTTAATAAATCTTTTTATTTTAATTATTTTTTGATAGAATATTTGTAGGATGTGATAAAGAATGAAAGTAGGGGTATTAGGTGCAGGTGCTTATGGTTTAGCACTTACAAATATTTTAGTGAAAAATAAAAATAAGGTAATATTATGGAGTCATACTAGAGAAGAGACTGATATGTTAGTGGTAACAAGACAATCATCGAGATTGCCAAGATATACATTACCAAGTAGTGTATATGTTACAAATAAAATAGAAAAAGCTGTAACTGATAAAGACTTAGTTGTAGTAGTTGTACCTGCTCATGCTTTTGAAAGTACAATAAAAAGTATACAAAGTTTTATTAATAAAACTACACCAGTCTTAATTGCAACAAAGGGTATACAACAAGAAACATGCTTATTTTTACATGATGTATTTAAAAAATACTGTTCTAATCCATATGCAATTATATCAGGCCCTACTTTTGCAAGAGACATGATATATGATGTGCCAATTGGTATGTCTCTAGCTACAAAAAGTAAAAAGGTAGAAAAAGTAGTAAGAAATTGCTTTGAAAATGAAAAAACTAAATTTAGAAGAACAAATGATATAATTGGTGTAGAAATATGTGCTAGCGTTAAGAATGTTATGGCAATCGCATCTGGTATGCTAGAAGGAATGAATGTAACAGAATCAACAAGAGCATTATTTTTAACAGAAAGTATGAATGATATTAAAGAATTAATTCATGCATTAGGAGGAAAGAAAAGTACAATAGTATCTTTTGCTGGATTTGGAGATATACTAATGACATGTACATCAAAGAAATCTAGAAATTTTAATTTTGGTTTTTTAATAGGCATAGGATCAAGCCAAAAAGAGATTGATGAATTTTTAAAAACTTATACAGTTGAGGGTATGTATACTTTAAAGTCAATTCACAAACTTGTTAGACGTAAAAAAGTTAAAATGCCTATCATAAATTTAATTTATGATATTGTTAATGGAAAGAAGCATAAAGAGGAAATGTTAAGATTTTTAATAGAAAAGTAAGTTAGCGAGTATAATATACAATATTAATTTATTATTGTATTCATGATGAGGAGAATATATGAATAAGGTTAAAGATAAAAAAGAAACATTAACAAAAAAATCTAAAATAATTAATAAAAATAAAGTTAAACAAGAGCATGAAAGAATATATTATTTTGACAATTTAAAGTTTTTATTGATATTACTTGTTGTAATTGGTCATTGTGTTGAAAGTGTTGTAAATAGTTCTATTTATGCAAAAAGTATCTTTATATTCATATATACTTTTCATATGCCACTATTTGTTTTTATTTCCGGATTTTTTGCTAAAAATTCTATTAAAAATAATAATAAAAATAAAATAGTCCAATATTTCATATTATACATATCACTATATTTTTTTACTGAAGTAATTAATTGTATAAAAACGGGCGTATTAAGCTTTTCACTATTTACTACAAGTGCAATTCAATGGTACTTACTTGCAACGTGCTTGTGGTATATAGTATCTATATTAACAAAAAATATGAATAAAAAATATCTTTTGATATTTAGTATATTTATTTCTCTTATAATTGGTTATGATAAGAGTATAAATGATTTTTTAGTATTATCAAGAACAATAGTTTATTATCCATTCTTTTTACTTGGATTAATGTCTAATAAAGAACAAATTTTTAAAATAACTGATAATAAAAAGAATAAATACATATCGATATTAATTTTAATAATATATATCTTTATATGTATATTCCTAATTGATTATATATATAAATTTAGACCTTTGTTTACTGGCAGAAACCCATATTCAGTATTAAATAGTTATGAAAGTTTTGGATTATTTTTTAGAATAATAACTTATATTATAAGTTTTATAATAGGTCTTTGTATAATGTGTATTGTTCCAAATAAAAAGATATCTATTAGCAAACTTGGTTCAAGAACATTTGCAGTATATTTTTTACACAATTTAATAATAAAAACTATATTTTTATTTGATATTAAATTTAAATTATATCAATTAATTATTATAGGAGTATTAATTACATTTATTTTATCATTTAAAATATTTAGTAAGCCATTTGATATGTTTTTAAAAGTAAATTTTTTTAATAAAAATGATGATGTATGTTAATTGTTTATATTGTTAATAATTACTTTGTTCTTAAATTATATATGTGGTATAATTTTGATATATACAGATACATATATCTAAAACAATAGTAAATAATGTTAAATATGTTATTGTTTGAAAATGATAGTTTTGATTATTTTTATTAGTTATGATATAATATGTAGCACTTTGGAGGCAAAAATGAAGAGGTTTTTTAAAGATATAAAAAAATATAAAAATTATATAATTTATGCGACTTGGTCTGAATTAAAAGCAGAAGTTATAAATTCGTATTTAGGTTTTTTATGGATGATATTAGAGCCTCTTGCATTCATGTTAATATATACTTTTATAGCAATAGTTGTATTTAATTCAAGTGTAGAGTATTTTCCAATATTTGTATTTATTGGTTTATCAATATGGAATTTCTTTAATAAGATGGTAACAGTTAGTGTAAAATTAGTAACTAATAATAGAGATACGGTTACTAAAGTATATTTACCTAAATTTGTATTGATACTTATAAAAATGGGTGTAAACTTATTTAAAATGTTAATATCATTCTTATTAGTGTTTATATTTATGATTATATATAAAGTTCCAATAACATGGAATGTATTATGGTTTATACCAATATTAATTACAGTGATTATATTTACATTTGGTGTATGTACATTTGTATTACATGTAGGTGTTTTTGCAGAAGATTTATCTAATTTAGTAAATATTGGTCTTAGATTTTTATTTTATTTAACTGGTGTATTTTTTGATTTATCTACAAAAATACATGATGTTACTTATAGAACAATACTATTAGATTTAAACCCACTTGCTAATTTAATTTATAATATGAGAAATGTTTTAATATATCAATCTTCAATAGTTGGTATATGGACATTTATATGGTTTGTAGTAGGTATATTCTTAAGTTATTTAGGTATTAAAACTATATATAAATATGAAAATACATATGTAAAGGTGATGAGATAATGAAAAAACAAGAAATAGCAATAACAGTTAAAGATCTACATGTGTATTATAGAGATATGAATAGATTTTCTTTAAAGAAAGGTGGTCTAAAAGCAAAAGGCTCTGGTAAAATATTTAAAGCAGTAAAAGGAGTATCATTTGAAATCCCAAAAGGACAAATCTTAGGCATATGTGGTAAGAATGGTTCTGGTAAATCAACTTTATTAAGAGCAATATCAGGAATATTTTCACCAGATTCAGGTAGTATAAATTTACATGGAAATAGTATCTCACTATTGTCAATAGGTGTAGGTTTTCAAAAACAATTAACTGGATATGAAAATATATATTTATCTGGTATGTTGCTTGGATATTCTAAAGAAGAAATTGATAAAAGAGTAGATGAAATAATTGAATTTTCAGAACTTGGTGATTTTATATATAAACCAGTAAGAAGTTATTCAAGTGGTATGTATTCAAAACTTGCATTTTCAATAACAGCAATATTAGAAACAGATATCATACTTATAGATGAAGTTTTAAGTGTAGGAGATATTCATTTTAAAGAGAAAAGTTATAATAAAATGAAAGAATTAATAAGTGATTCAAATAGAACAGTTGTAATCGTATCGCATAGTTCTAAAACTATAGAAGAGTTATGTGATAAAGTTATTTGGTTACATGAAGGGTTAATAAAGAAAGAAGGAAAACCTAAAGAGATTATGGCTGAATATGAAGAGTTCATGAGACAGGAAAATTAGAAACTACTTGTTAATAGTAGTTTTTTAATTTATAATAAATATAAAGTAGGTGTAAATATGAATGTTTATGATTTTGATGGAACAATATATAATGGAGATACTAATAAAGATTTAATAAAATTTGCATTTAAAAAATATCCAAAGTTAGTATGGAAATCTCTTATGAGTGCTAGAAAATTAAAAAAAGAATATGAACATAATTTAGTAGAATTTGAAAGAGTAAAAGAAGAAATGTTATCTTTTATATTTAAAATTAATAATTATCCACAATTTATAAATGAGTTTGTAGATAATCATATGAAAAATATTAAACCTTGGTATATGTCTAAAAGAACAGAAAATGATGTAATTTTAAGTGCTTCATATGATTTATGGATATCTCAATTTGCTAAAAGATTAGGAGTTAAAGTTGTTATTGCAACAAAAACAGACTCTAATGGTAAAATAGTAGGTAGAAACTGTAAAGGAGAAGAAAAAGTAAGAAGATTAAGTGAAATATTACCTGGTGTAAAAGTAAAGTCATCTTATGGAGATTCAGAGTGTGATAAACCAGTTTTAGAATTAGCAGAAACAGCTTTTGTAGTTGAAGGAAATAAATTAAAAGCTTATTTTAAAGGATATAAATTTAAAAATAAGAAATAATAACTAATATAATAATAAAAATGTGTTTTGTAAACAAAAAAAGGTTGACATAAAAAACTATTTATTGTAATATTAATTAGGCAAGGAGGGAGTTTAAGATGGCAGTAAAAATCAGACTTAAAAGAATGGGCGCTAAAAAAAGACCTTATTATCGTTTAGTAGTAGCTGATTCAAGAGCTAAAAGAGATGGTAATGTTATTGAATCTATTGGGACTTATATGCCTTTAGAAGCTGAAAAGTATAATGTAAATAATGAAGCAGCTTTAAGATGGCTTAAGGAAGGAGCTCAACCTACTGATACAGCTAAAAATATTTTAAGCGAAGTAGGTGTTATGGAAGAATTCCATAAATCAAAAAGAAATAAGTAATGAATTTAGTAGAGTTTTCAGAATTAATTGTAAAAAAATTAGTAAAAGAACCTGATTTAGTAAAAGTACAAGAATTCAAGACAGATGATGAAACAGTTATTGAAATAGTTGTTTCTGAAGAGGATATGGGAAGAGTTATTGGAAAAAAAGGTAAAATTGCTAATAGTATTAAAACATTGATACAAGCTAAAGCTTATAATGATGGTAATAGTAAAGTAAAGATAAATATAGATTCATTTTAGGACTTTTAAGAAGTCTTTTTTCTTTGTTAAAAAATTAAATGTAAAAAAATATAAAAAGCATAATTTTATAATTGACAACTATAGTCAAATCATTATATAATTAACTTGACATAGCGATATGTCAGAATACTTCTACGATAACATTATGGAAGTATTCAACCAAAACCCCCTGAATGGCCAGAATAGTATTCTGGCCTATTTTTTTGTGTCTTTAAGTATCTTTGAGTGGCAAATAGTAGCATTTAGTTGACTTTTAGTGTCTCTCATTTTCCCTCAGTGGCATTTATTTTCCCAAAAATGGGTGGTTTAAAGTTATTTAAAGTGCACCTAAAATAATTTAGAATTTATGTTTAAAGTATTGTTTTAAAAGGGATTGGAGTTATTTGCTGTTCTCTTCAGGTGAATGCAAGGGAAATGGTAGTTATTTAAATAAAATTTGACAAATAAAAAAATAATGATAAAATATCAATATATTTATTTTAAAAATGAGAAAAAAACACAAAAATAATAAAAATAAGTATACATTTTGATGCTTTTAGTATATACTATTTATAGGAGGAGAGAAAAAATGCTTATAGAATTTAGTGTTAAAAACTTTTTATCTTTTAAAAATAAGGTAACATTATCTATGGAAAAAGGTAATGGTGATGAAAACTTAGATAATATAATATCCACTAACAATGTTGATTTACTTAAAACCGCTGCTATATATGGAGCAAATGCTTCAGGTAAATCTAATTTAATAAAAGCTTTTACATTTGCAATTTTATTTGTTAGAAATTCTAACAACAATACTGTAGGAATGAGACTGCCTATAATTAATTCATTTATGTTTGATGCGTTTACTATGGGTAGTCCTAGTGAATTTGAATTTGATTTTATATCTAATAATATTAGGTATAAGTATGCATTTAGTGCTGATGCTACTAAAGTTTATACAGAATCATTAGATGCTTACTATACTCAAAAACCTACTAATATATTCACAAGAACAAATACAAATGAATATACTTTTCCAAAAACAGAAGAATCTAAACTAAAATCTATTGAATCTAAAAATACTGAAAACAAATTATTTTTAGCGACTGCTACAAATTGGAATTATGAAAAAACAAAAGATGCTTATTTATGGTTTGTAAATTGTATTGATACATATAATTCATTTGATAGTATTTCAAAAGAAGTTTTAATTGATTATAGTAATAATGGTGAACTTAAAACATTTACATTAAATATGTTGAAAGAATTTGATATCTTTATTAAAGATTTGAATGTTAGTTATGAGGAAAAAGAGATGGATACTAATATGGTTAACATGTTTATTCCACCGGCAGCTAAAACAGTAGGAACACCTATGGTATCTAATGTGAAAATTGAATTAATACATGAAGTTGTTGATGAAAATAATAATACATTTAATATAGGTATGGGACTTGAAGCTGAATCAGAAGGAACTCGAATTTTGTTTTTTCTAGCTCCATTCTTAAAGCATGCTTTTGAGGATAATAAAGTTATAGTGATAGATGAATTAGAAAAAAGTTTGCATCCTGCTATAGTAGAATATATAATTAAAATGTTTAATAATAAAAAAATTAATAAATCTAATAGTCAGTTAATATTTACTACTCATGCTATAAATTTATTAAGCTTAGAGTTGTTTAGAAGAGATCAAATATGGTTTACAGAAAAAGATCCAAAAACTGCTGCATCAGATTTATATCCACTTGATTCGTTCTCAGTTAGAAAAGATGAAAATATACAAAAAGGTTATATAAATGGTAGATACGGAGCAATTCCATTTATAAGAGATATTGATTTATGGCTAGAGGACAATTAAAAAAAAGTAAGAAAAAACCCTTAATTGTCATATGTTCAGAGGGTGGCAAAAAATCTTCAGAATACTATTATTTTAGAAATCAT
>JAQXHG010000020.1 GCA_029007115.1 bacterium | reverse complement strand
AACTGCATTTATTACAAAAGATGAAACATCTTATAATGCAATTAAACAATTGGTAAATGAGTTAAATACTAAAGGTTATAAAAAAGCACAACCAATACATGTAATGCCAGATAAAATAGAAATATCTAGATTTAAAGATAAGTATTTGGGATTAGACAGTGTACCTATTGGTATTGCAGCAGAAACTCTTAATAGTGTGATATATGACTTTAAAAAGAAATGCTGTAATATTATTAGTGCATCTGAAATTGAAAATGCAAGTTTATTTATTAATAATATCATTAAAGTGTTATCTATGAATAACAATTCTTTTGGTGTAAGTATAGTTGATGCAATAAATTACTATGATAAATTTGAATATCAAATTAATTATATTAATAAAGATTATAATAAGTTAATAGACAATGTTAATAATATAAATGAAAATATTCAGAAAGTATTAGTTGATAATGATATGAATTTTAGGACAATAGAAAATGTAAAAAATACACTAATTGTGGTTATTGGCTTTGAAAAATTCTTTAATAAATTAGATGATGAACATAAAACTATATTTAAAAAGATTTTAAATGATAATAAAGAATATGCTAAAATCAACTTTATATTTATAGATATACCAATATCGTTTAAAAAATATGAATTTGATGAATGGTATAAAAGTAATTTTGATGGTAATAATGGTATTTGGATTGGTGGTGGATTATATCAACAATTCGTACTTAAAACATCTATACAAAGAACTAGTCTTGGAAATATTGATAATACTAGAGCAATTGTTATTAAAAATGCTTTACCAATAGAAGTAAAATTAATTAATGAAGTTAAGTAGAAATACTTAACTTTTTTTGTTAAATGACATTTTTTGATATAAAAAAGTAACATATAATATTATGGAGGTAATTTATGTTACTAACAAGAAAAAAAAGACAAGAATATTTAAAATATTTAGGATATTATAATGGTGAGATAGATGGAATTGTTGGTTCAAAAACAAGATCAGCGTATAAAAAATTACAAAATGATTTTTTTGTAAGAAAAGAAGACAAAGATGGTTTATATGGCAATAATACAGATTTGCTTCTTAGATGTGCTTATAATGTAAAAAAATATACTAAAAATTTCAAGCTAACGGAGTTTAGATGCAAATGTAAAGGTAAATATTGTACTTGTTATCCTTCGGAATTGAATAAAAGTTTGTTAATATATTTGCAAGATGTTAGAAATAGTTATGGTTCTATAAATATTACTAGTGGCCTTAGGTGTAAGAAATGGAATGAAATTCAAGGAGGAACAACTAATTCTAAACATATAAAAGGTAAAGCAGTTGATTTTACTAATAAAAAAGTATGCAAAACTTTTCAAAAAATAAAAGAATTTATAAATGAATATATTAAAAATAAAAAAACTAGTTATATATATAGTGATGGATATGCTAGAACTAAAAAAAGTACATCTTATCCAAAAGCACCAAATATGAAGAAAAGCATACATATGGATGTTATATAATATTGATAATAAAATCTACACAAATTTAAATGTGTAGATTTTATATTTTTAAAAACTCGATTTTTCTTGCAATATTACTTGAATAATTGTAAAATTATTGTAGGAGGTAAAAGATAAATGAATCATAAGGTTAATAGTGTTCAAGCACTACATGATGATGCTTATGCATTATTTAATAATGTTGTTATTGGAACATCAGATTATAGCGCTGAGACACTTATTGCTAATTTAGCAAGCGGAATTCAAATTTTAAAAGGATGTTGGGAAGGAAAAGATGCTGGTGTACAAATTCAAAATATCGTAAGAGTACACAATGCTATGGTAGGTATTAGAAATACTTTAGGCCAATTAGCTGTTGAAGCATCTAAAATTGCTGCAAACTACAGACAAATCCAAAATTCAAATGGTGCTGGTATGGAAATGTTTGGTGCTATCTCTTGTGAAGAAAAAGCTATTATGGAAGATTATAGTGATACAAGAGACACAATTAACATTACACCAGATGCTGCTAATGGACGTGCTAAAGTAGATGCTGCTAATGGAGCTATAGATAACTTTATTCAAGAAGTAAAAAGATACTATAGTGCTATTATGGATAATTGGCAAGCAGGAACTGGAAGACAAGAAGCAATCGATGCATTTGATAGTTTCTTAAATAGTTCTAATCAATATAAAGAAACATTAGCAACTGTTTCAACAAGTATTCAAACAGCAATTCAAAATTACACTATGTAATATAATAAGAAGTTGAAAAAACTTCTTATTTCATAAGCAGAATAAGAAATTGTTCTTTTTATGAAATAAGAAGAGGTGATATTTATGTGCGTACACATTAGAGAACAACATGCAGCAGAGGCTCGTGCTAAAATGAAGGAACTAAGAGATAAAAAAAGTGAATTTGCAGAAGAAAAAGAAAAAGTATTTTCTTGCAACGAAGTTATTTCTTGCGCAATTGAGAAGGCAACTGATGCATATTCTAATCTTTCAGTTGGATTTATTTCTGGTGGAGAACCATTTTGTGAAGGCGGAAATTTTAGTAATTCAGGTGGATTATCAAGCCATATAAAAACTATGCAAAATATTGCTAGTGAACTAGAAACAAGAGAAGAAGAACTACAAAAAATGATTGATTTGATAGATATTGATATAACTGAACAACAAATGGTTATAAATGATCCTCCTGATACTGGAGATTGCGAGGCTTGCAGAATTAAAAATCAAGTAGTTTATGATCATCGTAATTATAATGGTTCTAGTATAAAAAATGTTGCTTTATTAAAATGATAGTTGGTGAAATATGAAGTGTGTTAATTGTGAATATGAATTATCAGATGGTTCTAAAGAGTGTCCTAAATGCGGATATGTAAATGGAATTGGTCAACATATAAATAAAAAAAATATAGCAATAGCTGGGGGTTCAACAGTAGCCGCTGGCCTTTCTGCTGTTGGGATAAGTAAACTATTTAAAGATAATAATAATTTATCTGCAAAATCCAACCCAGAATCAATTGATAAAATTGGAGAAAATTTTATTGCAGATACTACTATAGTTGAAGATACACCTAAAGCAGATGATAATTTTTTAATTGATGAATTATTTTCTAATGAAGATATAATAGTAGAGGATACAAATATAGATTTATCTGCTGAAAATGATGCAAATGTTGACAAGTCAAAAAATTATAATGATGGACTAGAAATCAATGAAAATACAAATTCAACAAAAAAGGTATTTTCAAAAAACACTAGTTCTAATGATGACAAAAATAAAGTAGATGTTGAAAAAAAAGAAGATAAAGTAGTTGATGATACTAAAGAAAAAGACACTCTAGAAAAAAATGAGCTAGAAGAATCAGAAAAGAATGATTCTAATTTGGAAGATAAAGAAACAGAAAATTTTGAAGATAATGAGACAGAAAATTTAGAAGACGATGAGACAGAGAATTCTGAAGACAATGAGACAGAGAATTCTGAAGACAATGAGACAGAAAATTTAGAAGACGATGAGTCAGAGAATTTTGAACAAGTAGAAGAAGATGAAATATCAGAAGATAATATAGATAACTTTGATGGTTATGGAAATATTGCTACAATTGAAGAAGATACAAATAGTTCAAATGTTTACTATCAAAATAATAGTAATATAGATTTTTACTTTAATTATTTTTGTGTTAATGCTGCAATTCAACAATTAAAATCAATTTCACAGTGTAGTTATAATGGTTATAATATGCAAAATTTATCAAGTAATTTAGCATCAATATTCAATAATCAAGCAAATAATATTTTTACATATGGTAATATTATAAGTGATAAGCAAGGTAATATAAATTTAAAAACAGATTTTAATGCTTTTTATGGCGATAATGGATTTGTAGGAGACTTAGCTTCTTCATTAGATAAAGTGTGGAATAAAGTAACTGAGGGATTAGAACAAGAAGAAATTGATGAAAATATTAAGGTAGGATTGGTAGAAAGACTTAGCTATTATGAATCAAGTGCTGAATATAGTGAGGAACAATATCTATCAGAATTAGCAGAAACTATGAAATTAATAGGACTAGGAGATGCAAATTCTATTGAAGAAATTAAAACTATGATAGGTGAATATTCTACAGCAGCAGCTAATTATGCACAAAGAGCAGCAGATGAAACCAAAAAAGCTGATTATGATTATAAAAATACAACATCATATAAAGTGTATGAAACAATAACAGGAGGCCATGGACTTACACTTGAGGAAGTAACTTCTATGGAAAGAGAAAGACTTGATCGTGTTGCCGCTGGATTATGGGTAGGTATAGGAAATGGACTTCTAGGAAATGGACTTTTATATGATAATAAAACAACTCTTCAAGATTTTTCAATTCAACAACTTAAAGATGGATTAAAAGATGAGAATGGTAATTATATTAATCCTGAAGACAAAACAGATAGTCAAAAACAATTGGAATTAGTAATTTATGGTCAAGAATTAGGAAAAGCAGAACAAGGTAATGAAGAAGTATTAGGCTTAATAACAAATGCTATTGGGCATTTTTATGATAAAAATCAAAATTACTATCCCGGTGATTATATATATGATCTATTACAACAAGGCGTAATACAAGGCTACTATAATGATAATGGTATTCCAAAAGACTTTGAAACAAGATATGAGTATATAGATCCAGAAAATAAAAGTATTGAAGAAGTTAAAGATGCACAAGGGTATAAATATGTAAATTGGAATACAGATATGTACCATTCTATAGTTGAAAGTCGTACGAGTGAGCAAAGGTTAATAGTTAATCAATTTGAAGAGCAATTCATGCTTACTTATGATTATTATGATAAGGCACTACCAAATTATAATATTGCTTTAGAACTTTTTGATTATGATAAACAATTTACAGAAAATGATAGTGAAGAGGTTTCAGAAACACCAAAAGTATTAACTGCAGTAGGTGATGTTGTTATTACAGAAAGCCCTTATACTAGTGAAGAATATAATGAAATATTAGATCAAGTAAAAAAGGCTAAAGATAGATGTGTACAAGCCGAAGAAAATCTTGATGCATTTAATTTAATGTGGTGTTCTGAATATTCTGGAGTAAATACATATCAAGTATTTATTAACGATGTAGTACAACGAATAATTAAGGGTAATAAAGAAACTATTTTTGATAAAGAAACTAATAAATTAGATTATAATATGCTATTTGATTTATTTGATGAATTAAAAGCTAGTGATAATGATTTGAATTCTTATTTGAATATTTATACAGACATTGTAAATAATAGCAATTATGAAGATTACATATATAAAGAGGCCAAACAAAAACCAGATGTAAAAGATGGTAAAAAACTTAAAGATATAGAATCATTAAAATATACATATTCTATAGATGAAAATCAGAAAGAAGATATTAATATAGGTGAAGAATTAGCCGCAAGTTTAAGCTGTAGTTATGGCAATATAATGACATGGTCTAATAGTATGGACTTGATGTTTGACTATAATAAGATGAGAGTTGACTATGCAAATGTTTATTCTGATTATAAAGAAGCTGAAGCTGCATATGAGGAAGAAAAGCGAGTTAAGTGTGCATGGTACCAAAGATATTCTGATAGTATAGTTTCAGAATATAATAAACAAAAAACATTATTAGATCAAGCTTTTGCTCAATTTAAAAACGACTATTATGCTTACATTGTTAATAAAAGATATCAAGATGAACTTAGAATGGATTTTATAGAATTAAAAAATAATTTTGCTAAAGAATATATAAATAATAATATGTTTAAACTTACTGAATTTGATGAAGAGTTTGTTGAAAAATATACAGCGGAGAATTATGATAATGAAGAAATAAATAAACTTAATGAATTATTAGATTCAGCATATGAAGATTTACTAAAATGTCAAACAATTGATGAATTTCAAACTACTATGGGAATTATTAATTCCTACATTAGTGATAGAGCAAATAGATTTCTTATTCTTACAGCGGAATTAGCAGGAATGACAGATGATAATTTTCAAGGTAGAATTGCAAGTTGTAATATTGAATATAACGAATATACTAGTAGTGATTGTATTTGCTATTATGATAAAGATGGAAATGCTATATATCCATCTTCACAAGAAATTGCAGTGTTTATGTCGTTAAATTCAGACATTTATAATGGTTATAAGCATTTTTTAACTACCAATGAAAAAGATTATGTAAAAGCGTTAAATGAAAGTTCTGAATATATGAGAAAAGGATTAAGTTATATATATAACAATAATCCGGATGAATTTGATGGATATTTTAAAAGTATGGTCGAATCAGGAAGTTTTTCATTAGCAAGAAAGTCATTCGCAGTTACTCAACAAAGGTATGATGATGCTGGTCCTATTGGTGATTTTGGATGGACCTTATGGGAATCAGCAAAAGCTGGTGGAAATCAAATAAAATATGGATTTGTAAATTTTGTTGATGCTGATGGTATCAAAAATAGAGCGGATTATCATAATATGCTTGTTGGTAATTATTTATCACAAGAAAGAGATACTAAATTTTTATATCATACATATAATATTGGAACAAGTATTGTTAATATGGCACCTACTATTGCATTATCGGCGTTAATTCCAGGTGTTGGTGCTTATTTAGGTAGTGCAGTTATGTTTGTTACTTCAGCAGGTAATGCAACTGAAGGATTTATGCAAGATGGAATGGATAAAAATACTGCACTATTACTTGGAATTATATCTGGCGCATTAGAAGTAACGTTACAATCTATCTTTGGTGCAATAAAATTAGGTGGTCTTAAACTTAATTTTGTAAAAAATGCTCTTGCTAAATCGGTTTTTAAAGTGGCTGCTGATGGAACTTTAAAAGCTTTAGCTTATCATCAGTTTATAGAAGCATTAGGTGAGGGTTTTGAAGAATTTTCTCAAGAAGTAATTGGAACGTGGTTAGGCAATTTAGCTAATTTAGCTAATGGAGAATTGAGTAGAGAAGAATATGAGCGAATAAAGAGTATTATTGAGGATGGAGATAATGAAGCATTAAAAGAATTATTTTACAAAACATATTATGAAAAGGATATGGAAGAAAAAAATAATAGTTTTGCTTCATTAGATACTGAGATAGCATGTAATTCATATTTATCATTTGATAATTGGTTAAAATTAAATAAAGAAAAACTTGATGAAGGTACATTATATCAAGATTGGATTACTAATCAAAAAGATGATTTAGATTCTCATTTTAAATGGTATTGGGAGAATAGAGAAAGTATTGACTGGAATCAAGCAATTCAATCTGGTCTATATGGTGCTGCAACTGCACTGATTATGGGTGCTCCTAGTTCAGTGGTAAAAACTGTTTCATATATAAATACTAATAATACCGATACATATAGTAATTTTATCCAAAATAGAATGAGTCAAAGTTTAAAAAATTATTATAATTTACCAGGAAATATGGTAGCTTTATCAAATTATGCTAAAAGTTTAAAAAATGCTGGTATTACTGATGTAAATGCTTATACACAGCAAATTATGAATGATCCAAGATTTGATTCAATTTATGAAAATTATACAGAAGAATTTGAGAGAAATAATAAGAATAAAATTAATAAGGATGAACCTTTATCAAAAGAAGAAATTGCTTTAAATATGTTTACAGAAATTGTTTCAACAATGAATGCTACTGAAATAGCAGGATTAAGTGCGGCACATGTAACATTTACATCAGTTACAGTTAAAACTAATGAAGAACAACTGAATAGTATAAATAAAAATATTAAGAAACTTACTAACAAACTTAATAATTTAGCAAATAATACCGAAATGACACAAGAAGAAATACATAAAGAGACACAAAAAGTAAAGGAAGATTTAACTGCATTAAAACAAAGAAAGAAAAATCTTGAAAAACAAATTAAAGATCAGAAAAAAGCAATTAAACTTGAAGCATCTATTGATGAGATATTTGATAATTTATCCGATTATGGAGATGATGAGTTAAAGAAATTACTTGATGAGATATTAAAATCAATTACTACTAAATCAGATAGCATTCAAAGTAATAATAATAAAATAAAAGAACAAGAGGCAATTATTGAATCTGTTAGTCATGGTTATGTAGCTTCGAATGGAAAGCCAGCAACAAAAGCTCAAAAAGCACAAATAACTAGCAAAGCACAAAAAATAATAAATCAATTAAAAGCTGAAAATGAAAGTTTGGCATTAGAAATAAGTGATTTAGAATCAGAAGTGTCTAGATATAAGATGTATGATTTATTCATGAATCCTGAACAAGGGATAGACTATCTATCGGATAGTGAATTTAATTATTTTATTTCTAAGGCATCTCCTAAAATGTTAGATTTATTTAGTAATGAAATAGTTGCTAGAATTGGTAGTATTGATGAGAGTAATTTACAAGATTTTTATGCTAAAATTAGTAAAGCATTTACAAATGCTTATAAATTAGATTTGATATCTAATATAGATAATGTAACAGATGAAGCGATAAAAAGTTCATTATTGGATAGTGTTAATGAAAAAATAACTCCTGAAAAATTTTATGAAGGTATTTTTGAATTATATAGTACAAAGTATATGATTTCTGATTTGTTTGAAATGAATAATGAAAAGCCTGGACTTATAGAGTCAATAAAGAATAAAATTAAAGAGGCAAAACAATCAAAAGAAGAAGTAGAAAAAAATAAAAAAGTACAAAGAGAAAAATTGGTTGAAAATATTGATAAACAATTAGTAACAGAAATTGAAAGTATCAGAAAAACAATCGAAGAATTACCTAAACATGAAAATGCTAAAGCTAAAGATAAAATTGAACAAACTCAAAGAAAAATCAATAATTTAGAAGCTAAAATAGAGCAGCTTAGAAATATGCGTATTGAAATTTTAAATACATTAAAAGATTCATCTAAAAGTATTAGTGATTTGAGTAATGGTTCATTTAATTATTTAGTAAATTCAATGTCTCAAGAAAATTTGACAATGTTTAGTAAAGAAATAATGTCTAAATTAGATGTATTATCAGATCAAAATTTTGCAACAATGATTGAAAATATGTCAATCGATACTATTTATAAATACAGGGGTAAATTAGCAGAGAGAATAAAATCAATTGAAGAAAAAAATATTGGATTAAAAGAAAAAGCTGATAGTATACTTGTAAATTCAGTTGAAGAATATGCAGAAATTAAATATGAAGTAGAAGAAGCAACTGGAGAAAAAGTATATTCAGATTTGAATATTATACAATTAATAAAAAATAAATTAGATAGTATCAAATTGAAGAAAGAAGAGCGTTTAGCAAAAATATCTGAAGTTAAAGGAAAAGTAACTGATAATATCGATAATAGAATAAATGAATTAAATGCAGAAATTAAAAAAATAGATGAATCTAATAAGACATCAGAAGACAAAGTCAGAAAAGAAAGTCAAAGAAAAGCTAAGTATGAAGAAGAAATAAAATCATTAGAATCAATTAAAGGCGAAATTAATGAAGCATTAAGTGATTCAAAAGTAAAATTTTCAAAATTAAGTAAAGAAGCATTTAATTATTTATATGAAAATATGACACAAGAGGAAATCCAATTATTTGCAAAAGATATAATTAAAAGACTTGAAATACTTACAAATGAAAATTTTAAAGATTTTGTTGAAAAACTAGATGAAGAAACTGTCAATGATTATGAAAGTAGCTTAATTAGAAGAGCTGCCTCTATTATTAAAGATGCAAGTAATCGTAATTATATAACTGAATTAATAAAGAGTAAGTCTAATATTTTCAAAGAAACTAGTGAAAAAATTGTTAAAGATACTAATATTGAAACAAGTAAGGAAACAGAAATCAAATCAAAAGATATTGCTAAAGCAACACCTGCAGTAGAAAAAATACTTGAAAATATAAAATCTAATGGTGTATCCACAGAAGTAGTATCAGAACTTACTCAAAAAGGAAGTTTAAGTGAATTAACTGAGGCATCGTTAAATACCGTATTAAATAATGTAAGTTCTGAAGTTTTAAATAATGAAGAAGTATTAGCCGAAGTAATGGAAGTTATTAATACAGTAAAAGATACAGTATTAATTGGAATAATTTCAAATTTAAATACAGATAATGTTAATAAAAATAAGGCAAAATTAGAAACAAGAGTAAATAACGTAGTATCAGATACATTAAGATTATTTACACAAACAATGTTAATTAAACAGTTGAATACTGATAAAATCAATTTAATCCCAAATGAAATCAATAACGAAAATGTTACTGAATTATTAGAAAATAATATGCTTCCAAATGAAGTAATAGAAAATATCTTAAATGATTCTTCATTAAGTGAAACAGACAAAACAAAATTAGTTCAAACTACAATAAATAGCTTTATAAGAAGTGAAACTAAGATACTTGAAATGATTAATAAAACTAGTAAAGAGTTAATTGATAAAGCAAATGATATAATTGGAAATGTTACTTCAAAAACTGATAGTGATTTAGAATTAATCAAGACAAAATTAATTTCACTTCAAAATACAATCGAATCTAGAATAAAACAAATAAATGATATTAATTCCTATATAGAAAGTAGTAAAATAAGTATTAATAGCAATATTGATGAAATATCAAAATCATATATAAATATTAATGAAAGTATATCTAGTTGTTTAGCAAAGATTGAAGAAATAACTAAATCAACTGAAGGTGTTCATTTTATTAATAATTCAGAATTTATAGCCAAAATAGAAGAAAAAACAAAAGAGCTAAATGAACAAAAAACAGATGATTCAGTACGTAATGATGAAAGTAAAATTAAAGAATCATTAGAAAGTATTAGAGAAATGAAGTCTAACATAGAATCTTCTAGTGAAATTGGTGAATCATTAAAAGCAGAGATAAATGAAAAATTAATCAAATTAGAAGCAGAATATAATGATATGCTAAATAAATTTAAGGTTGATACACCTGAGATTGAGAGCGTGGATTTTGGAAATGTAGAGTCAATAAGTGAAGAAGTAACAAAATTACATGATTCAATATTAACAAACCCAAGATTAAATGAAGTTAGATTATCAAAAGAACAATTTAATGCAATGGTAGAAGGATTAACAGTAAAACAACAACAAGAATTAATAACTTCAGTATTGCAAAGAATGATGCAAGGTGAACAAATCGCAACTGGTACATATGAGATTATATTTGAATCAAAACTATTTGAGGCAAATTCAGAATTTGCCAAGACATATCTACATGATATTATTGCAACAGGAATAGATTTAGGAAATGGTGTTAAGATAGAAGGAAGCAAAGAAATGGCTGACCTCGTAAGTGATGTATACAAATATGCAAGAGAATCAACAAGAACAAGAAAGAACATGAATCAATTATTGTCATATTGTGATCACACAGAAGCACATGTATTACAAGTTGCATTCTTAACAGTAAATTCATTAAGAACATTAGCAGAAACAACAGGAAAAACTTATACAGCAAAAGAGTATTCAGAAATGTTCTATTCAGGATTATTCCATGATTTAGGAATGGCAGCAGGAATGTTCAATGAAAATGGAATAGCGTACTTCCAAGGAATAAATATGGGAGTAAAACATGATTTAGGAGCATTAACAAAATTACTTCCAGAACTAATAAAAGCAGATGATAAGAAATTAGCTAAATTTGTAAGAGAAAATCATACATTAAATAGTGCATTAATAGTGTTATCACAAAGAACAAGATTAGAATCAATGGGACTTGACGCAGATAAGATAGCATTGTTATGCTTCTCACATAGTAAGTCAAACTCAGGAGTAGGAAAGTTAGATCAAGAAACAGACTGGGCATTCTCAATTGATAAAATTCAATCCGCAATTATGAAATATAAAGCAGCAACAGGCATTGAACTAACATTTGATGTAAGTAAATTTGGAGTACAATTAACAGAAAAAGTACAAACATACTCAACACAAAAAGTATTGGGTGGTCCAAAAGTTCAAGTAAATACAACAGAATTTATATTCAAAGATGGAATGATGGAAGAATTATCAACAAAAGGATTAGCACTAAGAGTTGGAGATGCGTATGTAACAAAAGCACGTGTAGAATTAGATACACCAGTAAGATGGATGAGTCCAGATGGAAAAATACATGAATCAAGTGTATTAGTACTAACACAAACTGGAGCATATATGGCATATGACCCAACAGTGACAGCATTATATGATGAAACAGGAAGACAAGTAAATAGTGATGAAACAGAAGTAAGAGAAGCTGGAGGATTTGCATATTTCTGGATGGGAGAAGATGGAAAACCATATCCATGGGATCCAAAATCTGAAACAGGAATATCAAAAGCAACAACAGTAGTTGAACATAAAGGTGAAAAGGTAAGTGTATTTACTAATCCAAACTTAATGTATGCTGGAGCAGTAGAATCAAAAATAGATTTACAAGTAACGGAAGAATTAATAAAATGTCAAAATGGTACAGGAAAAGGAACATTTGCGTATAAAGTAAAAGATGGAGTAAGAACATATTATCAATTAGAAAAGATAGATGATGGTGTTTATGCATATGTTCAAGTGGGAACAGTAGCTGAAACTTCACCAAATCTATCAACACTAACTGCAAAATATGGACAACCAACATCACAAATAGCTGAAAAAGTAACAGTATGTATAAAAGAATTTGAAACAAATGTAACAACAAAAGGATATCATTTTAGTGAAACAAAAGTAAAAAATCCAGATGGTACTGAGACAGTATATAAAACATACTATAATCAACTTGATTCAGGATTATATAAAGAGATAAAAACTGTACAAGAGGGAACAAGAGCAGCAAGAAGAGCAGAAAGACGTTATGGCTCACCGGAATTATCAAGTACAGGAAAGTATCTAGTAGGAGAACATAATGTAAGATATGCGCTAAGTACAAAAGATGGAAAATTAGTATCAACATTTAACATTACAGATATAAATAGATTCCCATTCAATACAATATCAAAAGGAATAGTAGAAAGATTTGGAGAATTAGCAACAGCAGGAAATAATATAGCAAATGCGATAAGAGTCGAAGTGAATGATGCTCAATTCAAAGAAGTATTTATGCAGACTGAAAAAGGAACATATACTGCACGACCAGGAAAAGAAACAATAGCAGATGCATATATAAGAGAACTTAGCAAAGCGACAAACGAAGGTATTTCAACACCAGATATAGCGATAAATGGTATAAATATAAAGAAATTTGAACTAAGTCAAAATAATTCCAACAAAGTTTCTAACGAAATTATGATAACTAAATCAGATGTAATTTATATAGAAGATAATTAATCGAAAATGTTGAAATAGTTAAAAAAAATTGATAAAATAAATATAGGGAGGATATATATGAAAGTAACAAAAACTGAAATATTAGATAAAGATAGTAAAGATCCAATATCATTTCATGAATTGGAATTAGATACAATTACAGAAATTAATGATATTTCTGCAATTATTGAAAAGTTACCAAAAGACTTGCATTATACAATTATTTCCATCAGTGGAGGATATGATTCGTATGATAGATATGATTTAGATTTTGATAGTTTTGATGAAGTTTTAGATTATGTTGAAAAAAATAATATGGATGATGCATCATATTTCATTGTTAAAAGTCAATTTGGTCTAGATAATTTAGATTTCGGTTTTGAATTAAATACAAATCGTATGAATACAAGTTATTGTAGACACACAGACGAAGAAGTATTTGCATTAATTCAAAGCATTGAAAATAACATCAAAGAAAAAAAAAATAATAGACCTATGAATTTATAAAACAAAAGGGATGTAGCACTACATCCTTTTTATTTTGCCAAAATTAATAGAATAATAATAGTATATTTGATAAAATAATTTTGTAGAGGAGAGATTATGATAAAAAATTATAATTTAGAGTTATTTTTATCAAATTACTTTGGTAAAAATATAAAAGAAGTAACAAAAGAAGAATTAGAACAATTAGAATCAATATCATTAGATGGATTAAATATTGATAGTTTTTATGAAAAAATAGATATAAAAGAAGTCTTGAATTTATTTCCTAAATTAAATAGCATAGTCATAAATAATTATGTATTTACAGATGAAGATATAAAATTAATTAATACACTAAATATAATTGAATATAGTTTTTACAAATGTGATTTTAAAAGTATAAAAGAAAAAGAATTATTTAAACATGCTCAAATATTAATGTTTGAAAATTGTGCTTTTAAAAATTATGAATTTTTACAAAATAATTTTGATAATTTAGAAGTATTATGTATAAGCAATCCTAAAGATGAAGAAAAAATTGACATAAACTTATTAAATGCTCCAAAATTAAATGAATTGTACTTAGAAAAATGTCTCGTAAATAATTTGAATTTAATGGAGAAATATAACAACTTAGAATTTATAAATATATTAGGAACAGATATTACAAAAGAAGAAATACTTAAGTTAACTAATATGGAAAAATTATCTATATTAGTTGTAGGCGAAGAATATATTGATAATGAAATTATAGAAAAGTTTAATAATAAAAATATAGAAATAAAAAATAATTTAGAAGATATGTTATATGATAATGAATAAATATAAAAGAATACTAGGGTAACCCTCTAGTATTTTTTTTATTTTTATGTTATAATGTTCATAAATTTGAACTTTTATTGATGGGTTTATTCTTGATAATAATTTTTATTTGATAAATTAAGGAGATGATATTATGAGTAAAATTAATATAATGAGTTTAGGTGGACTTAATGAAAATGGTAAGAATTTATATACTATAAGTATTGATGGAAAAATACTTATATTTGATTGTGGTATAAAATATGCACCTGAGAAAATGTATGGTGTTGATTATGTTATTCCTGATTTTACATATTTGAGTGAACATAAGAAAGATATAATAGGATTATTTGTTAGTCATCCACATCATGAAAATATGGGTGCTTTAACTGATTTAGTAAAGGAACTTCCAGATATACATGTATATGCATCTACATATACTAGTAAAATTATTGAATATATGTGTGCAGAAGAAAAAGTTAAAATTAATAATCTTCATGTAATTAGCGCTCATAGAAAAATAGATTTTAAAACATTTAGTGTTTTTCCATTTAGTGTAACTCACAGTAGTCCTGAAACACTTGGATATTCAATTAATACTAAAGATGGAGCTATTATATATATGGCTGATTTTGTAATTGATCCAACTATGAGTGGATATTATGATATGGATCTTGGTAAACTTGCGTATATTGGTAAGCAAGGAGTTTTATGTTTAATGGCTGAGAGTGTTTTTGCAGAAAAGAAAGGTCATACTAGTCCTAATCATAA
The DNA here is from genome assembly GCA_029007115.1 of bacterium. GTDB lineage: Bacteria > Bacillota_I > Bacilli_A > RF39 > UBA660 > CAG-1000. Next base: position 23,189 of record JAQXHG010000020.1, on the reverse strand, counting down.
ACTTGAAAGTTATTTTAAGAAAATAGTAGATAGAAATAAGGGTAGAATAATGTTTACAGTGCTTCCTTTACATATCTATACTATTGGTGAGATATTTAGTGCATTAAAGGGTAAAAATAGAAAAGTAGTTATTATGGGTAAAGAACTACATAGCATAGTAAATATTTGCATTAAGAATGGATATTTAAGTGTTGATGAAGATTTACTAGGTAATTTAACAGATTTAAAAAATCCAAATACTATAATACTAATTAGTAATGATAGAGAAGCCCCATATTCTAATATCAATAGAATATTATCTGGCCATGATAAATTTATTACATTAGAAAAAGGCGATACGGTTTGCTTCGCAGAGCCTAGTTATGATGCTTATGAGAAAATACTTGTTAAAACTATGAATGATTTAGCTATTAGAGGTATTAATATAGAAACAATACCTAATGAAAAGAGCGTTAGGCATCATGCATCTAGTGAAGATATTATGCTTTTAGTTAAGTTATTTAATCCTAAATACTATATGCCTATTAAGGGTGAATATAGATATCAAGTTGAAAATGGTAATTTGGCATATAAAGTTGGTGTGCCAAAAGAAAATATAATATTAAAAGAAAATGGTAGTATTGTTAAATTTGAAAATGGTAATTTAGTAGATACTAATGATCACATTTTTGTAGATGATATATTAATTGATGGTAAATCAAGTGAAGATGTAGGAGAACTTGTACTTAAAGATAGAGAATTACTTGGTGAGAATGGTCTTGTTCTTATATCAGCAACATTAAGTAAGAAAGATAAGAAGATACTAGTTGGTCCTGAGATAATGACTCGCGGATTTATATATGCAAAAGATAATATGGATATAATGGAAGAGATTAAAAATATTAGTTTAAATACTATACTTGATAATACTCATAATAAATATGCAGATTATGGAAAAATAAGAAATGAAATAAGAGAAAAGCTAGGAACATATCTATATAAAACAACTCAATGTAAGCCAGTTATTTTAACAGTTATTCAAGAAATATAAGAGGTGAAGTATGATATATTTAGATTATAGTGCAACTACTCCAGTTGATGAGAGGGTTTTAGACTCATATATAAAAGTTACTCGTGAGTATATAGGAAATGCTAATTCTATACATACTCTTGGGAGTAAATCAAAAGAATTATTAATTCAAGCGACTAATCAAATTGCAGAAATACTTAATTGTCATCCTAAAGAGTTAATATTTACAAGTGGTGCGAGTGAAAGTAATACAACTGCAATTAAAGGTGTTGCATTTAAATATAAATCTCGTGGTAAACATATAATTACTTCTAAACTTGAACATAAAAGTGTTCTTGAGGTTATGGGATATTTAAGTAATATTGGATATGATATAGATTTTGTAGATATATGTGATAATGGTCAAATTGATTTACACCATTTAGAGAGCCTTATAAGAGATGATACTATATTAATTAGTATATGTGCAGTTAATAGTGAAACAGGATTTAAACAACCTTTAAAAACTATTAGACAAGTGATTAATAAAAAGAATCCAAATGTAATATTTCATAGTGATTTAACTCAAGCACTTGGTAAAACTAGATTTTATTTAAGTGATCTTGATTTAGCATCATTTTCAAGTCATAAAATATATGCACCTAAGGGAATAGGTCTTTTATATAAAAAACGTGACTTAAATATTGACACTTTAATATATGGAACTACAGAAAATTGTCCATTTAGAGGGGGTACTCCAGCATTACCATTAATAGTGGCATTTTCAAAAGCAATGAGACTTGCTAATGATAAATTAGATTCTAATATTAAGAAGTGTGAAAAATTAAAAAAAGAATTGTTGAAAGGACTTTCTAAATACCCAATACAAATAAATTCTAATGATCTTTGTGTACCTAGTATTGTGAATTTTAGTTTAATTAAAATCAAAAGTGAAACTTTTGTTCATGCGTTAGAAAAGTATGAAGTATATGTATCTACTACTACTGCATGTTCTTCTCTTGAAGAAAGTACTGTACTAAAAGCAATATCAAAAGGTAATAAAGATATATCAACTACATCTATTAGAGTGAGTTTGTCACATATGACTACGATAGATGATATACATGATTTTTTAGAGATATTTGATAAAGTATGGAATGAGTTATTATTAAAATGAAAGAAGTAATATTAATAAAATATGGTGAATTAACTACAAAAAAAGATAATAGAAATTTCTTTATTAAGACATTAAAGAAGAATATTTTTGATAAATTATCTTCTTTTGATTTTGATATAATTGATGATTATTATAGAATGTTTATTATTCCTAAAGATGATAATATCAATTTAATAGTAGATAAATTAAAAGATATATTTGGTATTCATGCTATTGTAGTTGCTCAATATAGTAGTGATGCTTCTTGTGAGAATATAAAGAATATATGTTTAAATTTAATGAAAAATAAATGTGAGAAAACTTTTAAGGTAGTTACTAATAGAAGTGATAAATCATATCCAATTCCATCTATGGATATGAATAATAAAGTAGGTACACATATTCTTAAAAATACTCATTTTAAAGTAGATGTTCATAATCCAGATATATATTTATATATAGAAATTAGAAAAGAAGGAGTATATATTTATAATGAAAATATAGATGGAAGCGGTGGATATCCTGTTGGTACTTTAGGTCGTGCTTTACTTATGTTAAGTGGAGGAATAGATTCTCCAGTTGCAGGATATTTAACTATAAAAAGAGGTGTTCAATTATATTATTTATATTTTGAAAGTAGACCTCATACTAGTATAGAAGCGAGAAATAAAGTAATAGAACTTGCTCGTAAATTAGAAAGATATAACTCTAATGGTAAATTAATGATTGTTAATTTTACTAAGATACAAGAGACTATATATAAAAATTTAGATCCTAGTTATTTAATTACTATTATGAGAAGAATGATGTATAGAATAGCTGAAAAAGTTGCTATTAAAAATAAGTGTTTAGCGATAGTAAATGGAGAGAGTGTAGGTCAAGTAGCAAGTCAAACACTATCTAGTATATTAGCTGTTAATAATGTTACTAATTATCCTATATTAAGACCTCTTTGTTCTTTTGATAAATTAGATATAATAAAGATATCAAAAGAAATAGATACATATGAAATATCTATACAACCATATGAAGATTGCTGTACAGTATTTGTACCAAAGCACCCAGTTATTAATCCAAATTTAAAACACATTTATAATCAAGAATCATTATATGATTTTACAGATCTAATACAAGAAGCTGTTAATAATATCGAAATAGTTGATTTAGCAATACATAAAAGTGATCTATTATGATATAATTATCATATGGAGATATTATGAAACTAAAAAATAAATCAATCAGTGATTATTCAAAATATAAATTATCTAAAATAGATGATTCTTTTAGTATACATGAATTAGATAGAATTGATGAATTAGTTATAAATAATAAGTCCATAGAAAATGATAATGAAACATTTTCTTTTTATGAATTATATGATTTTAATAATTTAGAAAAATTAACTTTAAGATTTTTTGATATAGAAGAAGAATATATTATTGTATTGAATTATTTTAAGAGATTAAAAGATATTGTATTTGATAACTGCAATATTTTCAGTATAGGAAAATTAAAAGATTTAGATAGTCTATCATTAATTAATTGTAAATATGATTTTAATTCTATAAATATGAAATCATTAAAAAATTTAACAATTATTAATAGTAAAATAGACTTAAATAGTATAAATGAATTTACTAGTCTTAAGTATTTAAATATATCTTATTGTACTTTAGATGGAAATTTAAAATTACAAGAATTAGAAGATTTACATATAGATAATACTAATATATTAGATTTTGGTTTTTTAAAAGAACTTATTAATTTAAAAAGTCTTACTATTGATACTTATCAATATGAAAAAGCAAAATATTTAATTGATAATCTAAATATAAATATTGATATTACCATTAAGGGGGTAATGTAATGAATGATTTTGATTATAAAGTACACATTGTAAGTCCAATTAAAAATGCTGATATTAATTTTTTAAATGAAATTAGTAGACAGTATCCAAATAGCAAAATATTAGTAGAAGTTAATAATACAAGAGGATTATCATCAACTTTAGCAAAAGCATTAAAAGATAATATTTATTTTAGAGTAGCGGGTGGATATACTAAAGAAAGAGTAAAAATATATAAAGATGTAACTTTTAGAGATGGTAGTAAAGCTGACTATTTTTATGATTCTGTTATTTATTCTAGAAATGAACTTGTAAATATATTAAGGGAAATAGAAAAGATAGAAAATGGTATTAATAGTTCTTGGACTGATTTACAAAAAGTAATATATATTTATACTATCTTAGAAGGTGAAATAATGTATGATCCTAAATATGAAATACAACCATCTAGTGAAATTAGAACTTTAAGAGGTCTTCTATCCAAGAAAACTGTATGTGCTGGATATTCAATGATATTTAAAGAGTTGTTAGATAGGCAAAAGATTGAATGTGAATATGTAGAAGGTGTTATTAATAAAGATATAAATTCTAATGTTAAGCATAGAGGACATGCATGGAATATTATTACATTAAATGGAAGAAAATATGGTGTAGATTTAACTCATGAAAACTCTAATTATAGAAGAGGAAATTTTCATACATTTAATTATCTTGGAACGAATAAAGAATCTTTTTGTCAAAGTCATTATCCATACTACTTTGAAGAAACACAAAATTATGAAGATACACTAAGTGAATTAGATATCAATTTGATAAATAAGTTTTATAATTTGATTTTAATAGATAAAGAATATAAAAAAACATTATATACAATAAAAAGAAAAGATGGTAGTTTATGTACAATTTGTCATATTGGAAGTATTGTTAGTGATGATAATAAAGTTTATCATAGATATTTTTATTTAGATGGACTTCCGGGTACTAATAAACAACCAAGTATTTTATATAGTGATTTTAATATGACTGAATTTATATATTCTAAATTACATGGCAAAGGACAAGAATATACACATAATATGCAATATGCAATTGCTAATAGATTATTTTCAAATAAAAATATAAATGATTCAAAAAATAGACAAACAAGTTATATAGGAAATCCTTTTGATAAAAATAATAATGAAGTAGAAAATATTGAAAAAGATCAAAAGAGTATGGATGATGTGTATTATCCTACAAAAGTATTTACAAGAGAAGATGGTAGTGTATTTATATTAGAACATACATATAATGTTGATACTATTTATGGTATGATGTATTCTTATAATGTTTATGAATTAATAAATAATAGTGGTGAATATATTTTAAAAACTAGTACTGTTTGCTCTGAAAATAATTTAATAGAAGATAATAGGAATTGTATACCAAATATATTATTATCAAGAGAGCATATTAATGAATCTTGTGAATATTATCATGGTTATATAGGATATTGTGATAAAAATGGAAATGTTTTATTAAATAAAGATATATTTAATATTTTAGAACAAAGTGCGGAAGATATATTTAGAATGGAAAAATATAGTTTTAGAATTCCATCTTATAGTGAATTAAAACATAATTTATTAGATTATGATGTTAATTTTAAAAATAGGAGAGTAATAAATAAATATACAAAAAATGAAATTACTGATAAAAGGAAATTAAAGGATATTTCTTTTTCTAGATTTTGGGTTCAAGTATTAGATGTAATATCAGTTTATAATTCATCTTATATTTTCTCAGAAGAAATAGAGAATTTTTACACTAATCTTTTTACTTCGATATCAATATCTATAGAAGAAAATGGTTATATTGATACTAAAAGAATACTTGAAGATATGGTATCTACTAAGTTTATATTCGCCCCTATGATAGTAGTTAATTTATTTTCAAGTGTGGATAAGGTAAATTACATATATGAATATCTAACAGGTAATAAACCAAAAAAAGAACACGAAGCATTATATAATTTAGATTATGCTTCAAGATTAATAGGAATATTTAATAATACAAATAGGAGGAAATAATGAAATATATAAAAATAATATTAATAAGTTTATTATTAATACCAAACATAATATATGCAAAAAGTATAACAATAAGTGAATTTGATCTAACTATTAATATTAATGATGAATGGGATATATTTACAAGAGACAATCTTATAAATAATGATCTACTTACTAAATATAATGTACAGATGGATGAAGTTCTTAATAATATGAAAGAAAATAGTATTTATATAGATGCTATAATGGATGATTATGAGTTATTTTTAAGAGGAAATAATGAAGCAGAGATTAATAACTTAACTAACTATAAAGATAGTGATATTAATCTATTTGCAGAAGAATTAATGAAAAAAACGGGCGCTAGTGATTATGAATTATTAAAGAGTAATGGTATTACCTATGTTAAAAGTAAATATATTGATAGTAATTTAGGCGCATATTTAGTTGAATATGTAACTATATTTAATAGAAATAATATAACATTTACCATTCAAAATTATAATGGTTTTCCAACTAGTGAAGTAGAGAAAGAATTAGATGAAATGATAAAAACAACTACTATAAAACTAAATAGCTTATATGAAAAAGAGAATAACTCAACAAATTTCTACACTAATATAATATATACAGGAATAATTGGCGCAGTAGTAGGTGGTTTGATTGGATTTATGAATACTAAAAAGAAAAATAGCAAACAAACAACATCTGTGAGTGAAAGCGAAAAAATAGACAAGAGTCTTTAGCTTTCTAGTAAAAAATATTGAAGAAAAGTTATTTGCTCATTTCGCAGGAACTGAAAATAATAATGAATATGTAGTAGCATTAAAAACTTTTTATCAAGTAGGAGAAAAAGAATTTAGTATAATTGCTAATTAAAATGTTACATGGAAAGCAAGCTGTGAGAATGATGTTACTTATTTTGGTGCAGCTTGTAAATATATAGGAAAAAATAGTTCAATATCAACAATATTTAAAGGAACTTTATCGGCTACTTATACAAATGCCTATGGTTCAACTTCAAATGGAATTGTCGATAGTAAAGGACAATCACTAACTTTAATCATTAAACAACCAGTTAATTAATTTTTGTTTTATATATTATTAATAAAAAAATGACAATCAAATATTCTACTTGAGTGTCATTTTTTTATTTTTACTTAATAATCTTACTTTTTAATAGTCTTTCAAAACTCTTTAATCCATACTCTTCATTATAATAATTAGGAAATTCATTTAAATGTGCTAAAGCAATTTTAGCAGTTGTAATTAAATCATTATTAGTAACATTAGTTTTAGGATTAATTGTTCCATGTTCAAGTTCTATATTTATTCCATCTAAAAATTCTTTTGGAGTGAATTTATTAAATGACACTCCCAAAATTTTAGCAGCATACATTGAGTCACTCATATTAAACATATAATCACCAATACACTATATGTTTTATTGATAATTATATGTACAAATATTTTATAAATAAAAATCAGTCATGTTTCAGACTGAAAAATATTTAAAGTTCGAATTATCGAACAATTTTTTTAATGGTGCGTAAGAATAGCATATTTGGAAATTGGTATTAAGGTTAATTTCTATATCAAGTATACCATACATTATATAATTTATGGTAAAAATTTATATTTTTATGATAAAATATTTATAGACGGGAGGTTTTTAGCATGACTTTATTAGAATTATACAAATTAAAATTATATGAATATAAAAAGACAGGTTTGAGAGAAAGGCCATGGAAATTATTAGCTATGCTGTTATTATCAGAAAAAAATAAATATGAGCCATTAGAAAAATCGCAAGGTGAATTTTATAAAAAATATAAAACACAAATAGACATACAAATTGCTAAAGTAGAAAGAGATTTTAATTTTACTTTTGAAGATATAGTTGAATACATAGAAAAGACTGTAGTGTGTGACAATTATGAAGAACAAAGAGTTTGGTTTGTTTTTGCAGATGGATTTAGTGCATTGAATTGGGGATTAAGATATAAAGAAGATAAAACAGCTGAAGAAATCTATGCTGAATATTACGATAACGATGATCTAATAAAATATTATGATCTTGAACAAAAAGCAATTGCTAATGATGTAAATATTACTGAATTAGATAGTTTATTAAATAGAATTCTTGCAAATCCAAATAATTTTTACAAAAGAGTTTGCGATGACCTAACTGCGGAAGAACGTGTATTTATATTAAAACATCTTGAAAATAAATGCTGTATGAATTGTATAAATGCAGGTTGCAGGGTTGAATATGATGAAAAAGTTGGTGTTGACGAATTTGGAAAACCACAAGGTAGCGATTGTGCTGGTTGGTTTAATGCTGAGTTAATAGGACGTAGCAAAGTTTTAAGAAAACCAGATATAAATCAATTAAGATAATTGTATAATAAAAAACATAATTATAATTCATCGATTGAATATGTAATTATGTTTTTTATATATTAGTTTCTAAAAACTCATCTTTTGTAAATGAGATTCGTTCAACTTTGTTATTCACAATATATTTATTATATCTATTAATAATATTGTCGTATTCAGTTTGCTCAATTTTATAACCATTTTTATATAAATATTTTTTAAATTTAGTAACGGGTTATAAAGACCTATAGTTTTTAATATGGTTTTGTAAATCTTTTAATGGTATATAGTTTTCTAATGAATTAATATAAACTGTTTCACATTCATTAAAGAATAAGTAAGCTATATTACCAATTACTAACTTATGTGGTTATATATAAGCAAGATTGGTATTTTTTATACTTATAATATTTCCTTTTATTATTTTAGATTTGATATTTAGAAACTTTAATGTGTTTTTAATCTTTTTTTCTAAACTTTCTTCAATATCTAATTTTTCCTTTATTAAATGCATACTAATCAACTCCTTTCGAGCATATAAAAAAGGTTAGCCGAAATTAACCTTTCATATATTTAAAGTCGATTAGTTCAACTAATTTCCCTATGGTGCAAGAGATGGGAGTCGAACCCACAAGGTAAAATACCGGTAGATTTTGAGTCTACTGCGTCTACCAATTCCGCCACACTTGCATTTCTTAAACATTATATCACAATTACATAAAAATAAAAATATTTTTTGATGTAAGAGTTAATTTTTTAAGTAATTATAGACAAAATGGAGATTTTATGATATAATTACCTCGTTAAAAAAAGGGGGATTATTATGAAAAAGAAGTATTATTCTATTAAACCAGATAGTTTTGAAGTTTATGATGAAGTTAGAAGAGATGGAAAATTAATTTTTAAAAAATATCCTAAATTTAATATAGAAGATGGTTTTTTTAATAAATTGTTTTTCGAATCACAAAGAACGAGTATTGATGGAAACATAATTGTAAAAGAAATGTTTAGTCAAACTAAATTTGAGTTAGAGATATTTAAAGCAGAAAATGATGTTACTTTTGCTATATTAAGAGGTATAGATATAGATGTTGAAACAAAGCCAATTCCACTTTCTAAAATAGAAGTAGAAAGTTCTACTGTTACAGGTTTTTTTAATGAAGTATATAAATCAGATGATATTAAAATAAAGTATATAGAGAATGTACTTCAATTTATTGCAACATGTAGAGCAAAAACAAAACAATATATTAAAGATCAAACTGGTCCAAGTAAAAAACTTACTAAAGATGCAAAATTACTAGCAAAAAGATTATATTAGTTTCATAATTGAAACTTTTTTTTGTAAATAAAATGTAATTTTTGAATACATTACTTTATAGTCATGGTACAATATAATAGGAGAGTGATGTATGAGAGATGTAGGTACAATCGTAAGAGGTATTAGAACACCTATTATCAAAGAAGGAGACAATTTAGCTCAAATAGTAGTTGATTCTGTTATAAAAGCAAGCAAAAGTGAAAATTTTCAATTTGAAGATAGAGATGTAATTGCTATTACAGAAGCAGTTGTTGGAATTAGCGAAGGTAATTTTGCAACATTAGATCAAATTGCAAAAGATATAAAAAATAAATTATCTAGTGATCATATTGGTATAGTGTTTCCAATATTAAGCCGTAATAGATTTGCTGTATTATTGTCTGCAATGGCAAGAGCAACTAAAAAAATAACATTACTTAGTAGTTATCCATCTGATGAAGTAGGTAATGATATTCTTTATAGAGAAGATTTAAGAAAGTATAATATTAACGCATCTAGTGATGTAATAAGTGAAAATGAGTATAAGGAAAAATTTGGTCATTTTAAGCATTTATTTACTGGAGTTAATATGTATGAAGTATATAGAGATTTAGTTTTAAAAGAAGGCTGTGAATTTGAAATGGTATTTTCAAATAAACCAGAAACTATTTTAGACTATACAGATACAGTTATTAATTGTGATATTCATACAAGAGTTGAAACTAAAGAGAGACTACTTAAATATGGTGCTAAAAAGGTATTAATGATGAGTGAAATACTAAATGAAAGTGTCGATGGTAGTGGATACTCACCTTATGGATTACTAGGTAGTAATAGATCTACTGAAGATAAAGTTAAATTATTTCCAAGAACAGGAGATATTCTTGTAAATAAAGTACAAGAACTTATGAAAGAGAAAACTGGTAAAACAATTGAAGTAATGGTATATGGTGATGGGGCATTTAAAGATCCAGTTGGTAAGATTTGGGAACTTGCTGATCCAGTTGTAAGTCCAGCATATACTAGTGGCTTAGAGGGTAGTCCAAATGAAATTAAACTGAAATATTTTAGTGAAAATAAGTTTAAAGACCTTAAGGGTGAAGAATTAAATAATGCTATGAGAGAAGAAATTAAAGCTAAAGATAAAGAATTGAAAGGAACTATGGCTACTCAAGGTACTACACCAAGACGTTATACAGACTTACTTGGAAGTTTATGTGACTTAACAAGTGGTAGTGGAGATAAAGGAACTCCCGTTGTATTAATTCAAAGATATTTTACTAATTATAGTAATGATTAATATAAATTTAAATCAATATTTGTACTTAGAATATTGATTTTTATTTTAATATTTAAATAAAGATGTTAAAATAATTATAGATAATTAATTGAGGAAAATTGAAGTGTTAATTGACAAAGTAAATGTAATTTTTTAACATTATATAATGAAACTCAAAAATTTTCTTCAATAAGATTAAATCAAGATTTAGGTATGATAGGGTATATATATGGAAATAAATAAATTTAAAAAAGTAGGAAAAAGTAAATATAAATTAGTTTTTAATAATACTGATATTACTATTTATGAAGATATAATATTAAAATATAATCTTTTAATTAAAAATGATATTGATGAAGAATTATTGGATAAAATTATTGAAGAAAATCGATATTATGAAGCGTATTATACAGCTTTAAGTTATATAGAAATAAGAATGCGCAATAAAAAAGAAATAAATATTTATTTAACTAAAAAAGGTTATGATAAAAAATACATTGAATTTGCAATATCAAAGTTAGAAGAATTAAATTTATTAAATGATAATTCTTATATAGTTGCTTTTATAAATGATAAAGTTAATTTAAGTAATGATGGTCCAAATAAGATAAAGAAAAATTTACTAGATCTTGATTTTAATGAAAGAGATATTGATAGTTATCTAAGTAAAATAGATGATGAAGTATGGAATGACAAAATTAAGAAGATAATAAATAAGAAAAAAAGTTTAATGAAGTCTAAAAGTTATTATATGTTTATATTAAAGATGAAAAATGATTTATATAATCTTGGATATGATAAAAATATGATAGATGATAATTTATCAAATATCGAATATGTTTCTAATGCAATTGAAAAAGATTTTGATAAATGTTTTAAAAAATTTAAAGGGGATAAAACTAAAATATTAAATTCTATGATTAGAAAAGGATATAGTTATGAAGAAGTTAATTCTTTATTTAATAAGTAAAAAAAGTAATAAAAAATCACTTCAATTTAAATAAAGAAGTGATTTTTAATATATTTTATTAGTTAGATGATTGTTGTTTTTCATATGCTGTTATTAATTCATTATAAGATTTTTCTAAATCAGTATCAATAAATTTCATTTCATTTTTTTCTCTTAATGCTTTTTGTGCTTTTATACTAAATCCAGTTTCACTAGCCATTTCTTCTGCTACTTTTTCAATTATAGTTTCTTTTAATTTATCATCTAGTTCTGGTTTATCTTTTTGAGATGTTCTATAAAGTACATAGTAACCTTTAGATGATTTCACAGGTTCACTACTATAATTTCCATCTTTCATATTAAGTAGTGCACTCCATACTTCACTATTTACATCATCACTATTTACAAATCCTAAAGAACCACCATTTGCTGCAGTACTTTCATCTTCAGAATTCTTTTTAGCTAAAGATGCAAAATCTTCACCATCTTTCAATTTCGCGATAATATCTTTTGCTTTGTCTAATGCTTTATTTTCTGCTTCTTTTTTAGCATCTTCATCATCACTATTAGCGTCAATAGTGATTAATATCATACTTGCATCAATATCACCATAAACTTCACTATCATAGTATTCTTCAATTTGCTTATCAGTTACGATTTCCTTAGCATAGTCATTTTTCCATAAGTCTCTTTTATAATTTAGAGATAAGTAATCTTTAAAAGCATCTTCATCAGCAACACCATAATAATAAGATAAATAAAGATTTAAATCTACTCCCATAGAACTAGCGTTTTCTTTTACTGATTTAATAGTTTGTTTAACATAAGTTTTTTCATCTTGAGTTTCTTTATATAAATCTTTTAAAAGATAGGCATCTATTAAATCCATTATCTTTTCTCCACCATAAACATCTTTTAATGACTTGTATAGTTCATTTGAACTAATACCACCTTCTTTAAATGTTACTACAGCATTTTCTCCATTATTTAATTTAACATCTTTACAGCCACTTACTAATAATAAAGTACAAAAAGTAATTAATAATTTCTTTTTCATATATTCCTCCTAACTCTTACTATCATAGCAAATAAATATTTAAAATACAAGTAATTGTCATACACAAAAAATATGAATTATCATACTATAAAAGTGTAAAGATAAAAAAGGAGGAATGTTTTATGAATACAGGATGCGGATGTGGATGTAAAAATGGAAATGGTATTGGAGGAGCAGCCTTTGCTTTAGTATTATTCATATTATTAGTAATCATACTAGGTGCTTTTATCTAGAATAAGGAGGTGTTATATTATGACAGGATGTGGATGCAATCAAGGTGCTAATATTTTCTTTATAATTTTAATTTTATTCATCCTTCTTGCTATAATCTTCGGATTCGGGGGATGGTAGAATTATGAGAAATTTTCTATAAATGTAGGAAATTTCTCTTTTTATTTTGTTTAAATAATGATATTATTAGATATAGAGGTGACTAATATGATAGATATTAAATTGATAAGAGAAGATAGAGATTTAGTAAAAGAAAATATTAAAAAGAAATTTCAGGATGATAAACTATCATTAGTTGATGATGTATATAATTATGATACTGAATATCGTGAGTGTAAATTAAAAGGTGATAATTTAAGAAGTGAAAAAAATAAAATAAGTTCACAAATAGGCGCTTTGATGCGTGAGAAAAAAGTTGATGAAGCTAATGATTTAAAACAACAAGTAATAAATATGCAAAGCGAAATTGAAAATTTAGAATCAAGAGAAGTAGAATTAGAATCAAAAATTAAAGATATTATGATGGTTATTCCTAATATTATTGACAAGAGTGTTCCAATTGGAAAAGATGATAGTGAAAATGTAGAAATAGAAAAGTTTGGAGAACCAAGCTTACCTAATTGTGAAATTCCATATCATGCTGATATATTACAAAGTATTAATGGTCTTGATAAAGAATCATCAGGAAGGACAAGTGGTAATGGCTTTTATTACTTAATGGGTGATGCAGCAAGACTTTCTAGTGCATTATTATCTTATGCAAGAGATTTTATGATTGATAAAGGATTTATTTATTGTATACCTCCATTTATGATAAGATCAGACGTAGTAAATGGCGTTATGTCTTTTGCTGAGATGGATGCTATGATGTATAAGATAGAAGGAGAAGATTTATATTTAATTGGTACTAGTGAACATTCTATGATTGGTAAGTTCAAAGATCAAATATTAAATGAAAGTTCTTTACCAATTACTATGACATCATATAGTCCTTGTTTTAGAAAAGAAGTAGGAGCACATGGTATTGAAGAACGTGGTATATATAGAGTACATCAATTTGAAAAACAAGAAATGATAGTCTTATGTAAACCAGAAGAATCTATGATGTGGTATGAAAAAATGTGGAGATATAGTGTAGAGTTATTTAGAAGTTTAAATATACCTGTTAGGCAACTTGAATGTTGTAGTGGAGATCTTGCTGATTTAAAAGTAAAATCATGTGATATAGAGGCATGGAGCCCAAGACAACAAAAATATTTTGAAGTTTGTTCTTGTTCAACACTTGGAGATGCTCAAGCTAGAATACTTGGTATCAGAGTGAAAGGTGAAAATGGAACTTACTATCCACATACATTAAATAATACAGTATTAGCATCAACTAGAGCTTTAATAGCATTTTTAGAAAATAATTATAATGAAGATGGAAGTATTAGTATTCCTAATGTATTAAGACCATATATGGGTGGTTTAGAAGTAATTAAACCAAAAGAAAAATAATAATTTTATGAGTATGGTAATCTATACTCTTTTTTATTTATAAAAAATATAAATATTTCTTTTTTTAAAAAAATCTTGTGTATATAGAATAATTAATGTAAAATTAAATTATATGTAACTAGACAAGGAGTTAATAATAAAATGGCTAATATTAATTTGCAGATAAATAGGGGTAGGCTCTTGTCTGAACTAGAAACAATTGGTAACTTTATTGTTTATAATGATGTTAATATTAATAGGTATAATATAAATGGTTTTTTAAATTTTAATGCTTCTTCATTAAAATTATTTGGCATGGCTATAGATCCAAATATATTATTAAAATATAGACCAGATATTTTTAATGATTTTAAAAAAAGACAAATAAGGGAAATAGATAATTTTTATGAGTTTTTAATAAATAATAGGGAACTATTATTAGAATTATTTAAAAATGCAGAAGACTTTTTTGTAAATGATATAAGTTTTCAACAATTTCCATACTATGATTGTTTTAAAAATTATAATGAGCAATCATTTAAAGACTTAGTATTAAATTTTTATTCTCAATATTCAGATAAGTATTATAATATAGTAAAAAAATATTTTGATGAAAATAGAATTCAAACAGGGTATGATACTAAAGATTTAGCTGCAATGTATATACACTCAAAACTTACATCATCTGGTTATATATTTTTAAAAGATACTAAAGCGGATTCTCGCACAGCAGCTAGTCTTGTACACGAATTAGGTCATGCAATAAGTGCAGAGACTTTTGTATTTCCACAACAAAAAAATTTAGGAATATTTGAAGATCCATACTCAGAAATACCATCAACTTGCTTTGAAAGCTTATTTACTCAACAATTAATAGATAAAAAGATAGATTATACTGGTGGATTAGTACTTATGAATCAATTATATACGCAGATATACAATTCATCAATAGTTAATTCATCATTACTTACTATGAGTGAATACGCATATGATGAAGATGGAAAACTATATTATAGTATAGTTGATGATAATGATGAAATAATAGGAATAGATAATTATCCTATTAGAGATTCTTTAATATATGGTCTTGGACATATAGTTGCAATTTATTTTGATAAATTAGATAAAAAAGATAGAATACAATTTTTAAAAGCTTATAATGACATTATAACAAGTAGAAAAGAGTACTCATTTGAAGAATTAATTAAAAGACTTGGTATATCACCAAATGATTTTGTCGAGTTAAAATATATAAAAGAAAACATTAAAGATAATGACATTAAATTGAGAAAAAGATTTAATTATCATTCATGAGAGGGAATTATGGCACAAATAGATTTACAATTAGATAAAGATAAATTTTTAAATGATATTTTAAATATGGCTAATTTTATAGTTAGTGATGTTAGAGGTTATAGTAGATACCATTTTTCAGAATTTTTATCGATGAATCAAATATCAGATGAATTATATGGAATTTGTATAGATGATGAGGATATATTAAATTTAAAACCTCATCTTGTAAATAAACTAAGAAAAAGTCAAGACTCAGAATATGATAAATTTTGTTATTTTGTAGGTCAAAATACCGACTTTTTGTATGAGTTATTTAAAAATACTGCTGAATATTTTAATAAAATAAATTTTGTTCCATTTAATTTTAATGATTGTATTAGGAGATTTAGTCAAGAAGATGGAAAAGGGATTATACTTGATTTTTATTCTCAATATTCAGATAAATACTATAATATAGTAAAAAGATATTTTGATGAGAATAGGATTGAATCTGGGTATGAATTAGGACCTTTTTTAGCAGCTATATTTGTTGGAGCAGTTCCTATCAAATCAGGATACATATTTACTAATGAAAAAGTAATAAATAGTAAATTTTTATCTACTATTGTACATGAATTTGGTCATGTAATAGATGCTGAAACTTTTACATTCCCACAACAAAAAACTCTAGGTATTTGGGAAGATGCTTTATTAGAAATACCATCAACTTGTTTTGAAAATATATTTGTTCAGCAATTAACTGATAAAAGAATAGACTATACTGGTGGATTATTATTGAATAATGCAATATATTTGGATTTAAAAGAATCATCAGAAGTATTATTAGAAACATTAAAGAATGAAAGTTATTGTATTGATGATGAAGGAGATTCTCTTATAACTACTAAGGATGAAAATGATCAAGAAGTAGAAATGTTTTTACCATTTAGAGAACCACTTATTTATAGTCTTGGAAATTTATTTTCACTTTATTTTAAAGAATTAGAAAAGAAAGATAAAGTAGCATTTTTAAAAGCATTTAATAATATAATAACTAGTAGAAAAGAAGATTCATTAGAAAACTTAATTTGTAGATTAGGAGTTACTCCTCAAGATTTTGCTACTTTAAAATATGTAAAAAGTGATATAGAAGAAAATACTATGAAATTAAAAAAAAGATTTAATTATCATTCATAAAATTAAATCTTTTTTATATGTTTTAATATGAAAGATTATTTTAAATATATTTTTATGCTTGCTATAGTTTTATTTAGTTTTTATTATACTGATAGAGTATTTGAATTTTCTCTTAATAATAATACAATACTAGCATCTATTAATGAATATGCACAAGAAAATGATACTAAATGTATAGAGGGTTCTATAAATGAAAATGGTATTATTCTTGGATTATCTGGATTAAAAGTAAATAAGAATAAAAGTTATTCAAATATGAAAGGTAATGGATTTAAAGATGAATTAATTGAATATGAAAAAGAAGAGTGTATATTGAGTAAAGAGAATAACTTAGATAAATATATTATTTCGGGAAATAATATCAATAAAAATATTAGTTTAGTAATAGATATAGTAAATCAAAAATATTATGAAAAAATGATGGAAGTATTTGAAAATAATAATATAAGTTATAATTTACTTGTAAATGATAATTTTAAAAATAATGAATATGAGACTATACTTTATAAGGGTGATAATATTAAATCTTTTAAGAAACAATATAATAATATTTACTGTGTTAAAACAAATGATTATGAAATAATAAATGATTGTAAAAAATATAAAATAAATAGTATTAGAATGATAAATTATATAGATAGTAAGTTATATACAAATATAAAAAAACTCCTTAATAATGGTAATATAATATTTATTAAAGAGTCTAATTTAAATTTAAATGAACTTGAAATAACTATAAAGTATATAACTTCAAGAGGATTTAATATAGTTGATATTAATGATTTATTATCTTAATATGAACTTAGTATTATCATCAATAGTTTGTGGACTAATAATTAATTCATTATAATTTCCTCTTGAAAATAATTGATAATTAATTATCTCAAAGGCATTTTCAATTATTTTCTTTATACTTCTAGCTCCTGCACCAAGTTCAATTGCTTTTTTAGCAATTGCTTCAATTGTACCTTCTTCATATATAAAGTTAATTCCCATATTTTCAAGTAAATATTTATATAGAAGTAAATAACTCTTATCAGATTCTTGTATAATTTTACAAAATTCTTTTTCACCTAGATTATTCATAACAACTAATTTATTTCTACCAAGAAATTCTGGCATAACACCATATTTAATTAATGTTTGATCTGTATAGTTTGCTGAAGCTTTATTTTGTTCCTCTTTTTCTTCGTTACTTATAAATCCAAGAGTTCTTCTTTTTTCATTTAATTTATCTATTCCAGAAAAAGCACCACTTACCACAAATGTTATAAACGATGTGTCAATATCAATTTTGCCTTCTTTTCTTTCAATATGATATACATGTCCTTCGGACATTTTTAATAAAGAATCTAATACTGCTTTAGTATATATTTCTGTTTCATTTCTTGAAGATATTTTTTTATCAATTTCATCTATTAATATAATACCTCTTTGTGCTTTTTCAATATTTTTATCTGCGCTTAAGTATAAATTATATAACATATCAGTTACGTCTTTTCCTTTAAATCCATTAGCAGTATATTCAGTTGAGTCTTCCATAATTAAAGGAAGTCCTGTTATTTTAGAAATACATCTAAATATTTCAGTTTTTCCAACACCAGTTGGGCCACATACTAATAGGTTATCTTTCAACTTTGGATCAGTAATTCTTTGATTTTTTGTAATAGATGCTGAAATAGATTTGATTTGACTATCTTGGCATATAACTGTTTTACTAACTTGATTATATATATCATCAGCATAAAATTGGTTTTGAGTATCAAATAACAATGGAATATCTTTAAATCTTATTTTAATTAAATCTTTTACTTCTTCTACTTTTTCATATTCATTTGACAATACACTTTTTAAATCTTCAATATTTGAGGTATATATTGATATTATTCTATCTGGATCTTTTGGGTCTACACTATATGTTTTTAAATTCACAGATCCTTTAGTATATATTTGAAATAAGTAATATTCTTTTAATAATTTTTCATCTTTTTGAAGTGCATATAATTTATGATCTCTTTCATAAGAGTCTAGGGTGTCTGTATAAATTGTAAATGCGTAAGCATATTCATCGTCTAAACAAAAAACATCATCTATGTATCCATATGTATTGCCATCATCAGAAACAAAACAAACATTATCCATAGAATCTAATATTTCATGTCCTTTTTTAAAACCGACTAGTTCATATACATATGAAATTGTTGTATCATCTTCTTTTATTTTTTTTCTTTTATAGATAAAAGATATTGCTTTAATTTCATCTTTTTTATTTTCTACTTCATCCATCTTGACACATCCTTTAAATTTGTAATTTATTATATGTGAATAGTTAATTTAAGTCAATAAATAATTAGCAATTTAATTTGAAAATTTCAATAAAATATGGCTTAAAACAAACATTTGAAAGTAATAGAATTTATCACATGAAAAGTTGACACAGAAATATAAATTTGTTATATTAAAAATGATAAGGATAGGTGAAAAGGTGGAAGGTAAGGAAAAGAAAAATGTATTTTATGTAATTTCTGTAGCATTAATTTTAATTGTTTGTTGTTTAATAGTATTTTCATTATTTAATGGTAAAAAAGAAAATTCTAATTTAGAAATACTAGAATTAGATAAGGTAAATAATAGTACTTGTAAAACAATTTATGTTAAAAAATTAGATAATAATGAAGATTATGAGTATTCTTTTAATAATGGAATGAACTGGCAAAAAAGTAATTATAAAGTAATATGTGAGAATACAACATATAAAATAATGGTCATGAAAAAAAATGAAATTATAGAAGAAACAGACTATGCTGTACAAGATTTAAAAGAAGATGGGCCAAAAATTGAAATTGATTTTGATGAAGTAGAAAAATATACTGGTGAAGAAAATTTATTAAATGGTGTTACAGCAAATTATTCTAATGAAGATATAACAGATAAAATAGAAGCTAAAATAACAGAAGAAACAAATGATTATATTCTGATACATTATTCAGTAGAAAATAACGAAGGTATAAAAACAACAGTAGCTAGAAAATTAGATAAATATATTGGAAATACAATTAGTTATGATAAATCTTCATACACTTGTAAAGAGGGAGAAATAATCCAAACGAAGATTACAGTAAAATCGAGTGATGAACTTGCTAATATTAAATCTTATAATAGTGGCAATACTAATGTTGCTACAATTGACATTGGATGGAAAAATGGTAATGAAACTATTCAGACAAATTGCATTAATTGCCAATATGTAGAAATAACTTGTGAAAAAGCTGGTACAACAATTCTTAGGGCAGAATCTACCACTGGTTCAACAACTACTTCAACCGTTGTTGTAGAAAAGGAAACTTTAGAGTCACAGAATAAAGGTTCAATTAGTTATGATAAATCTTCATATACTTGTAAAGTAGGTGAGACAATTACTGCCACTATTACTGCAACATCAAATGATGGACTTGCTAGAGTTAAGTCATATAGTAGTAATAATGTTAATGTTGCAATAATTAATAAACATCCAACATTTACTGCTAATTGTTTAAATTGTGAAATGGTACAAATAACTTGTAAAGGTAATGGTACAACAACTCTTAAGGCACAATCTTCTACTGGTGCAACAACTACTTCAACCATTGTTGTAGAAAAAGAAACTTTAGAGTCACAAAATAAAGACTCAATTAGTTATGATAAACCTTCATATACTTGTAAAGTAGGTGAGACAATTACTGCAACTATTACTGCAACATCAAATGATGGATTTGCTAGAGTTAAGTCATATAGTAGTAATAATACTAATGTTGCAATAATTAATAAGCATCCAACAATTAGTGCTAATTGTTTAAATTGTGAAGTGGTACAAATAACTTGTAAAGGTAATGGTACAACAACTCTTAAGGCACAATCTTCTACTGGTGCAACGACTATGGTAAATATTATTGTAAAAAAAGAGAATGCATCTATTAGTTTTAATAAGCCTTTATATACTTGTAAAGATGGAGGAACTGTTTCTGTTTATGTTTCATCAAAATCCGCTGATGGATATTGTTATAGTTCATTTGATATAGATAATGGCGATGTAGCGAAAATTGAAAGAAGTTATTCTTCAGGAACTGATGGTGATGATTGTGAATTAATAATAGTCAATTGTAAAAATGTGGGAACAACATCTATTAAAGCAATATCTACCTCTGGTGAAGTAGCAACAGCAACTATTAATGTAGAAAAGTCAACTTCATCTATTAGTTATAGTGAATCTTCTTATACATGTAAAGTAGGAGATACGATTAAAACTAAAATTAATGCATATTCAGATGGTGCACTAGCTATTATAAAATCATATAGTAGTAATAATACTAGAATAGCTACAATAGAAAATGGATGGAAAATGGATAATGGAATGATTTTAACTGATAAGTGTATTAATTGTGCAAATATAGAAATTACTTGTAAAAGTGTTGGAACTACCACTCTTAAAGCAGAATCTTCTACTGGTGTAACAACGACTTCAACCATTACAGTAACTTCAAATTAAAATATAATCCAATATTAATATAGAAAATATAAAAACTTTATGTAATATGATAATCCACAGTAATAAGATTTTAGAGACTGAAATATTCAGTCTCTTTTTTTAATTAAATTTTTAAATAATTTTATATATATTTTTTGGATGTAAATGTTAATATTTTTTGTAAATTTTTAACAAAATTAAATCTTAGTTTTAATTAATTGCTTTTTTAAATACATATAATAGTCATTCTCTTATATTATCTTAAAAAGAGCATATTTTATAATAAGTTTTTTTTACACCGTTTAGATGTATAAATAATTAGCATAATATTGAAAATATATATAAAAAAATATATAATAAACTTGTAAAAAAAGTTGGTGTTAAAATGATAGAAAAAACAAAAAAAATATTAATAGGAATTAAAAATAAATTAAAAAAACTAAATAAAAATATAAGGATTATTACTAAAAATACTAATAAAATATATATTATAATACTATTAGATATTTTGTTATGTAAAATATTATATAATACTTCTTCATATGAATATAGAATATATGAATTTTATAATATTAATCATAATAAGAGAAAGACATATCTTTCTAAATATAGATATGAATTAAAAAGAAAAATACATAATAATAAAAAAATATTAAATGTAATTAATAATAAAGAAAAACTTAATTTAAGATTAAAGAAATACTTAAATAGGGAAGTAGTAAATGTTAATAGTCTTAGTTATAAAGAATTTGAAAATATAATGTTTGAAACTAAAAAAATACTATGTAGAAGTATTAATTCAAAATTTATTGATAGTTATAAAATATTTAATTTAGAAGATTTTAGAGGACCTGGATTTATCTTAGAAAAGATAAAAGATGATAAATTATTGCTTGTTGAAAAGTCATTTAATCAAAATAAAACATTAAATAAAATATCATCATCACTAGTACTTATTAATGTTACGACTATTTCTAATGATAATAAAAGTGAAGTATTATCGTTAACTATTAGTTTTAAAGAAAATGATAAGATAATAAAAGGATTTATTGATAGTAAAACTATGTGTATTAAAGGGCATTTAAGATGCAATAATGAAATATATAAAGAAGAAGTTATACCTTATAAAATACCTCATTTAAAAGATATAATTACATATGCTAAGAGTATTTCTTTAGAATTAAGTGAACAAAAAGAAATAGAATGGAGTTTTGCTCTTAGTGAAAATAATGATATATATTTACTTGATGCGAATATATGGGATGATTATGAATTTGTACAAATAAGAGAATATTTAAATAATAGTATTGGTATACTTCCTAAATATAAAAATATTTTATTAAATTTAAAAGAAGATTAATTGAAGTGAACCCCATTTTGGACACTTTAAAAAAAGAAGACATTAAAGTAAAATAACATCTCAAGAAAGTGAGGTGTTATTTTTATGGGAAAACATTATGATGACAATTTAAAAAATAATGTATTATCAGATTACTTAAAT
>JAQXHG010000019.1 GCA_029007115.1 bacterium | reverse complement strand
TTAAATGTAAAAAAATATAAAAAGCATAATTTTATAATTGACAACTATAGTCAAATCATTATATAATTAACTTGACATAGCGATATGTCAGAATACTTCTACGATAACATTATGGAAGTATTCAACCAAAACCCCCTGAAGAGAGCATTTAATCGTGCTCTCATTTTTTATGCCTATTTTATAAGGGTTTGCGAGGCGTCGGTTTTGCTAAAATAATTTTAGGTACAATTTAGGTACAAAAAAAATTAGATTTTAAGAATAGTTCATTGAAGAAAAGTGCCAAAAGCGGCAAAAATCTTCAATGGATTTTTTTACAGTGATACGGACAATATAGATTTTATCCGTATGATTGTATTGCTATTATACCGCAAACGGTAGGATATGGTTAGTATAAGATCATGGTATAATAAATTATGAGGAGATGACTTATGGAAAAGAAAGAAGAAATAATAAGTAATAAAATCAAATGTAAAAAATGCGGAGATATTATAGAATCGAAAAGCACTAATGAATATAAAAGATGTTCATGTGGAGCAGTAGCAATTGATGGAGGTAAAGATTATTTAAAAAGAATTGGTAACGAAGAAGATTATGAGGAAATGTCAATAGTAAAATAATATAGTTAAAAATAGTATGGAAAGTACTTGACAAAACATATAATTAAATATATTATATATTTTCAAATTATCAATTGATAATTTTTTAGAAATGGTGTATACTATAATTGGTGATATGAATTGGAAGTGTCAGAAATATTAGTAAAAACAAAATCATCCATGAAATCTGGAAATTATGACATGGTTCCAACAGTAAAAAATAGAAATTCAAAGCGTAAATATGGATTATCACAATATGACATTGAAGATTATATTGCCAGTTTAGAAGCAGAGGATTTATACAAAGGACCAGAGCCAGATCGAGATTGCCCAGGGGAAGAATTATTCATCTTTAAGAAAGAGATAATACCTAATGTTATATTTTATACTAAATTGAAGTATAAGAATAATCAAATTAAGATATTATCTTGTCATGAGGATGAAAATTAGGAGGGATAATTATGGATAGTAGAGAAAATGTTAAAACAAGAAGAATTGAAGCTAATGTTAAGGGGAAAATTATAGAATTTGATGAATATTACATGATTGACCCTGCAACAGGAGAAGAAGTGTTTGATAGAAACATAGAAATTGAAAATGATGCCAGATTATATGACATATATAAAAAGCAAATGAATTTATTAACTTCTTCAGAAATTAAAAATATAAGAAAAAAATATGATATGAATCAAAAAGAGTTTGCTTTATCAATTGGTGTTGGTGAAATTACAATACATAGATTTGAAAATGGTTCTATACAAACTGAGTCAGTTGATTCAATTATAAGACTTAGCGAAGATCCTGATATCATGTATAATTTATTGATTAAAAATCAAGCTAATTTATCTGATAACGATTTTAGTAGCTTTCTAAAAAAAGTGAGTGCATTAAAAAGGTTAAAACACCATAAAATTGCAGATTTTAATATTAATGATTATATAAATTTGAATTTTGAAACTGAATCAATTAATGATGTTACTAATCAATTAATTATTGAATATAATACTCAGATTGATAATGTTAGTAAGAAATATGGAATAGAAGATAATTGTGGAGCTGCTGAGTATATTACTCCTTTAAAACTTCAAAAATTATTATATTACATTCAAGGCATGGCTTTAAGAATATATGGAAAACCAGCGTTTTCAAATAGCATATCTGCATGGCAATATGGACCAGTAGTAGAAGAAGTTTATCAGCAATATAAAGGTCGTAATCCAATAGCTACTCCTAAAACAGATTATGAAGTTTGTGATGGACTAAAGAAAATAATTGAATTGGTTGTATCAAGCTATGGCCAAATAGAAGCTGGTTCCTTAATTGACTTAACTCATGATGAAGATCCATGGATAAATTCTGTAAATAGTGGTACCATTAGCATAGATCTTATAAAAGAATATTTCAATAAAGTATATGAATAATATTTATTAATTAAAAACATTTAATTAGTGCACATTTATATGTGGTATTTCACTCATTTGAGTGCGCCTCCATTTTGGAGGCTTTTTAATTGAAAAAATTAGGCCTTTTTCTTATTAAATATATACTGTTTTACATGGATTTGATATAATTAATATGTGAGGCTATAGAATAGCACCTCTTCTAGTTATAAAAATGGGAGGAGGTGAAAAAATGGCACAAAAAAACATTCATGTTATAAAAAATAATGACGTGTGGCAAGTAAAGAGAGAAGGTAGCCAAAGAGCATCAAAAAACTTCGGTACTCAAAAGGAAGCAATACAATATGCTATTCCAGGCGCAAAAAAAGATCACGTAGAAGTTGTAATCCATGGTCGAGATGGAAAAATACGTGATAAAGACTCTTACGGCAATGATCCAATTCCGCCAAGAGATAGAAAATATTAAAACTTATCTAAAATAGAAGATCTCTATTCTATATTTAAAGTATAACATAAGTGGTTACTTAAATGAAATAGCCTCACATAATTTTTATGAAACTTTACACATCAGTTTCATCTTCTAAGTTATCTATAACAGAAACAACAGAGTCGAGGGCAGTACTAAACATATGTGAATATGTATTTAGTGTTTCCTCGATTTTTGTGTGCCCTAAATATTTTGCTACTAATGTAACATTAGCACCATTGTTAATAAGTAATGATGCACAAGAATGTCTAAAATCATGAATCCTAATAACTTTTAAACCAGCAAGATTTGCTAGTTTAGTTCTTCTAAGATATATATTAGAATCAGCTATAGGTTTAGCATCAGAAATCACAAAGAAGTCATCATTAAAACCATAATAGTCTTTTTTATCCTGCTCGTAAAGCATTTTAAGGTCATTTAACAAGACTTTAGTGATAGGAACTATTCTTCTACTATCTCTTGTCTTAGTATCCGAAAATTCAAATTTAACACGATTATTTCTTTGCGTTATTTGTTTATTAACAGATAATACTTTTTTATCAAAATAAATATCTTTCCAAGTAAG
>JAQXHG010000018.1 GCA_029007115.1 bacterium | reverse complement strand
TTTTCCGGTTGGCATACCAGAACTTATTATATCAAAAGGAGAAATAAGTGCATACGAGTGCTGTCGCTTTTTCAGTTCTCACGGACATAGTCCGTGGTTTTAACAAGCTTACAATGAATTGTAAGCAAATAAAAAAATTATGAAATGATTCATAATTTTATATTTTTGATACTTGAACTAAATCAACTTCAACAGGTGTTTCTTGTCCAAATAAATCAATAAGAACAGTAAGTTTTTCATTTTCTTTATCTTCACTTTCAATCTTACCAAACATTCCCTTAAATGGACCATCAATAATTGATACATTGTCTCCAACCTCAACATCAGTATTAATTGGCTTAATGTCTTCTTCACCTTCTCTTATAAATTTCTTCACTTCTTCAGGTGATAAAGGAATTGGTTTAGCACCTTTTCCAGAAGAACCAATAAATCCAGTAACTCCAGGAGTATTACGAACAACATACCATGCCTCATCGCTCATAATCATCTCAATTAGTACATAACCTGGAAACATCTTACGAACTTTTTCTTTTTTAACTCCATCTTTTACTTCTATTTCTGTTTGCTCAGGAATAACAACTCTAAAGATATTATTTTCCATTCCCATGCTTTCACGTCTAGATTCTAAATAGTCTTTAACCTTTTGCTCATGTCCACTATAAGCATTAACAACATACCATAATTTCTTTTCTTCCATTATAATAACCCCCTTATAAATGCAAATAAAGCATCAAGTCCGTAAAAGAATAATCCAAAAAATACAAGTAAAATAATCGTAACACTAGAATATTTAACTAGTGATTTACCATTTGGCCATCTAATTGTTTTTGTTTCTTTTTTAACACCCTTAAAGAAACTTTTTATTTTTTTCAATATAATCCCTCCAAAATAACACATTAATAGTAATTATTATATCTCTTTTATGTATTAAATTTATCATTAATAACTATATGTGTCAACAAAAATTGTTACAATAAAAAAAACCTCTTCGGTGATTAAATAATATCATAATTATATAATCATTGCAAGTTTTTTTACACTTTTATGTTTAATTTCTTTTTTGTATTTATCTAATTATAAATTAAATTATAGAGCATTAATTAAGTATAAAACTAAAATAAGGATTAAATAAAACACTTAATCAATTTTTATAACTTTTCATTTTTGATATTATTTATTATTTATTGTCTTGCAAATAATTTAGTAATTTGAAAAATTCCTCTACACTATCACAAATAGGAATAGGATTTTCTGCATTTTCCATAGATAAATAAAATACTTTTCCTGTCTTTTTATCCCAATAATAATCATCCCCATCTATATCTTCAGCTAAGGGAACGATAGTTTGTAAATATTTATCATCTTTATACATTTCTAATGTTTTTTCAACATTTACATTTGCATCTCGTAATGGAATAATAAAATCTAAACAAAAGTTATGTTCCTCGCTATATAAATAAAATTCACATTTTTTGATATCATTTTTATTATATTTTAAATAATATTCTTTTAAAATTTCTGGCAAAATAACATTATATTTATTTTGAAATTCATTTATGTATTCCTCTGTAATATTGCTATTTTCTTTATTCAATTCAAGAACAAATCCAAATTTATCTTTTGGATTGTAATTATTTAATTTTTGTTTTAAATCAACATTATTTTTAAAATAATTATTACCTTTTTGGATTGATTTGGTTATTCTTTTTGTTTTTATTTCAGAAATACTTGTATATACTAACAAAATTTCAAACAATAAAAAAATTATCCCTATTATAAGTCCATGAATTTTCCCCATACTAAAAAAGGAATAAATTCCTGATACTCCTACTATTATAAAAACTAAATGAGTACATAATTCTGATAAAACTGAATATTTTTTCCCTTTTTTCATTTTGTTAGTCTCCTATTACAAATAATACTTTAAAAATTAAAAATTGTCAATTAATTAAATTATATTAATGATAATTTTCAGTATATAGTAAATATCACCATCACCAACATATTCGTTCATATAAAATAAATAACAATTTATTGCTATCACTCAATTCTAAAATTAAAATAACAAAACTTTAATTCTTTTACACATTAAGGTTTTGTTTAAATTCTCATAGTAAATCGTAATAACATTCTTTTCTTCATTATTAGTACTTATAACTACTACATAAATGGCGTCCCTGAGAGGATTCTAACCTCCGACAACCTCCTTAGGAGGGAGGTGCTCTATACAGCTGAGCTACAGGGACATTTTTAATTATTAGATATGCATAAATCTAATAATAAATATCATACCAATATTCACAGAAAATTTCAATTGATATCTAAAAAATTCATATATACTCACTATTTTATCAGTAAAACAAACGACTTTTGCTTCCATACATTCTGGTCTTTTTCTAGTTATTGGATACATATGTGATAATATTATATCTTTTTCTATGTCATTTACATCAAAATATTGAAGCGAATTATATAATGCTTTACTTGGATGTACTTTTAATAATTGTATTTTTTTATATTCTTCTCTACTACTATCTTCCATAGTAAAAAAATCATGCATCATTGCACCTCTTGTACACGATATATAATCAAGTCTTAATTTTTTTGATATTAAAAAACTTAACTTTGCTACTCTATTTATATGGCTTAATCTATTGTTACCATGATGTACAATATTCTTCATTTCTCTATATTTATTTACATTATTAAATTCACTATATATATCATAATAAATACTTTTATTTTTCATAATTCTCACTTCTTAAATCCACCTTGGAATATATAAATTTCTTGTTAATCCTTCCATATATTTTTCATATTCTTTTATTATTGAATTTGCTATATATTCTAAAATATTTGTTTCTTTTTTTGATACTTTTAAAGCAATCAAAAAATTAATTAATATTTTTTTAAATTCTCTATCTTCAAAATACCTAACTACCGCATCATTAAGAATTGTTATTTTTTTTCTTTCTATTTTACTTTTAACATTTATAGAAAATATATATGATTGATATATTTGTATTAGTTTTCCTGTCATAAAATCATGTTCACTAAATTCTTCATTTATAATTCTATAATAGTCTTTACAATAATTAAGTATTATTTTATTATCAAGATAACTATTTTCCATTTTATCCCCCAAATAATCTTGCTATATCATTGAAAGTTACAAATATCATAAGTAATATCATTAAGCCAAATCCAACTAAATTTAGTCCTATTTCTAAATCCTTAGATGTTTTTCTTTTTAATATTTTTTCAATACATAAAATTAGTATTCTACCACCATCAAATACTGGTATTGGAAATAAATTAATAATACCAACATTAATACTTAAATAAGCAGTTATATAAAGTATATTTATAAATCCATTTGATCTTGCACTATCTATAATAGAATACATTCCAACTGGCCCACTTAGATTTTTAGTAGATATTTGTCTTGTAAATAGCATTACTAAAGTATCCCATATTTTAACGGTTGTATCAACTACACCTTCTATACTATATATAAGTGCTTGTCCTAATCCTTTTTTGTATTGAGTTTTAAAGCTTACTCCAAATCTTTTAACTTCCTCATTATTAATTTTTTCAACAATAGGTTTAATTACAATTTCTTTAATACTACCATCTATTTTTTTTACCGTAAGAGTATACTCATTCTTACTCTTTTTAGCATTTACTTCAACACTAAAGTCATAATAAGTATCTATATTTACTCCATTTACTTTTATTATTTCATCTCCTACTTCTATTCCAGATTGGTAAGCAGGATAATCTTGTGGTACCCCAGCAACAATAGAATTTTCAATTGGTCTTCCAAAAATTAAACCACTTATGAAGAAAATAACCATTGCTAATAAAAAATTAAAAACTATTCCATTTATAAAAACCCAAAATTGTTTTAAAAATCCTTTGTTTTCTAAAACTCTATCTTTTTTAATTTTTTTATCATCTTCTTCTCTTTCAGACATTGCAACAAATCCACCGATTGGTAATAGTCTTAAAGAGTAAGTAGTTTCACTTTTTTTAGGTTTATGTTTAAAAATTAAAGGACCCATACCTATTGAAAATTCTTCTACGTAAACACCACTTTTTTTAGCAGCAATAAAATGTCCAAATTCATGGACACTAATTATTAAACCTAATATGAATAAAAGTATTATTAAAGTAATAATAAAATTCACGTTTCTATCCTCCTAGAAAAAACTAACTAAATATGAAAATACTAATGCAGTAAATATTATACTATCAAGTCTATCTAATACACCACCATGTCCAGGCATAATATTACCATAATCCTTTACATCAAAATGTCTCTTTATAGCAGAAAATACTAAATCACCAAATTGAGCTACAATTGACATAGCAAGTGACATAATAATCACTAAAAACGCTCTTGCCTCTGTGTTTATGAAAGTTAGAAAAAATACACTACCCATAAAAGTTCCAAATATAGTACCACCAATCATACCTTCTAATGTCTTATTTGGAGATACTTTAGGAAATAACTTAATTCTTCCAATTTTACTACCCCAAAAATATGCAAATGTATCTGACATAATAGTAATAAGTATTGTATATAAGAAATAAACTAAACTCATATTTCTAATTACAATCAAATAATTAAATGATATTCCCAAAAATAATGTCATTGATAATAAATATATAGCGTCATTGACATTATAATCTTTTTTATTAAATACTATTAATGGTAATAGACATACAAATATATCTAATATTATAAGCCTATGATCTACATAAAAATTATCATTATTTTTTACAGCAGACATAACTATAAATAAATAAGTAATTAATGATAATACTTTCATACCTAAAGGTATTGATTTCTCTTTTTCATGAACATTTATAATTTCATAAAATCCAATTAGTGAGAG
>JAQXHG010000017.1 GCA_029007115.1 bacterium | reverse complement strand
AAAAATGTTATTGTTGAAATAAGAGGAGCTGCTGGTGGAGACGAAGCAAATATTTTTGCCGGTGACCTATTTAGAATGTATAGTAAATATGCTGAAAAACAAGGATGGAAATTAGAAGTAACTCATCAAGTAGAAGGTGAAAGTGGAGGATACTCACAAATTGAATTTATGCTAAGTGGTGATGCTGTATATTCTAAGATGAAGTATGAAAGCGGAGCACATAGAGTTCAAAGGGTTCCTGAGACCGAATCTCAAGGAAGAGTTCACACATCAACATCTACAGTACTTGTTATGCCAGAAGTAGAAGAAGTTGAAATTGAAATTAAAGATAGCGATATTAGAGTTGATATAACAAGAAGTAGTGGAGCTGGAGGACAATGTGTAAATACAACTGATTCTGCAGTTAGAATTACTCATATACCTACAAATATAGTAGTTTATTGTCAAGTGGAGAGAAGTCAAATAAAGAATAAAGAAAAAGCAATGCAAATTTTAAAAACAAGACTTTATGATTTAAAACAAAGAGAACAAGATGAAAAGTTAGGTAATGAGCGTAGAAGTAAGATAGGTACTGGAGATAGATCAGAAAAAATAAGAACTTATAACTATCCACAAAATAGACTAACAGACCATAGAATTAATTATACTGTTATGCATTTAGATAAGATTATGGAAGGCGATATTGAAGATTTAATTAATGCTTTAATTGCTGAAGATGAAAGAATGCGTTTAGAAGAGAATAATGCTTGATAAAATAATTAAGTTAGGATATTCTAGTGTAGAAGCAAAAGAATTAATTAAAGTAAGCAAAAATATAGAGGATGATTATAACAGATTATTAAAAGAATACCCAATTCAATATTTGATTGGGTATGTTAATTTCTATGGATATAAAATTAATGTTAATGAAAATGTATTAATACCTAGATATGAAACAGAATATTTAGTAGAAAAAACTATAAAATATATACAGAATATATTTAATGATGAAATAATAAATGTATTGGATATAGGGTGTGGAAGTGGCGCAATATCTATTGCTTTAAATAATGAGACTAAATCTTTGGTAGATGCTATAGATATATCAGATTCTGCAATAGAAGTAGCAAAAATTAATATTAAAGAAAATAATTCAAAAGTAAATGTTTTTAAGAGTGATATATTTTCTAATGTTAAAAGTAAATATAATGTAATTATTAGTAATCCACCATATATTGATAAAAATGAAAAGATAATGTCTTGTGTTTATAAATATGAACCACATATTGCTTTATTTGCAGGAAATAATGGATTATTCTTTTATGAAAAAATATTAAAAGAAGCAAATCAATTTTTAAAAGATAAATATATTATTGCTTTTGAAATTGGTATGAATCAAGGAAATGATATAAAATTATTAGCTAATAAATATTTTCCTAACAATAAAATTATTATTGAAAAGGATTTATCAAATAAGGATAGATATGCTTTTATAATTAATAAATAATATTAACTATTTATTAACAATAAAATGAATAAAAACTAGTAAAACCAACCAAAATTAATTGAAAGGTTGGTTTTTAAATGAAAAAAATTATATTAATAACTCTATTATTTGCTATAATTATATGTTCTGTAAATGAAGAAGATAAAATAAGTGAAGATTCTATTAGATTTAGAGTTATTGCTAATTCAAATAGTTTAGAAGATATAACAATGAAAGAAAAAGTAGTTGAAGAATTATCAGAAATCATATTTACTAATAAAAGTAGAGATGAGATTAAAAAGAATATATTAAACAATTTATCAACAATTGAAAATAGAATAGATAAAATATTTGAAAATAATAATTATAATAAAACATATAATATTGTATATGGACTTAATGAATTTCCAAAAAAAGAATATAATGGAAAAGTCTATGATGAAGGTTTATATGAATCTTTAGTTATTGAAATTGGAGATGCTAAAGGAAATAATTATTGGTGTTTTTTATATCCGTCTTTATGCATGAGTGATTTTGAAAATAAAAGAATAGAAAAAAATAATATAGATGATAATAATATACAAAATAAAACGATAAAATTTAAATTTATTGAGTTAATAAAAGACATATTTTAGCGTAAATAAGCCTTCAAAAAATGTACAATTTATTGATTAATATTGATATTGATAGTATATTATAATTAGAAAGGCTTAAAAGGTGATTTTATGTCTAAACTCATAATTGAGGGTCAAAATACTTTGTCTGGAGAAGTTAAAATTAGTGGTGCTAAAAATAGTGCGGTTGCGTTATTACCTGCTGCAATATTGGCTAAAAAGAAAAGTGTTATTTACAATGTTCCGGAGATAAGTGATATTGATTATTTAATTGAAATTATGGAATTATTAAATTGTAAAATAGAGCATAAAGATGATGCATTAATTATAGACTCTAGCAGTGTAGTGAATAAACCTATTCCAGAAGAATTAAGTATTCAAATGAGAGCATCTTACTATTTTATGGGAGCACTACTTGCAAGATATAAAAAAGTAGAAATATCATTTCCTGGAGGATGCAGTATTGGTGCAAGACCTATAGATATTCATCTAAAAGGATTTGAAGAACTAGGTGCAACAGTAGAAATAAATAAAAATAGATATAAAATAACAGCAGATAAATTAATAGGAAAGAAAATATATTTAGATTTTCCTAGTGTTGGTGCTACAATAAATATAATGTTAGCTGCAGTAGGAGCTAAGGGAACTACTATTATTGAAAATGCTGCTATGGAACCAGAAATAGTAAATGTGGCATCATTTTTAATTAATATGGGTGTAAAAATACTAGGAGCTGGTACAAAAAGAATTGAAATAGAGGGAAAAGAAGATTTAGATAGAGGTGTAGTAGATGTATTTCCAGATAGGATAGAAAGTGGAACATACATTATAATTGGAGCTTTACTAGGAGATAATTTAAGAATAAATGGTATTATCAAAGAACATGTAGAAGCATTATTATTAAAATTAAAAGATATCGGAGTAAAATATAATATAGATGGTGATAGTATTACAATTTCTAAATGTAATAATATTAAGCCAACTCATATTAAAACATTAATATTTCCAGGATTTGCAACGGATCTTCAACAGCCTATTACTACTCTTTTAACACAAGCAAAAGGAAAATCTATAATAGAAGAGACAATATATGAAAATAGATTTAAGAATACTATTGATTTAAATAAAATGGGAGCAAATACTAGGATTATTACAAATAATAAACTTGAAGTTATAGGTCCAACTCCTCTAAAAGGAACAAAAGTAAATGCAACTGACTTAAGAGGAGGTGCTTCGTTATTAATCGCAGGCTTAATAGCTCAAGGAGAAACTGTGATTGATAATTGTGATGTAATATTAAGAGGGTATGGTTTTTTAGAAGAAAAACTAACATCAATAGGTGCTAAAATAAAAATAACTGAGTAAACTTTAATAGGTGATTATCTATGAAGAAAAAAATACTAGTTATTTTTTTTATATCTCTAATATTATCAATAATAATATATAATATATTTAATAATAAAATAAAAAATATACTTCTAATATCAGATAATAATGAAATAAATGATATTATATTAAATAAGTATAAGGAAAATTATAATATTAATTTATATACATATAATAACATTACATATAAAGAATTAATTGATAATATAAAAAATAATGATAGTAAAATAGTAAAAAATGAAAAGATATATTTAAATCAATTAATATCATCATCAGACATAATAATTATTAATGTTAATAATAATGAATATTTTAATAAATGTAAGAAAAGTAATAGTATAATAGAGAATTATGATAGAATATTATCTATGAATATAAATGATTTAGATTATATTTTGAAAAAAATATCTCATGCAAAAATATATATAGTAGGCAATTATTGTAAAAATAAAAATCATACTCAAAGCTTAAAAATACCATATGATTATATAAATATTAAATCACTTATTAAAAATAAGATATAAAAAATACAATTATTGCTTGATTTTAAATAAAAAAGTATGTATAATACCAAATGAAGTTATTTCTATAACTATCAATTAGTTATGGCGAGGAGGATAAATATGAAAAAGGGAATACATCCAGAACAAAAAGTATGTAAAGTTAAATGTGCTTGTGGAAATGAATTTGAGGTTAAGTCAAGTAAAACTGAGATTCAATTAGAATCTTGTAATAAATGTCATTCATTCTATACAGGTAAATTTAAGACTGTTAAGACTGGAAATGTGCAAAAGTTTAAAGATAAATATGGAATCACTGATTAATGGTGATTTTTTATTTAGATATTAAAATGGTGAAAGGTTAAATTATTAATATGAAAATAAATGATGAACAAATAAATATAGATGATTTAATTAGTCAAAAATACATGCATAAAGAAATAAAAAAAGGATTATTTTTATCTGAATATCAAATAGAAGTATTAAAAAAATATAATATTGATATAGATAAAATATCAACAATAAATGATCTAATATTTCAAATAGATGAAATATTAGAAGATGGTGATTGTGAAGATTTAGAAGTAGTAGCAAATGAATTATCAGAATTTTATTATTATGCAAATACTAATAAATAATTGAATAATATATTATTTTTTGATATTATTATGATATGAAAAATAGAAAGATTATTTTAATTATATTTTCTATGATAATACTATTAATAGTATCGCTTTTTTATTATCAAAAATATTATTCTGATACAATTGATTATGATATTATTAATAAAAATTGGTATAAATATGATCCATTAACTGGATATTATGAAATACTACGCTTTAAAAATGATGAGTTTATATATAAAACAAGTGATAAAAATAATGAATATAATAATTGTAGTAAATATACCTATGATAAAAAAAATAAAATATTTGATTTAGATTGTGGCAAAAAAATTAAAATACAAAAGATAGAAAATAATATGCTTTTACTAGTATTAAATAAGAAAGAAGAGTCATTCTATGACAATATAAATGATACTTTAAATAATGAATTTGAAAACTATTATAAAAAAAACTTAAGTGAATATAAGAAAGAACTAAATAGAGTCAAAGAGTTAATATCAATAAATTTTAAATCGTTATTAGAAATATTAAGTTCAGAAGATAATGGTATAATATATATAATTGGAGATAATTGTAGTAGTATTGAATGTACATTAGTACTAGAAATAATGGAAAAGATTATGTCAAAAAAAAACAATATATATTATTTAGATGTTAATGCATTAAGTGATGATAATTTAGTATATTTAAATAAGATTACAAATAATACATTTAATATAGATAGAGATTATTATAATGGGATATATCCTAAAGTATTTATTACTAATAAAAATCAAATAATTGATAAATATGATTTTATTTGTGATGGGCTAAATTGTAGTAAATATTTAGACGATTAATTGATAAAGGAGATAGTTGTATGAAAAAATATATATGTAAAAAATGTGAAAATACTATTGAAACTGATGTTACAAAAGAAAATTTAGTGTGTACAAAATGTGGTGCGAATGAATGGAAAGTCGAAGAAATAACAAGTGATCTTGCTAATAATGATGTAAATGCTATTATTGATTCAGTAATTGAAGATGCTATTGAAATAAAAAGTAGTAAGATTATTAATGATGAAGAATCAAATAAAATGGTAAAAATAAGTGAATATAATCCAGCTATAACAAGAATAATTGAAAAGTGTATCAATTGTGGACAATGTAAAAAAACATGTGAAAAAATAGTTAATTTATCTTATGATTTAAACTTATGTAAAGAACCAATTTGCATTGGTTGTGGACAATGTTTATTGAATTGTCCAACTGGAGCAATTATACCAAGATATTCTTATAAAGAAGTAAAATCAATAATAGATGAAAATAAAAAAATCGTAGTTGCAATTACATCTCCAGCAGTAAGAGTATCAATTGGAGAAGCCTTCGGCTTAGAACCAGGAGAAAATAGTGAAAAGAAACTTGTTACATCTTTAAAGAAACTAGGATTTGATTATGTGTTTGATACAGTATTTGGTGCTGACTTAACGATATTAGAAGAAGTAGCTGAATTTGCAGCAAGATTAAAAGATAAAACAAAGTTACCACAATTTACTAGTTGCTGTCCTTCCTGGGTAAAATATGCTGAAGTTTATCATCCAGAAATATTAGATCATATATCAAGTTGTAAAAGTCCAATTGGTATGCAATGTGCAATTATTAAGAGTTATTTTTGTGAAAAAAAAGGATTTGATCCATCACAAGTAGTGACAGTTGCAATAACGCCGTGTACAGCTAAAAAACTAGAAGCAAAAGAGTATACATTAAATATAGATTTTGTTTTAACTGCTAGTGAACTTGCAATATTGTTAAAAGAAGAAGAAATAAAGTTAAATGAATTATCTGAAAGTGAATTTGATAGTATTATGGGTGAAGGTTCTGGAGGCGGCGTTATATTTGGTGCATCAGGAGGAGTTTGCGAGTCAGCTATAAGAACTTTATATAGAATATTGACTAAACAAAATTTAAACGATTCTGATCTTGAATTTAATGATTTAAGAGGTTTTGATGGCATTAAAGAGGCTACAATTACTATCGGAGAATATAAGTTAAGAGTAGCGGTTGTTCAGCAAATGGAAAATTTAGAAAAATTATTGTTAAATGATAGATATAAAAAATATCACTTTATTGAAGTAATGAATTGTAAAGGTGGATGTGTAGGTGGCGGAGGTCAACCTTTGTGTCAAATACCAAAACTAGATCAAGTGAAAAAACAAAGAGCTGATGGACTATATGCTATAGATAAAAAAAGAGTAAAAAGAAGTGCACATGATAATAATGAATTAAAAATATTATATAAAGAATATTTAAAAAATCCATTAAGTGAAAAAAGCTTAAGTTTATTACACACTTCTTATTCTGATAAAAGTCATTTATTAAACAACAAAAAAGATAAATAATATAATAAAAATAACAAAAATGAAAAAAATCAAAAAAGCTATTGACATATATATTTTTATTAGATATAATAATAATGTCCTAAAGATATATAATATTGATAGTAAGTTTAATTATTTATTATTTGTATATTATATTTTAGTGAAAAAATTCTAATAATATATTGTTTATATAATGATATATATGATATTTATAAATTTAATCTATTTATATTTTATTGTTATATTTTTATATTTATGGTATTTCCTAAAGTTGGAATTAGAATCTTACCTACTAAGGACAAATGATGTATCGTTGAGAAAGTTAAACTCAAAATGATAAGCAGTTATACTAAATACTGATAATATTTAGAAATTTATTTATATTAATTAATTTTAATATAAATGTTCGTAACTTGTTTTTCGAAAACTCAAAACAATCTAGTTTTATCAGAACAGATTGTTTTTTGATTACTATTTTTTAAGAGGTGTATATGAGATTTTATATAATATTTGGAATTACATTTATCTTATTGGGTATAATTATTTTTTATGATCCCTATTCTGAATACCTAGGAGTATATAAAGATAGTGTAAATATAGAGTATAATTATAATGATGAAGACTATTTTTGGATTTATGAAATAGATAATGATAATTTAATTGTTAAACAAATAGATACAAATAAATGGTCATTGAGTATAAATAATGATGGAATAACGAATGTAATGTTTTACTATTTTAATGATAAAACTAATGATACTAAATATAAAATAAATTATGAGTTTAAAATAAAGAATAATAAAATATATTGGACACAAGGAGAAGGAAAAGGTTTATTAGATTTTCCAAATCCATATTAAAAAAATAAATATATTTTTTTAAAAAAAGTATTGACTTATATATATTTATTAGATATAATAAAAATGTCCTAAAGATAAAATAACTGATATATGATATATTAGTGTTTAAAGACATTTAATATATTAATACAATTATTTTAATAGGTGAAAAATTCTATATATATTATTTATCTAAAATATTTATTATTTTATGTAAGTAATTTAGTAAAATATTAACTTATTTTATTATTTATTTATATATTTAGTATTTATTATTTAAATAATTCTCTTAAGAAGAGGTAGAAGCTTATCTACTAAGGACAAATGGTATATCGTTGAGAAAGTAAACTCAAAATGGTAAGAAAATTATGCTAAATACTGATAATATTTAGAACATATTTATATTAAAGTAAAATTTAATATAAATGATTATAATTCTTTTTCTAAAACTCGGAGTAATTTGGTTTTATCAGGACAAATTACTTTTTGTTTGTTTTAATTTACATAAATTTACTAAAAATATATATATTTATTAAAAAATATGTATATTTTTTATTGTTTATGTTAAAATTTAATTAGAGGTGATAATGATGGAAGCATATAAAGCAAAAGAATTACCTATTGATTATGATTTATCAGCCGGTATTTTAAAACTACTTTGTGAAACTCAAGAAATATATGGTGAATATAAAGGTTATTTAAGAAATATGGCATATGATTATAAATGTTTTTTAGAATCAGCATTTGTAAGTGAATTATTCTATTCATTTAAGATTGATGGTTCAAAATTAAATAAGGAATATATGTTTCATTATCCATATATGGTAAAAAATAATGATACAATTCAATTTGGTAATTTAAAAAGAGCATTATTTATTACTTTAGATGATGTTGTAAAAAATAATTTTTCATTAAATAGTATTAATAAAATAAATAAGATATTATTTTCTAATTGTAGTAAAAATAATAAGACTAAAAATAGTGGTAAACTTAGAAATATACAAAATTTTTTATTAAAACCAGGTTTAGCTGGTAGTGTTGTTTCTTTTATACCACCAGTGCATACAGAATTAAATTCTAATATGAAAAATCTTGTTGAATACATGAATAAAAATGATGATAATCCATTAATATCAGTTTCTATATCACATTATCAATATGAAA
Source organism: bacterium (assembly GCA_029007115.1). GTDB lineage: Bacteria > Bacillota_I > Bacilli_A > RF39 > UBA660 > CAG-1000. Next base: position 7,536 of record JAQXHG010000017.1, on the reverse strand, counting down.
AAATACATCCATATGTATCTGGAAATGGTAAAATTGGAAGAATATTAATTCCTATACAATATTCTTTTTATAAAAATGAACCTCCAATACTGTTTATATCTGAAGCTTTGGATAAATTAAAAAATACGTATTTCACATTGTTGAGTGGGGAGGTTAATGATGATGTAAATGCTTTTATTAAATTTATGCTTCAGTGTATAATTGAGCAATGTAACTTAAATATTAGAAAGATTAAGAAATTAAATAAAGTATATAAGAAAGATATAGATGAGTTTAAAGATACTATTGGTGGGACTACTATATATAAAGTGCTACCGATAATGTTAAAGAAAGTAGTATTCACTACGCATGATATAGTAGAAGAATGTAATTTGCATATAAATTCTGTTAATAAAGTGTTGAACAAACTAGTTGAACAAGGATATTTAATAAAAGAAAAAAAGAAAGGAACTAATAGAGTTACTTTCTGTTATAAATCTATTTATGATATTTTTACAACTTAGATTCTAGATCTTCATATATTGGTAGATAAAAGGGCATATTATTATTTGTAATTTTTTCAAAATATACATATGTTCTTTTTTTATTATTAATTATTTTAATAAGCGAATTAAAATCTCTTTTGATAATTATTAAATCTTTTGAAATTATTTTTATGTTTTTTTCATATTGATACATAAATAATTTAATAAATGCTTTTTGATATATTTTTAAATTACTATAGTAATAAAGATCACTATATAATATTTTATTGTTTTTATTAAATAATGTTAAACTTATGATGTATCTTAGTTCTAATGGTTTTATAAATATTTTTTCTTTTATGAATGATATATAATTGTCTAAATTAAATATAAATTGTTCAACTTGATTTATATATTTATCTTTATGTATTAAATGGCTAGTTACCTTTATTAATTTATTCTCATCTAAACTAGATATTATTTTTTTAAACTCAATATCTTTATAAAAAGATAGAATATCAGAAGAATTATTAATATAGCTTTTATTAATGTATTTCAGAATCATTATTTACCTCAAAAAACTTACTAATTGGTATATCTAATACTATAGATATTTTATATAAATTAGTTAAACTTATACCTTTATCAGACTTGTTACTTTCTACATTACTTATTAATGATACTGATACATTGATAATCTCTGCTAATTTTTCTTGTGATAGTTTTTTACCATTATAAATACATTTTTGTCTATATTTTTTTATATTTTTTCCAATTATTCTATTTAATTCTTTTTCTTCCATATTCCATCATCCTTATTATAATTTATTTTATTAAAAATGTATAGTATAGCATTACATTAAATATATTTAAAACAATGTAAAATTAATTTAGGTGATAAATATGGCAAAATTCAAAAGGGACTTTGTTTTTAAAGAAAACATTATTGAAACAATTGCATACAATGTTATTAAATATAGAAAAATTTGTGGTATTACTCAGGAGCAACTAGCCCTTGATATTGAAGTTTCTCCGGAATTTATAAGAAAATTTGAAAGTACTAAAGGTAGTGAAGGATTATCTATAATGTCTTTATATAAGATTTCTGTAGTTTTAAATGTATCTATTGATAAATTTTTTGAAAGTATTGAATCTTAGCGTCTAATAAAAAAATTTTCTAGTGGTACATCTAATATTTTGCTTATTTTATATAAATTATATACACTTATTCCTTGAAAAGTATTTTTACTTTCAAGATTACCAATTAAAGAAGTAGATATATTGGCGAGTTTAGCCAATTTTTTTTGCGTCAATTCCTGTTTATTCAAACTAAAAAGTTTTCTATAATATCTAATATTATCTCCAATTGTAGAATATAATTCTTTTTCACTAGTAAATATATATTTATTATTCATAAAAACCTCATGATATTATTTTGCCATTATTTAAGATTTTTAACCATTTACTATAAATGATAAAATGTTATTGATAGTGATAATTATATTATTTTTTGTTCATTATTTTTAAAATGAAATGTAAAGATTCAAAAAATCAATTTTTTTGTTGAAAAAAGAAATAAAATGGTGTATTATTAATTAGCGTTATTGAAGGGGATGAAGTATATGGAAAAAATAATTAATTTTGCAGTAGTTGCTCATGTAGATGCTGGTAAGAGTACTTTAGTTGATGCATTACTTAAACAAAGTGGTGTATTTAGAGAAAACGAAGAAGTAGAAAAACGAGTTATGGATAGTGGTGATTTAGAAAAAGAAAGAGGTATCACTATTACTGCTAAAAATTGTTCTATTAGATATAAAGATTATAAAATGAACATAGTTGATACTCCTGGACATGCTGATTTTTCAAGTGAAATTGAAAGAATTATTAAGACAGTAGATACAGTTGTATTATTAGTAGATTCTGCTGAAGGTCCAATGCCTCAAACAAGATTTGTTTTAAAAGAAGCATTAAAAAATGGTTTAAGACCTATATTATTTATAAATAAAATTGATAAAAAAGATGCAAGAAGTGAAGAAGTAGTTAATATGACATTTGATTTATTTTGTGAATTAAATGCTACTAATGAGCAATTGGATTTTAAAATCTTATATGGTATTGCTAAAGAGGGAATAGCTAAATATGATGAAAATGATAATAATGATAATATATTCCCACTATTAGATACAATTATTGAAACTACTAAACCATTTGAAGGAAATGAAAATGATCCATTACAATTTCAAATTTCATCATTAGATTATGATGATTATATAGGTAGACTTGGTATAGGTAGAATAAATAAAGGTAAAATTAAAACAGGGGAAGTAGTTGCAATATCTAAAAATGATGGAACATTATCAAAAGAAAGAATTACTAAAATGTTTGTTAATGAGGGAATAAGTAAAAAAGAAGTAACAACTGCATATTATGGTGACATTGTTACAGTAGCTGGTTGTCCAGATATATCTATTGGTGATACAATATGTGATGTTAATCATATAGAACCTTTACCTAGTATAGAGATTGAAAAACCAACATTGTCCATGAACTTTTTAGTTAATACTAGTCCTTTTGCAGGTAAAGTTGGTAAGTTTGTTACATCTAGACATTTAAGAGATAGATTAAATGCTGAATTAGAAAGAAATGTGGGACTTGAAGTAGAAGAATTGCCAAGCAATGATGGATTTAAAGTATCTGGTAGAGGAGAACTTCACTTATCCATATTAATTGAAAATATGAGAAGAGAAGGGTATGAGCTAGGTGTATCTAAGCCAGAGGTAATTTATAAAGAAATAGATGGTGTTAAATGTGAACCTTTTGAAAAGGTAATAATAAACACGCCAACTGATTATTCTGGTACAATCATAAGCGATATAAATGAAAGAAAGGGTATAATGGAACTAATGGAACCAGCTGAAGAAAACTATGTTAGATTAGAGTTTTTAGTTCCAACTAGAGGTTTAATTGGATATAGAAGTAATTTTATAACAAATACAAAAGGTGAAGGAATCATGGTTAGAAGTTTTGATTCATATAAGCCTTATGCTGGAGAAATAAATGGTAGAAAGAATGGTGTTCTTGTTAGTATGGAAACAGGAAAAACATTTGGATATGCATTATATAATTTATTAGATAGAGGTACTATGATTATTGAACCATCAACAGATGTATATGAAGGAATGATTGTAGGTATTCACAATAGAGAAAATGATTTAAATGTTAATCCATGTAAAAACAAAGAATTTTCAAATACTCGTTCTTCTGGAAGTGATGAGGCAATAACTTTACCTAGACCAAAAACCTTTACATTAGAAGAAGCATTAGAATTTATTGAAAATGATGAACTTGTTGAAGTAACTCCTGATGCTATTAGGTTAAGAAAAAAAATACTTAATGAAAAAGAAAGATTTAGAAGTAACAGATAAATAAAAAACTTCATAATTATTAATATATATATGAAGTTTTTTATTTTTTCTTAAATATAAACAATATTTTAGCAACTATAAATATTATTTTATCACTATTTTTAGTTGCATATTTTTTACCAATTGCCTTACCGCCAACTGTTAATGATGATATTAATGAACTAATTATAAGAGATAAATATAAGACATTAATATTTGTGATATTTGCTAATCGAATAGATATCATAGCGCCAAGAGAACCACTAACAATTCCACATATATCACCAATTACATCATTGCATATACTGGCAATTGTACTTGAATTTTTAATTAAGTAGACTCCTTCTTTTGAACCTTTTATTTTTTTAGAACTTTTGGCATGAAATGTTGACTCATTTGCGGTTAATGCAGCAGTACCTATAATATCAAAAAGTATACCTATTAAAATAAAAAAAATAGACAATAATATTAGAACTATTTCATTACATTTATCTACTACTATATTTGATATTGTACTAAACATTAAAGCTATAAAAAAAGTCATTAAAAATGCCTTAATGATCCAATTATTATTTTTCATTTTTAATAAACTCCTTAGGTTGAAATGTATGGAATATTATAAATTAATTTTACGGCTTTGGTCGAGTTGACTTTCTCTAGTAATTACCTTTGGTTACCCTTGGGCGATTTCTCTTTAAAACTACTAATCATCTGTTGCCAAATATGATCACTCGATCACCACTTAGTCCGCACTTCAATCTTTATAATATAGACATACTAGAGGTTTTCCCAAACAAACATAGTTCACTTTTATTCGCTTTTGCAATTTATTTTTCAATTTCTATCCCAATAAATCACTCACGACATGTGCGTTCATAATCATCGAAATAATAAAAGGAAGTCGGTACATGCCATTGTATCTTTTCCTTAAATTTTAAATTATATACCCGCCCCAATCTGGGCGAAAGAAGCGAAATATATAAAGTATCTTTTTGCACAATTAATGGATTTTTAGGCCCATCTTCGAGTGGTATGATTGACTAGTATAATGCTCCATACGACATATATTATATCATAAATTAATAATTTTGTAAAGGAAATAACCTTGTCGTATTTATATGTCTATATATTATATGATTTAGTTTTATATTTATTACTTTTTATATTTTCTTTTAGCTCCAATAAACGAAGAAGTTATTTCAAATATATTACCAATAATATTAACGTATGCCTTAACTTTATAATTATAAATCAGCCAAATTATACCACATATTCCATAAACAATTTTAAATTTTTCTGGTCTTTTAAATGTTGCAGCTATAGTATATGTCATAGCAATAATTACAGGAACTAAAGATAATAAGTTTTTATATGTAAATATGCCTACAATGATACATATTATTAAAATAAATATTAATAGATTTATTGGTATTCTTTGTTTTTTTTCATCATACCTAGTAAATAATATTGTTCTTATTATGGTAATTAAACATATTAATGATGCTGAGTATGCTTTTAGAAGAAAGTATTGAATCAAAAATAGAATATTTGCAATTAATAACATCTTCATCATAGAAGTTTTCTTTTTAAATTGTAATGAAGATACATTTAGTATTATTGCTAATAAACCTATAATTTGTGATAATAGTATAATATTCATAAATAATTCCTTTCCTTATCATCTATAATATTATTATACCCATAAAGTAATATAAGTAAAACAAATAATATTTAAAAAAGTGTTAAGTTATGCTATAATCTAACTAAATGTGAAGGTGATTGGTATGAGTTTTATTAAAGAAACAGAAATATATATTAAAAATATTATCAATGAATGTGGATATAGTACTGATAATATTGCTTTAGAGAGTTCTTCAAGACCAGATTTGGGTGAATTTCAAATAAATTGTTGTATGGCTCTTGCTAAACAATATGGAAAAAATCCAAGAGATATAGCCAATGAAATAGTTAGTAAGTTTGATGATAGATTTAATAATGTAAATATAGCAGGTCCTGGTTTTATAAATATAAGTATTAGTGAAAAATATTTGTTAGATACTATGAACAAATCAATAAATAATTTTAATATGTTAATTGATAAGTTAGAACCAAAAACAATAATCGTGGATTATGGTGGAGCTAATGCGGCTAAAATATTACATGTTGGTCATATGAGACCAGCTAATATTGGAGAGTCTTTAAAAAGATTAGCTAAAATTTTAGGTCATAAAACAATTGGTGATGTTCATCTTGGAGATTTAGGAAGACAGTCAGGAATGATTATTTCTGAAATAAAGAAAAGAAACCCACAATTATGCTATTTTGATGAGAATTATAAAGGAGAGTATCCTAAATTAAAAATTACTAATGAAGAATTAGAAATATATTATCCTCAAGCGAGTATTGCAGCTAAAGATGATCCAGAAAGAATGGAAGAAGTAAGAAAAATAACTGCACTAGTGGAAAATAAAGTTGAACCTTATTTTGGAATGTGGAAGGATATTTTAGAAGTATCTATTAAAGAAATAAAGAAAATATATGATTATTTAAATTGTAATTTTGATTTATGGGAAGGTGAGTTGAGTTCATTAGAAACAATACCTGAAACACTTGAATTTTTAAAACCATATATGTATGAATCTCAGGGTGCTAAAGTAATTGATGTTAAAAAAGAATCTGATAAAATAGAAATACCACCGTTAATAGTAGTTAAGAATGATGGAAGTTCTATTTATGCGACTCGTGATTTGTCTACAATATATACAAGAGTAAAAAAATATAATCCAGATGAAATTTGGTATTTAGTAGATATAAGACAATCAATGTATTTTGAGCAAGTATTTAGAACTGCTTATAAATCAAGAATGGTAAGAGAAGATGTAAAATTGGTACACTATTGGTTTGGTACTATGAATGGTAAAGATGGAAAACCATTTAAAACTAGAGATGGTGGTGTTTTGTCTTTAAGTTCATTAATTTCTCAAGTTAAAGATGAATTATTAAAAAAATTAGATAAGTATAGTGACAAAGAAAAAGAAGAGATTGCTGATGAGTTAACGGTTGCAACAATAAAATTTGCTGATTTATTACCTTATAGAACTACTGATTATATATTTGATATTGAAAAAATTACTTCATTTGAAGGTAAAACAGGACCTTATATTTTATATACAATGGTCAGAATAAAATCTATATTAGAAAAATCGAATGTCAAAGATTCAAAGATAAATGATATATATAGTGACACTCAAAGAAGTATATTTATTAAATTATTAGAGTTATCTAAAGTAATGAATAAAGCATATAATGAAAAAACACTTAGTTATATATGTGAATATTTGTTTGAATTATGCAGTTTATTTAATAAATTTTATTCTGAGTGTAATATTTTAAATGAAAGTGATATAGTTAAGAAAGAAACATATATAGCTTTAATTCAACTTATTTATAATACTGGTGTAAAATTACTTGATGTATTGGCAATTAAAGTTCCTAATAAAATGTAGTCATATTTTATAAAATATGACTTTTATTTGCTTACAATTCATTGTAAGCTTGTTAAAACCACGGACTATGTCCGTGAGAACTGAAAAAGCGACAGCACTCGTATGCACTTATTTCTCCTTTTGATATAATAAGTTCTGGTATGCCAACCGGAAAATAAAATC
>JAQXHG010000016.1 GCA_029007115.1 bacterium | reverse complement strand
TTTTTATTAATAATCTTCTTCACTATCAGAAGTTTCATCTTCTTTAGATTTTATATGCTTATATCCTGCATATGATGCAACTCCCAAAGCGCCTCCAATCGCAGTGACTGTCCCTACTGTTTTAAGTATACTTCCATCACTTTCTGTTTTAACTTCTTCTTTTGGTAAATCTATTATTTCCTCTTTTGAAACTTCTTCTGATGATATTACTGTTTCTTCAGGTATTTCAGTTTTATTTTCTTCAGATATAACATAATTATTATCTATATTACTTGGTTGACTAGTAATTGGTGTATTATTATTTGTATTATTTGGTTGACTAGTACTTGATGTATTATTATTTGTATTACTTGGTTGACTAGTACTTGGTGTATTATTATTTGTATTATTCGGTTGACTAGTACTTGGTGTATTATTATTTGTATTATTTGGTTGACTAGTACTTGATGTATTATTATTTGTATTATTCGGTTGACTAGTACTTGTTGTATTATTATTTGTATTATTCGGTTGACTAGTACTTGATGTATTATTATTTGTATTATTCGGTTGACTAGTACTTGGTGTATTATTATTTGTATTATTCGGTTGACTAGTACTTGGTGTATTATTATTTGTATTATTCGGTTGACTAGTACTTGGTGTATTATTATTTGTATTATTTGGTTGACTAGTACTTGGAGTATTATTATTTGTATTATTCGGTTGACTAGTACTTGGTGTATTATTATTTGTATTATTTGGTTGACTAGTACTTGGTGTATTATTATTTGTATTATTCGGTTGACTAGTACTTGATGTATTATTATTTGTATTATTTGGTTGACTAGTACTTGGAGTATTATTATTTGTATTATTTGGTTGACTAGTACTTGAAGTATTATTATTTGTATTATTTGGTTGACTAGTACTTGGTGTATTTGTACCATTTTTTATTGATTCTAATTTTTCATTAATTACTTCTATTGCTGGTTTTTTTGTAATACCCGGTACTATATTTGATGTATCATTTTCTGTACTTATATTTGTATTATTTGATTCACTTATACTTGAAGTATTGTTATTTATATTATTTGGTTGACTAGTACTTGATGTATTTGTACCATTTTTTATTGATTCTAATTTTTCATTAATTACTTCTATTGCTGGTTTTTTTGTAATACCTTCTATTACATTTGATGAATCATCTTTTATTGTATCTTTTGATTCATCTTTTTCTTCTTGTGATATATTAAACTCGAACTTAGCTTCTTCTCCTAAATCCTCTATATCACTATATTCTGGATTATATTTTAATTGGACTTTATTTTGATAATCTTCAATAGTTCCATATTTCTTATCTCCTCCAGCTAAGAAATATCCCGCTTTAGTGAAAAATCCTATTTTCTCTTCTTCTTTCTCTTTCTCTTGATATACAGCTATTTCTTTTGCTTCATATCGAGTATATGTTGGCATTGTAAATGAAGTTGGATTTCCAGTTACTATATCACTTATTTGCTTTCCATAACTTCCATATACGCTCATTAATGCTCCATTTACTATATCAAGCGCTCTTCTCATTATTTCTGCAAGACCCTCTAGTTTTACTATCTCTTTTTCTATCTTTATTATCTCTTCTTCTGCCCAAACCATGTACACTCTTGCTTCGTTCCTTGATTGTTGACTATACATGTATCTTGTATATTTTTTTACTATTCCATTTTCATCTTTTTCTTCTTGTATCACTGTCTTATTTATTACCATATTTGCATTTTTTATTTCTTCTTTTATTTTCTCTAATACATCTCTTATTTCTGGTAATTTAGAATCATCTAACTCTTCATAATCTTCCATATATTCTAATACTAATGTTAGAGCTTCTTTCATTGCTTCTTCTAATACATCGGCTCCCTTTATTCTTTCTTCCATTAGACTACTATATTTGTTTAGATTATTTTTTACTTTTCTCCATGCTTCTCCTTGCAAACTACTTGTTCCTATCGAATTTGCAAAATTATCTATTTGTGTTTTTGTTGTTTGTGAACTTTTTCTTTCTGATTCAAAATTAGCATGTAATCCTCCACTTAATGCTGATTCTACTTCTCTTTTATATACCTTTCCCGCTACTGCACTTGGTAAAGTATATAAAAATGATGAGTCAAAACTTATTTTACTATTTGGTCTTGAATCTATTATACTATTTAACTTTATATCTATACTACTTGTACTTACTTCCCCACTTCCACTACCAGCTAATGTACTTGCACTTGCTGACAAACTCTTATCCATATCATAGTATGTTTGTGCCATACTTTGAATTACATTTAGTTCACTAATTAGTGATGTTATTAAATTAGTTGACATTCCCAAATACACATCTTGACATTTATATAGTGCTCCTGGTATTCCTGCTGTACTTGACATGCTTACTTTACTTGGATTTATACATGCTTCGCTATTATTTAATTCTCTTGCTATTGCATTTATTCCTTCTACTACAGTTACCATATTTGTCGCAACTATACTTCCTGTACCATTATTCAAGGCAGAAATATCACTACGACTCATCTTTATTTGGTATACGCCATCACCAATATAAGATTTTCTATATTCCTCATATTCTTCTATGCTTATTGCTTCATATTTTTTAGTTTTTGAATTATAGACCATTATAGAATAATTATTTAAGTCAACACCTTGACCTATAAAAAAATCACTAAGTCCTAATCTTCCTATTTCGCCATGTGTCGCGTTTATTTTTAGTGTAATTGTATCTAGTCCATTTGAAACAAGACGTTTATTTAATTCGTTTAAATGGCCTAATCCACTTGGACCTAATATAAATATCGGAACATCATTTTCAACTAAATTACTTACATTAGTAGTATATTTTTGATCAGGAGCAATATTATAAGGATCTACTAAAAAAACTTCTAAATCTATATTTGGATGATTTCCACTAAATTCATTGCCTCTTTGAACAGCAACCCCTCCACCAGCACTAAATCCTTGAATATATGCTTTATCTATATTACATCCCAATAAGTTAGCAATATCCATACCTATTTCCATACAATTATTATTATCAGACCAACTTTCTCCCGTTACGATTATTCCTGACTTTGGTGTATCTGAAATCATATTATTATATATAGTATTATCATTCTTTTTTAGACCATTTATTCCCGGCATATATCCAGATAATTCTACACTTTTTTGATTTAAATCATTAGTATTTACATATATTTGTGCTCCGTCTACATTTACACAACAAACACCATTATCAAATAATGTACAATTACCATAAGCATTTTCTAATAAACTTTGTATTTCTTCACGGCTCATACATAGTGCTCCTTCATTATATAATATAGTATAGCATGTTTTTTATTATTTAAAAATATTTACAAAAAGAAAAAATGCCTTTTCTGACATTTTTTCAATTGATATTTTATAATTAACAACTACATTTACCACCAAATTTTCTTCTAATTGCTGAGCCAACTATTCTGCCAAGTTCTAAAGATAAACTTATAGCTCTAATGACAGCATTTAATGCCGTTGCACTAATGCTGCCTGCTCCACCTTTAATCTCAATAAGTTCACTTTTTTGCATTACATGAAATTGGTCTTATATATCCATCTACTACTCCGATTATAAATGTAATAATGGCACCTATTCCTATTCCAATTACCCATTTAGCAGCTCCACCTTTTATTTCAACTAATTCGCTTTGAACTAACACAAGACCTTACTCCTTTCTAATTTGTATTTTAAATCAAACATATCAATAATTTCTCTTTTATGAGAAATATATATAACAGTTTTTTCTTTAAAAATATCAAATATTTTATTCATAATATCAATTTCTTCTTCTAAATCTACTTCGCTTAAGGCTTCATCTAGTATTAAATAATTACTTTGCTTCAAAATACTTCTTGCTAATATTATTTTTTGTCTTTCTCCACCTGATATATTAAAACCATTATCTTCTATCATAAAATTATTTCGCATCAGTTTAGAATCTCTTAACTTTTTTAAATTACAAATATCTAATACTCTTTCATATTCTTCATCATTTATATTTCTACCATATATAATATTATTCTTCAAAGTATCATTTTCAATATAACTATTTTGAGACACATAGGTCATATTAAATGAAATACTACTTGGGGTTATATCTTTCAAATTAACATTTCCTATATATATTTCTCCTTCATATTCCTCAAAATATTTAAGTATTATTTTAACAAGAGTACTCTTACCATAACCACTATCTGCATGTATTAAATATTTACTTCCATATTTAATTTTCATATTTACATTATCAAATAATTTATTAACACCGTCATAACTATAAGATAAATTTTCAATTATAATATCTCCTTTAATGTTATGCTCATTTATTTCATAGTTTTTTGACTTAATAATTAATAAATCATTTATTCTATTATAAATATTTTTTATGTAATTTATATTTGGTTCTATATCAATTATATTTTTTAGTGGTTCTTTAAAATAATATACTATTGAACTAAATAACATAAATTCTCCCAATGATATGATACCATCATTAATAAAGACTATACTTGTAAGTATCAAAATCACGCTAAATATACTACTAATAGTATCTTTTATAACCAATTGATTATTTAATGTATTTTTATATAGCCTTATTTTATCTAAATAACTAATATATTTAATTTCTAATTTTTTTATAGAACTATTTATCATATATAAATTTTTATTTATTTCATAACCATTTATACATTCATTTAAAGTTTTATTATATTCACCCTCACTTACTAACATCTCTTCATTTCTTTTATTAAATCTTCTTTTAAAAATTAGAACAACTAAATAATATAAGAATAATTCTATACCACTTAAGATAAACAATTTTATGTTAATATTTAACAATAATATTAAACTTATAATGACTAATATTATATCTGTTGACAAATTTAATATTAAATCACTAAAAATATCTTTAAAAACATTCAAATCATTTAATCTACTAATACTTTCACCAATAGATTTACTTTTAAAAAACTGGTACGGAAGATTAAAATATTTTCTCATAATATCATTATTTAAATTAAGTGATATATTTTTTTCTACACCTATAATATATTTATTTTTGTAAAAAATCATAATATCTTTTATCATAAATAATGTTATAAAAATAATAGATATTTTAAGTAAATAATTAAACTCATAATTAGGCAGAACTAAATCTATACATATAAGTGTATAATAGTTACCAATAATTCCAATTAATAATGTTAGCAAAGATAATACAACTATTTTAATAGAATTTTTCTTTTCTAGTTTTATATATTCTATAATAAATTCAAATAATGTTTTATGATTATTTATTTTATTAAATTTCTTAACTGGAAATATAACTAATGAAGAACCTAAATACATCTTTTTAAATTCTTCAACTTTTATTTTTGAAATATTACTAGATGGATCCATTACTATTACATTGTCTTTCTTTACATCATAAACAACTATAAAATGATACATTGCATTTTTTAATACATGACATATTATAGGAAACGATACTTCTTTATTAACAATATTTTCATAAGTATAATGAACTCCATATCCATCAAACCCAAAACTTCTTGAACCATTTATTATATTATAAGCATTAGTTCCATCAATATTAGTTTTTAAGATATATGTAACTTCTTCATGTGAGGCCTCACATCCATAGTATTTCATTATGGATAATAAACATGAAGGTCCACAATCCTTAAAACCATTTTGTCTAACTATTACTTTTTTATCCATTTTAACCCTCCTATTAATATAATTAGTAATAGTTTTATAAAACACTACTTTTTATAAAAAAAATATAAAAAAAGCATCAATTATTTTTTGATACTTTTTTATTTTTCTTATTTTCAAGTTCAATAACTTCACCTGTCTTATTTTTTACTTCAAGTTTTCTTTTTCTTAATTCTTTTATTCTTTTTTTCTTCACTTCTGCTTTAGATTCACCTTTATTATATTTTTTATTTATTGTTGGGCCATCTATAATAGTATACATACAATTCTCTATTATTTTAAACAATCCTATTGCAATAAAATAATATGACATTATATATAAAGATAAAAATTTATTATTATAAATAATTATACTAATTATCATTCCTATACATAAAGAAAATAAGGTTACAGGTATTTTAACATATAATTTTGATCTATTTAATTTTTTTATTTCTATAATATCAGCAACTGCATTAAATAGTGTATATGATATTACTATTTCAGAAAATGCAACATTATATAATACAAATCCATTTTCATTAGAACTAATCAATGTTATAGTTGCAAATATTATACTTAAAAGTGATAATAATAAATAATAATATTTCTTATCATTTTTTATTAGTGAATAAGCCACTAAAGAAAAGAAACTAAGTACATATAGCGATGTATAAACATACATAGATGTTTGAGCATTTTGATTTAAATCACTAAATAGCAATAACATATAACCAATTACAAGTACAATACAATCAACAATTATGTCTATTATCGTACAAATTTTATTTTTATCTAACCCTTTTTTCATTCTTCACTCCTTTTATTAATTTTTATCTGCAAATCCAAATATATCAAATTTTTCATCTAAAAATACATATACTATTTTAAGTAAAGCTACTACTGGCGTAGCTATTACCATACCTAAAATTCCAAATAAATTTTCAAATATTAATAATGAGATTATTATTGTTATTGGGCTTAGATTCATTTTTTTACTCATGACTAATGGTTGCAATATATTACCTTCTAGAGTTTGAACTACAAGTATAAATATAAGTGTTAATATACCTATTGCTGGACTTTGTGCAAAACCTATTGCTCCTGCTACTATTGCTCCCATATAAGGTCCAACATAAGGAATAAGATTAGTAACTACACATACAAATGATACTAATACTGATGCATTTAATCCAATAAGTGAAAAACCTATTACCGAAACTATAAATAATAATAACGATAACCATAAAGTACCACTAACAAAAGAATACAAAGTTTCATTTATTTTGCCTAATAAATATGACACTTCTCCCTTTGCTTTTTTAGGAAAAAATTCAATAAAAGTACCAGATACCTTATCAAAATCATATAAAATATAAAAACCTAAAATTAAACTTAATACAATTTTACCAATTCCACTAGCAAGACCTGCTACTATGTTCATTGCAAAAGAAGGTAATCCCGTTTGTAATTCAGTTAAATATGTTTGTATTTTCAACATAAATGATGCTTTAATATTATCCAGATTTTCTAAACTCAAATCAGATAGTTTTGCAAATATATCATTTATCTTTTCAGTTATATCTGTTGCTATTCCAGGTAATGTACTAACCAAATCAGCTATTTGAGAACCAAGCGATGAAATAGTAAAAAACAAAATCGTCCCTACCACTATAATCATTATTAAATATGTAAATACTACACTAAGCCCTCTTTTCACACCTTTTTCTGTCAATTTGTTAACAATTGGATTTAATAACCATGCAATAAACCATCCAAAAAATAAAGGAGATATTATAGATAAAATTCTACCAATTAAACTAAGTATTTTCCATTCTCTAACAATTAATGTCAATACATAGATTAATAAAATAATGAATAATACAAATAATATCTTAAGAATTTTGTTACCAGTTGTTAATAGTTGATTAATTTTTTTATTTTCACCATTTTTCATATATAAATCCTTTCTTAAAAGTATAAATATAGTTTAATAAATAATATAAAACTAACTTATTTTTATACCTTTTTGTATTACAAAATAATAATATCACATTTATCTTAAAAAAAATAGTTCTAGACGAACTATTTACTCATTTTCTTCATTTGTTTTTTCATATAAGTGTTTATTTGATGTTCATATTTTTTATATAATAGTCCCATACCAACACCACCAGCAAAAGCCATCATTTTTTCTACTGTTTTTATAATATCCACACTCCTTTGGTATTAGTATGGATAATCATTTCAATTTTATACATGTTTCATATAAGTATTCCTATTATTAGCATATAAAGTTTGTATTGATGAATTAAATGAACTTAGACTTCCAAGTATAATAAGAGATGACTTTGCTCTTGTAACTGCAGTATAAATAAGTTTATTATAAAACATTCTCATAAAACTTTTTGCAAGTATTACAACTACATTGTCATATTCACTACCTTGAGCTTTATGTATACTAATTGCATAAGCTAAACTAAATTTATCAAAGTCTCCATTTGTATAAGTAACAATACCACTTGAGTATTCAATATCAACTATCATCTTTTTATCAATTATATTTATGTCTTTAATATATCCAATATCTCCATTGTAAACATTATTATCTACATCATTTACTAGTTGTATAACTTTATCCTTGATTCTATAGTATTTATCACCTATTTGATACTTTTTATGATTAGAATTAAAGATTTCTGCCATTAAATTATTTAAATTATCAATTCCATTTAAGCCTTTATACATTGGAACTAAAACCTGAAAATTTTCTATTGATATTTTTTTCTTTTTTATATTTTCACATATTTGAGTAAGATAAGCCTGAATATTATCATCACTACTTTCAATAAACTTAAAATCACTATAATCTTCTATATAATCAAATATTTTTTGATTTTTTATATCAGATGCAATGTCTGATATATAACTTCCTTCTTTTACTCTATAAATAGTATTTAAACACTTACTTTTAATATTTTTTTGATTTAATAAATCTCCCAAGATATCACCAGGACCAATTGAAGGAAGTTGATTAGCATCTCCAATCATAATTAATTTAACATTTATTTTTAAGCCTTTTAATAATGATGAAAATAAGAAAATATCTATCATACTTGCCTCATCAATTATGACTACTTTTTCATTTGCTTTATTATATTCATCTATTTGAAAAGTCCCTGTTTCTTTATTCCATTTTAAAAATTTATGTATTGTATATGCACTAATTCCAACACTTTCTTGCATTCTTTTTGCACTTCTTCCTGTTGGTGCAAGTAAAACCATGTCTTCTTTTCTAAGTTTATCTTTATCTTGTAATATTTGAACGATTGTTTTAATAATTGTTGTCTTGCCTGTACCAGGTCCTCCCGTTATAATATAAAAATTATTGCATAAAGCACCTTTAATTGCTAATTTTTGAGTTTCATCAAAATCTATATTATTTTTATTTTCATAATACTTTATGTACTCATCTATATCTTTTTCTTTAGTTATTTGTTTTATACTATTAATTCTATTTATACTCATAAGGATATCTTTCTCTGTTATATAAAAATCATATAGCATCAAACAATTATCTATTTCAACTAATTCTTTTTCATCTAACAATTTAGCTATATAAGCAAGATAAATATCACTATCAAAATTAGTATTAAAACATTTTTTCATTTTTAAAAATAATTCTTCCTTCTGAATTAATGTATCTCCACTTTCATAACACATAGAATATAAATTATATTTAATTAAAGCATTTATTCTATATGGATGATTATCTTCATGATTAGTTAAGAATATACTATCTAGTTTATCAAATGAAATATCAGGATACAACTCATAAATATTTTCATTTACAATATTCATTAGATCCATACCATATTTAGTTATTAAATTGATTGCTTCTTTAACACTAAAACCATATGAATTAAGTTTCAGTATTAAATCTTGATTCATGTCACTATTAACTATTATATCGTGCATTTTTCTTGCTTTTTCAATAGTCATTCCACTAACATTTTGAAGTAATTCATAATTATTCTTAATTACATCAATTGTATCTGTTCCAAAATGTTCAACTATTTTCTTAGCAGTCTTAATTCCTATGCCTCTAAACATGCCACTGCTTAAATATAAAATAATACTTTCTTTATCAGTTGGTGGCTTAATTTCATAAGTTGATACACTAAATTGTATACCATATTTAGGATGCTCAACCATTTTACCATAAAATAAATAATCTGCTTCATAATTAATATCTGTAAATGAACCAGTAAATCCAACTATTTTATTTATATAAATCTCATAATCTTCTTCATTAGTTTCTTTTATTCTAAAAAGGCCAACTTTATATGGCCCATTATTGCTTTCAAAGATAATTTTTTTAATATTCCCTAATATGTACTTCTCCATATAAAATATATTATCATAATTTATAAAGAATTAGTACTTATTTTTTGTACAATATATTATATTTTAAAGTATTTATCTTATTATTTGCAATTAGTCTATGATATACTATTAATAAGGGAGAATTATATTATGAGTAGTA
>JAQXHG010000015.1 GCA_029007115.1 bacterium | reverse complement strand
AAATTATTAAAGGTTAATTGCTTAAATAGATTTTTACTTAAAAAAGAATTGGCATATATTATTCTAAATTCACATGTATACTCATTTTTACACTTATCACTTAATTCTTTTAACCAAGAAAAATTATTAACTATAAAGTTACCTTTATCTGTTTCTTGATGCAAATATACTATTACATTCCTAGACTCATCTTTTTTAACTAAGTCGACTATTTTAGATATCAACTCTTTAGAATAAACATATATATTTATAGCTCTTAATTTATAATTAATTTTTAAAAATTCTTCTAAATCATCTATTAATTGAGGATAATCTTCCTTAATATTTATTACTTTACTATAATATATTTTATCTTTATTATCAACATTTTGAATCATCAAAAATTTTGTAGATATCTCTTTCGTAGAACTACAATTAACTTCTATTCCCTTTTTATTAAAATTATTTTTAAATTCAAAAGCCATAAAATAACAATTAATCACTTTTAATGATTTGCATTCTAAAAATAATTCATAATCTGTAACATCAATAGTTGATAAAAAATCTAAAGTTAGAACTTGAATATTTAATTGATTTATTAATTGAATAACATATTTAAAAGTAATTAATCTATTAATTTTTAATGTCGTTATTACTTCTTCTTTATTTCTTAACAATTCTATTATTTTATTAATATTTCTTTTATAATATTTTAAATCATAATAAAGAGTATTATTATTAAAACTATTCTTATTTAAAAAGTAATATTCTTCTTTTGTAATAGTTTTATAATCAAAAGATAAAGTATTATTTTCAATTTTTAAAATAATATATTCCTTCATCAGTTTCTCCTTATTTTCATATTAATAATAACATAAATCATTATAAAAAAAAAGACTTATTATTTTTAAGCCTTATTCAATATTATAAACATCTACTAGTTTATTAAAAACATTTACATCTATATTTTTAAGTTCACTGCTCATAGCTTCAAGTGCCTCTGCTCCTTTGACATAAATAAACATAGGTGCAACAGTTATTTGATCTTGTATTGAAGGATACTTTTCTTTCAATATTTGTATATATTCATCATTATCTAACAAATCAGTTACATTCCAATAAACAATTTTATCAACTAAATTTTTTCTTTTTATTTCCTTTAATAATTTTTTTTCATTATTATATATTTCATCATTTCCAGTATAACTAACATACAATATTGCATCGCTCATTTCTTTAAGTACAAAGTCAATATCATCAACACTTACTTGTTTTATAGTTTTATCTTGAAATACGCTTGTATTTCTGATATTTTCTCTATAATTTAAATAAAATAACCTAATATACAATGTTAATATGATAATAAGTAAAGATACAATCACTACAATAATATAATTCTTAGCTGGAACTTTTCCTTTAATTAATTCTTTAATAGTTTTCATATATATTCCTCCTATATACTATTATTTTATCATACGAAAATATATTTTTAAACAATTTATTTTTATTTTTCTTTCATATCAAGTAATTTTTTACCAATCTCAAAACTTTTCTTATAAAATTCATTTATCGATATATCTAAATAATTATTTCTATAACATTGTTCCATAGTTATATATCCATTATAATTATTTGAATTAAGAATATTAATGATTTTATTCCAATCATTTGAACCATCAAATGGTATTAAATGAAAATCCCCTGTTTGAAAATTATCATGTAAATGCACTGCTAGTATTTTATTATTAAATTTACTCATATCAAATTTATCTTTATAAAATGTATGAAAATGTCCTGAATCAAAACATAGCCCTATATTATCACTATCAATATTATCAAAAACATATTCAATATATCCTTTAGTTTCTACATTTTCAAACGCTATTTTTGCATTTTTTTCTTTAGCATAATTTACTAACTCTTTAATTCTTTTTAATCCTATTTCGTTATATATAGGCGGATTAAATGTTCTACTTAAATGCATTACAAATAGGTTAATTCCATTCTCAACTAATATATTAATGTCATTTTTATAACTTTCAATTACATCATCTCCAATATTAGAATCTAACCAAATAGAATTAATATTAGAATATCCCAAATGAGCAAATATGATATTAAGTCCTTTTTCTTTTATATATTTAAGTTGCTCTTCTTGAGTAGGATTCCAATTCCTATTATACCATTGTATAAATACATTCTTAAATCCAGCCTCTTTTATTGCATCTATTGTCTCATATACACTAACACCTTCATTAGCATTACTTACTACTATTGCTATTTTATCTTCCATTATATCCTCCATTACTAATTAACACTTATAAAATTTTACTACAAAAGAACTATTTTTACTACTAATTTTAACAAGATATAAATATAAAAACTATTAATTCAATTTAATGATTAATAGTTTATTTTTTTAATATGCAGGTATTCCATAACCATATATGTATGAACTACTTAACTTATATTTTTTTCTCTTAACATGAGTATACCCAACATTTCCCTCTATTGCATACACATATCCATTTTCAACTTTCTCAACAATTCCAACATGATCTATAACTTCATTATTATTCCAATCATAAAATATAATATCTCCTCCTTTTGGAGTATATTCATAAGGATACTTCCATTGATTTCTTTCCTTGTAGAAATCAACACCTTTCTTAACCCATATAAATTTAGGTATTTTTCCCTCTTCAATTAAACCATGTTGTTCGGCAACCCATGATACAAATACACAACACCACTCAACTCTGTGATTAAAGCCATACCATTCCCAATACTTTTCACCAGTATTTTCAAGTTGTTCCTGAGCAGTTTTTACTACTCTAGTTCTTAAAATTTCTTCTCTATTGATTTTAAAATCAATATCCTCCACTTCTTGATTATCTTCTGCATCTTTAAACAACACTTTTACTGTAACATCATCTTTAATGTTTAAATAGTCGCCAAATATTTTATTAGCATCTTCCTTAGTAAGTAATGTTTCTAATATTTTATTATCTTTTTCAGAGTATAATTTAATACTTTTATCTTTTTGCATTAACTTATCTACTATATTGTTAATTGATATAGAATAATTTATTACCTCATTAGCAGCAATATTAAAATTATTTAAATCATCATAATCTAAATAAATTGTATTATCATAATATAATATATTACTTTTATGAAGATCTTCTTCTACTATTTTTATTTCTTCTTCATCATTTAAATTAGTTTCTAATATAAGTAATACTAATAAAATAAGTACTATTAGTGGAATAAACAACAAATAAAACATATTATTTTTCATATTATTTATTTACCTCTTTTCTATTAATCAAAATAGCAAGAGTAGTTACCAAAACAAAAATTATACTAATAATACATACAATAAAATTAATTTTATTTCCCTTTAAACTAAAACTAAAATTAACTTCATTTGTTGTATTTGACAAATCCCAAGTTAATGTTCTACCATCTCCACTTACCTCAGTAGCATTATGTTTTATTGCCTTTCCAGGCAAAGTTAATTTGAACTTAGTAATATAATTTACGCCTTCATAACTTGCATTACTTTGCAAATCAAAAATAAAATTTGCTGAGTACTGATAAGAACTTTTTGTAAACAATTTTTGATTAACTAGTTTCTCTGTACTTTGATAATTACCCAAATTAACAACAACATCTTTAGTATCTGATATTGTATCTATATCATCTACTTTGTAAATATATCTAGTTCCAATATAATTATTATCAATATACTCCTGTTTTTCTAAACCATCTAAATATGACACTTTCATAGTAGCATCATTCATAACAAAGTCTTCCATTACATCATCTGTAATCTCTATTAAATCATCATTATTAAAGTTATTCATGTTAATAACATTTCTTAAAAACTCTCTATCAAATGCAATGATGATTTCATAATTCATTTTTCCATTTTCATCAATTAACATGTCATTTTCATTTTTGATAGTACAACCAGTAAGTAAAATAATCATTACTAATATAGTAAAAAATTTATTAACTACCTTCATAATTTATACCTCTGGTTTATTATAACAAAATTTGTATTAAAATAGAATACTTAAACTACAAAAAAAATATTTTTTATTGTATAATTAATCAATGAATGGAAGTGGAATATGAATCAAGAAAAAATAGGTTTATTTATAAAAAGTATTCGTATTAAAAATAATTTAAGTCAACAGAAATTTGCTAATATATTAGGTGTTACTAGTCAAGCCGTATCAAAATGGGAAAACGGGAAAAATATTCCAGATATATCAATTATGAAAGAAATTAGTAACAAATTTAATGTTGATATAAATGAAATCTTAGATGGACAATATAAAACAGAAAATATATCTAAAAGTAAAATATTTAGTAAGACAACAATTACATTAATAACAATAATTATTATATTATTATTAATTACTATTATTTTAATAATAGAGAATAAAGATGATTATAAATTTAAAATATTGTTAACAAATTGTGAAAACTTTAATATTAAAGGAAGCATAGCATATAACGATGTGAAGTCATCAATATATATAACAAATGTTGAATATTGTGGAGGAAATGATACACAGATATACAAAAAAATAGAATGTTCTTTATATGAAAAAGTAAATGATACATCTACAAAAATATCTACTAGTGAAATCGTTAATAATAGTACATTAGAAAATTTTTTAAAAACTTTAGAATTTAAAATAGAACACTATTCAAAAATATGCAAACATTTTGAAGATAATAGCCTATATTTAGAAATAATTGCAACTACTAAAGAAGATAAAAATATAAGTTATAAAATACCACTAAAATTAACTGAAAGTTGTAATACAAAAAAAGATGAAATAAATTAAATTCATCTTTTTTATATAACAATTTATTTATTATTAAAATACTTATTAACTACTTTATCTAAATCTTTAAGTGTTACTGGTTTTGATAAATATCCATCAAAACCTTCTTTAATATATAGGTCTCTAGTATCACTCATTGCATTTGCTGTTAATACAATTACTGGAGGCAAATTATATTCTTTTAAACTTTTAAGTACATGTAATGTCTCGATACCATCCATTCCTTCCATTACATGATCCATAAATATTAAATCATAATGTATTTCACTTTTTATTTTATATATACAATCTTGTCCATTTAATACACTATCTACTTTGAAATTGTACTTTTCTAAAAGTCTCTTCACAACTTTAATATTAGGCTTATTATCATCAACTATTAATACGGTTTTACCTGTACAATCAATTCTTTTATTATCATCTTTAACATCACTCTTTATTTGCCCTATTGGTGTTGAATCTTTAATTTTTTGTGATACCTCAATATAGAATGTTGATCCTACTCTATATTCACTTTCAAACCATATTTTACCACCTAAAGCATCAATATAATCTTTAGATATTGATAGTCCAAGTCCACTACCTTCTGTTTCTCCACCTACATTATTTTTTAATTTAACGCCTTTTGAAAATAATGAATTTTTATCCTCTTCCTTAATTCCATTACCAGTATCACTAACCTTAAATAATAATTTTTCATAATTTCCATTTTTATTACTTGTGACTGAAAATACTACTTTTCCAACTTCAGTAAATTTCGCTGCATTATTAACTATATTTAAAATAGCTCTATAAAGTTTAGAATAATCACCTATTAATATAGATGAAATATTTTCATCTAGTTCTAATTTAAACTCTACCTTTTTAGCACCAATTCTTGATATTGCATTACTACTAATATCATCTATCATTTCTTTTAAATTATACTCTTTTTCAATCAGTATATTTCTTCCACTTTCTATTTTAGAAATATCAAGTACATTATTTACTATTTCTAATAAGTTATTACCAGATATTATTATTTGCTTTAAATCTTTTTTTACCATTTCTTGATCAAATACATTAATTGTTGATATATCATTACATAGATTAGTTATCAAATCTATTGGTATCTTTATTTCATAACTCATATTTGATAAAAAATCAGTTTTAGTTTTATTAATTTTTTCTATATCTTTTTGAACTAAGTTAATTTCTTTCATTAAACCTATATCTGGATTTGCAAAATTAAAATATAATATATAAGCCATAACCACACTAAGTTCAAAATAAAGTGATATATTAGGCAACAATATTTGAAAAATTATAAAACTTATTGAATTTATTATAGTTATATATACACTAAATCGACATGTTTTTGACACTTTTTTTCTATTAGCTAAATAGTATGAATATATTGATATTAAAATAATTGAACAATAAATTACAATAAATATATCGAGTTTTTTATTGCTAAACATTAATTCTTTATTCTCAAGCATTATATCAACACTATCAGCAGGAACAATTAAAGTAATAAATGGTACGACCATAAATATAATTAAAATAATTTTCAAAACTTTATCATAATTAAATACTTCTTTAAAAGAATTTACTTCTATATTTTTAATTATTATAACTAAATATAAAAACAATAATCCCCAATAAGAGCAGCCAAATACCCAATGTATTTTCCAAATTATCTTAGATATTATACTTATATCAACATAAGTTACTGTAAATACAAATAATAATTCAGTTATGCAAAAAGTAAGACTTATATAAATGTATAATTTAAAAATTTTATTTGTAATATCATTAATCTGTTTTTTAGAATTATATACTAAGATTAATACTATTAAAAATGCTAAACTTGCAATTATAGGTACTATTCCAAATTCCATAATTAATTCCTCCTATAAGTCTTCTTCTCCGAAATATTTTTTCATTACCCTATTCATTTCTTTAAATACTATAGGTTTTTGTAAATATTCATCAAATCCTTGCGCTATATAATTACTTTTTAGTGCATCATAATTATTCGCGGTAAGTGCAACGATTGGTGGCAATTCACATCCAATTGCATGTAGCGCTTTAATAGTTGCAATTCCATCCATATCAGGCATGTAGTGATCTAAAAAAATTATATCTATTTTCATGTTTTGAACAACCTCAACACACTCTTTTCCACTTTTAACTGTAATAATGTTTAAATTATATTGTTCAAGACTCCTTCTAGACATATCTAAATTTACTTGCCCATCATCGACTACTAAAGCCGTTTTTCCTTCCAAATTTAAAATACTTCTAGTTGTTGCTATTCCATGCGAAGAGTTTTCAAATATATTTCCTATATTTTTATTATCTAAGATTCTTTGTCTAAGTCTAATAAAATATCTAGTTCCTTTACCTTTTTCATTAATAAATTCAATATTACCACTTATAATTTTTGTTAATTCTTTTGCTATTATTAACCCCAATCTATTATTATCTAAATTATTTTTGTCACTTTGAATACTAACAAAATCTTCAAAATCTTTTTCAAAATTATCTTTAGTCATTAAGTGTCCAGTATTAGAAATTATAAATTCAAAATCAAAGTTGTTTTCATCTACTCTCTTACCATCAATATTTAATTTAACTTCTCCATAAGTAGTATTAGATATAGCATTTAATAAAATATATGTGATTACTTTATATAGTTTATAAGCATCTCCATAATATTTTTTAGGAATATTTTCGTTAATTTCAATTGTAAATTTAAGTTCATCATTTACAATTCTAGAGGGAATTAAACTATTTATTTCGAATATTATGTTCTCAAGTAAGTATTCATTTTCTTCTAATTTAAATTCTTTATTTTCAATTTTTGAAATATCTAATATATTATCAATTAAACTCTTAAGTAATATATTTGCATCCGTTATATTTTTCATATCTCTTAAGACCATTTCTTTTGTTAAATTATTTTCATCAAGTAATGCTTGAGAAAAACCAATTACTATATTCATAGGTGTCCTAATTTCGTGTGACATATTAGCTAAAAAAGCATTTTTAGCATTATTGGCTTCTTCCGCTTCTTTTTTAGATTGCTTATATTCATCTAATAACTTAAAATCTTGACTTTCAATGGTAAAGTAAAATACAACTAAAATCAAGGTACTAAAAAAAGATATAATATTTATTTCATAATTAAAAAATAATTGTAATAATATAGCAATTATGTATGTACTAAGCATTAGTAATAATGGAGTTAAATATACATTTTTAATATGATTTTTATTCATACCAATAAGCACAATAATAGCAAAGCATCCAATTACACTAATTAAATAAATTATATAGATTAAAGAACCACCTACCACAAATGGCATACCAGCATATCCACCTAAATACTCAATATCTGTAAATATGACGCCTAAAACATCAGCAATAATCATTATTATAATAAACATTTTAAAAGATGTTTTAATCTTTCCTTTTTCATTATATATTCCACGACTACTAAAAACTAAAAAGCAAGTATAAATTAAAAATAGAAGTAACCACAATAATACAAATCCTACATATGTTTTACATACAATTTCATTTAATAATGGAATTTCTTCTCTTATCATCATTGTATATGGATAAAACAATTCTAGTAAACAAGTTATTAATAATACTATCATTGACATAAAATATATTTTATTAGAAATAGTTGTAAATTTTATTTTTCTTATATATATAATCATTATTATTCCAAGAAATATTAATGCTACATTACTTAAACTTATACTATTAAAATATGTACTAGTCACTTTTAATCAACTCCCTATTATATCAATATATAGTTTACCATTATTTATATATAATTGCAAAATAAAAGTATAGTTCTAACTATACTTTTAAAAATTACTTTTTAGTAGTTTTTTTATTTGTTGGTTTTTTAGTACTTGAACTTTTAGTTGTTTTCTTTTTTGTAACTTTAGCTTTAGGTTCAGTTGATTTCTTTTCTGGCTTATAACTATTTGAATACCTAATATAATAAAATAAACAAATTAAAGTAATCAAACTACCAAAAACTAAGAATTTATCCGCAAGTTGACTAATGTTTTCATTTAAATTCATATTTTGATAACTTGCAACAACTATATATAATGAGAACAATAATCCTATTAATAAAACTATAGTATTAATAAACATCATCACAAATATGAATCGTCCTTCAGCAGTACTTACATAACTACTTTCTATCTCCTTTTGTCTTTCTGAACTTAAAGTAATTTTTTTTGCTTTCTTTGCCATATCACACACCTCTATGATGAGATTATATCATAGTTTTTTGTTTTTTAAATAACATTTTATCAATTTTACACTATTATTTAAACTTTTTTATATTAAAGATACTTATTATTTTAAAAAAATAATATTAATATTAATTATTTTATAATGCTAATTTTATCTAATATTGGAAGTTTTTTTGCTTTGCCTGTATATGCATAATACATTCCTAACAATCCTAAAGCTAAAATTATTAAACTTATAATATTAATAACAAAATTTAACATAATAAATGCAAAGCCAAAAGAAGATAATAGCATTAATAAAGACTCATATATGAATAGATTGAAACCTTGTTTAGCATGAAAATTACTGTATTTATTATCTGTACAAAAATAAATTATCAAAGAAACAAAACTTAAATAAGATAAAACCCCAAAAATTCTACCATCATTTATATCTTTTTTAGTATAATCTTTAGTATTATCCTCTGTTTTTTCTATTAAATCTTTTAATTTATCCATTTTTTCACCTACTATTCATTATATTTTATGATTATGAATTTATTTATTATATTTTATTCAACCATTTTTAAAAAATCTTCTTCACTAATAATTTTAATATTCAACTCTTTAGCTCTTATATTTTTTGTAGAGTTTGAACTAATATCATTATTAATTAAATAATTTACTTTAGATGAGATACTATTAACAACTTTTCCACCGAAATTTTCGATATACTCAATTAATTCATCTCTATTATTAAAATGTTCTATACTGCCTGTAATTACAAAGGTGATATCTTTAAGTTTCAAATTACTTATGTTATTATCTATAAATTTTATTTCTTGTAAAAGTCTATTAAATTCATCTAAAAATTCCTTATTACTAAATGCATTTATCCATTCTCTTGCAATAATTTCTCCAACACCAACAATTGAACTTAATTCTTCAAAAGTTATATTTTTAATTTTATTTATGTCATTATTACAACTAGAGCAAATTAGTTTAGCTCTTGATAATCCTATTTCTGGTATTCCAAGTGAATAAATAAAATTTGATATTTTAACTTCTCTTGAATTTTCTATACTATCAATCATATTTTGATATGATTTTTCACCAAAACCTTCCTTGTTAATAATTTGATTCTTATAATCATTTAAATGATATATATCACTATAACTATTTAAAAATCCATCATTAATAAAATTTGATAATATTTGTTCCGAAATACCTTCTATATTCATCGCATTTCGACTAGTAAATAAAGTCAATCTTTTAATTAACTTTGCAGGACAAAATTCATTTTTACAATATAAATACTTTATTTTGTTATTCTCTTCAATTACAGTTTCATGATTACACTTAGGGCATAACTTCGGAATATTTAAGTTATTTGATTTTGTTATGTTATTAGCAACCTGTGGGATAATCATATTAGCTTTAAATACTTCTATTACATCTCCAATTCCAAGTTTCAGTTTTTCCATTATTGATATATTATGAAGTGATGCTCGACTTACTATTGTTCCTTCTATTTCTACTGGCTTAAATACTGCAACAGGATTTATAAGACCTGTTCTAGATGCCATCCAATCGACACTAAGAAGTATAGTTTCAACCGTTTCATCTTTCCACTTAAAGGCAATTGAATGTTTTGGATATTTAGCAGTTATTCCAAGAGATTTACCATACTCTGTATCATCAAAAGTTAAAACAAGCCCATCTGATGGAATATCATATGTTTTAACTTTTTCTTTATACTCAAGTACTACATCTTTCATATTATCTTTGTTAACCAAAATTCGTTGTACTGTTTCAAAACCTAATTTATCTAACCATTCATATTGTAATTTTTTAGAATTTGGTATTTCATCTTCACATTCAATCAAAGCAAATATTATTATATTTACATTTCTTTTTGCAGTAATACTACTATCTAATTGTCTTACTGATCCTGAACACAAATTTCTAGGGTTTTTATATTGAACATTTCCTTCATTTTCTATATCATCATTCATCTTATTAAAATCAGAATACTTAATTATAGCTTCTCCTCTTACTACAAGTTTACCCTTATAATCTATAGTTAATGGTATATTCTTAAATTGCTTTACATTTTCCGTCACAACTTCACCAATAATTCCATTTCCTCTAGTAACGCCACTTACAAGTTTTCCTTTATTGTAAGTAAGAACTATTGTAAGACCATCTAATTTCCATGACAAAAGACCTTCTTTATCTTTAATAAAGTTAACTAAATCATCAATACTCTTTGTTTTTGATAAAGATAACATTGGACTAGGATGCTCAACTTTTTGGAGCTTATCAGATACTTCATTTTCCACATGAATAGTTGGACTATCTTCAAGTACTATTTTTGTTTTATTCTCCAATTCTACTAATTCATCATATAATTTGTCATATTCATAATCTGTCATTATTGGCGAGCTATATTGATAATAATATTTTGAAGCTTCATTTAGTATATTAACTAATTCTTTCATTCTGTTGAGTTCTTCTTTCATACTATCTACCTCATAATCATTTTAACATAACAAATAGATTTAAAGAATATATTTTAATATTTTAGTTGTAAAAATTAAAATTAATTGATATTATTAATAAGAGGAATTATTATATGAGTACACAAAAAAGAGAAAATGTTTTATTTTTAGATTATGATGGTGTTATAAATATTGAGCCAGATAATTTTAGTGGGTATTTTGAAAACCCAGAAGCAATATATTTTATAAATAAATTATGCATAGAAAATGATTTTAAAATAGTTGTAACTAGTTCCTGGAAAAATCATCCACAATATATAGAATTTTTACATGAAGCTGGATTAGATTCTAAAGTAGAAATAATCGGATGTACTGAAATGAGTTTTAAAAGTAGAGAATATGAAATAAAGCAATTTTTAAACGAGCATCCTTGCATTGGTAAATATTTAATTATTGATGATGCTGATTTTTCACCAGAAATGAATAATCACCTAGTACAAACAGCATTTAAAATTGGATTTAATAAATTAAAATATCAAGAAGCTGTTGATAAAATTAACAAAATGGATGATTTAGTTATTTAGCAATCAAAAATAAGAGCTTAAAACTCTTATTTTTTGTTACTTCTTTTTAATTAAATCTCTTATTTCTTCAAGCAATATAATACTTTCATCTTTTTTCACTTCTGTTTCTTCTTTCTTATCTTCATCTTTTTTCTTAAATAATTTATTCATTAATTTAATAAATGTAAAAATACAAAATGCTATTATAAGAAAATCAACAATATTTTGAATAAAGATTCCATAGTTTATATTAACTTTTCCTATATTTAATGCTAAACCTGAAAAATCTTGTGACTGCAACAATAAAGATATAAAGGGCATTAAAATATCATTTACAAGTGATGTAACGATTTTACTAAAAGCGTTGCCAATTACAACCGCTATTGCTAAATCAAAAGCATTACCTCTTTGAATAAATGCTTTGAATTCCGAAAAAAAACCTTTTGATTTTTTCTCTATCTCTTTTATTTTTTTGTTCTTTTTTTTCATACTACACCTCTTTCATATATTATATAAAAAAAACTTTTTATCCACAACAAAATAATGTGGATTATTTTATTTCAACAATTATTTTTATTATGCTATAATATAAGTGGATGTGATTAAAGTGTTTAAATATGAAAATGACTCAAGAAAAGTGACAAAAGGACAAACATTTATTGCAATTAAAGGATTAACTGTTGATGGGCATAATTATATAGAAAAAGCAATTGAAAAAGGCGCAGAAAAAATAATATGTGAAAAAGATTTAGATATAAATATACCATATGAAAAAGTAAAAGACACTACACAATATCAAAAAGAAATATTATATAAAGAATATGGAAATATTATTGAGAAATTAAACATAATTGGAATTACAGGTACAAATGGAAAAACCACTAGTTGCTATTTAATATATCAAATGTTAATACAACTTGGTCTTGATACTGCCTATATTGGAACATTGGGATTTTATTATAAAGATGAACACATAGATTTGCCCAACACTACGCCTGATATTTTAGTATTATATAAATTACTCGTAAAAGCACAAGAACAAGGATGTAAAATAATAATAATGGAAGTAAGTTCACAAGCCTTATCTTATGATAGATTATATGGTATTAGATTTTCCTTAATTGGATTTACTAACTTAACTGAAGATCATCTTGATTATCATAAAACTATGGATAACTATTTAAATGCTAAATTACTTATATTAGATCAGTTAACAGATGATGCTAAAATAATAGCAAACTGTGATGATGAAAAACACAACTCATTTAAAAAAGATGGACACGAATTTATAACATTTGGAAATAATGGTGACTACAAAATAATAAATTATATAACTAATCCATCTAGTACAGACTTAACATTTGAATATAATAATATAGAATATAATGTAAACATTCCATTAAATAGCAAATTTAATATATATAATTATTTAACTATGCTAAGTGTCGTTAACCAATTTGGAATTTCTATTGAAAAGATAATTCAAAATTCTAATATATTAAAAGCACCTAAAGGCAGATGTGAAACATATAAAATAAAAAATGGATATGCTGTTGTAGATTATGCTCATTCACCAGATGCTGTATTAAAAGTAATATCTGCATACAACGATCTTAAAAAGAATAGAATTATAACAATTATTGGTTGTGGTGGCGATAGAGATCCTAAAAAAAGACCTATTATGGGAAAAATTGCAACAGAATTAAGCGACTTTGTTATATTTACTAATGATAATCCTAGAACAGAAGATCCTACTAAAATAATGGCTGATATTTTATCAGGTGTTAAAAAAGAAAATTATAAAGTTATTTATGATCGAAAAGAAGCTATTAAATATGGACTTGATATGTTAGAAAAAGATGATATTATTTTATTATTAGGTAAAGGTCATGAAAATTATCAGATCATCGGAAGAGAAAAAATACATTTAGATGATTCAGAAGAAATATTAAATTATGAAAAATAGTTTTATTCTTTTTTTCTGAAATTAAAAATCAGATTTTTCATCTGATTTTTTTATTCTTATATTTTAATCTTCCCATTTCCAGTTTTTAATTTCTGGCATATCCTCACCATATTCATGAATATATTCTTTATGTTCAATCAATTTATCTTTACACCATTCCATTAAAGCAGTTCTTTTATCACCTAGTTGTGGTAAGTATTTTAATGCATCCATTACTAAATGAAATCTATCTAATTTATTCTGAACTTTCATATCAAAAGTAGTTGTAATTGTACCTTCTTCAATATATCCATGTACATGAATATTTTTATTTGTTCTTTTATAAGCAAGTTGATGTATTAAATGTGGATAACCATGAAATGCGAATATAACAGGCTTTTTCTTCGTAAATAAACTATCAAATTCTTCTGTTTCAAGACCATGTGGATGATTATCAGGACTTTGTAATTTCATTAAATCAACAACATTAACTACTCTTATTTTTAATTTAGGAAAATGTTCTCTTAATATTTTAGTTGCAGCTAATGTTTCAACAGTAGGTGTTTCTCCAGCACAAGCCATGACTACATCTGGTTCACTACCATTATCATTACTAGCAAATTCCCAAATTCCAAGACCTTTAGTGCAATGTTTAATAGCTTGTTCCATTGTTAACCATTGTGGTCTTGGATGTTTTGATGCAACAATTACATTTATGTATCCTTTACTTCTAATACAATGATCAAAACATGAAATTAGTGTATTAGTATCTGGTGGTAAATATATACGAGTTGTATCTGCTTTTTTAGTAACCATATGATTCAAAAATCCTGGATCTTGATGAGTAAATCCATTATGATCTTGCTGCCATACATATGATGCTAAAACATAATTTAATGATGCTATATCTCTTCTCCATGGTAATTCTTTTGTAACTTTTAGCCATTTAGCATGTTGTGATGCCATAGAATCGACAACTCTTATAAATGCTTCATAACTATGAAAGAATCCATGTCTACCTGTTAATAAATAACCTTCTAATAAACCTTCACATATATGTTCAGATAATACTGAATCTATTACCCTTCCATACTTATTTAAATATTCATCAGTTTCATAAGTAATTCCATTCCATTGTCTATATGTTGCTTCAAATACATGATTTAGTCTATTTGATAATGCTTCATCTGGACCAAATATTCTGAAATTCTTTTTATGTTCATTTAGTCTAATAATATCTCTTATAAATTTTCCAAGTTCCATCATATCTTGTGCTATTACTTCACCTGGTTTTTTAATATCTAAACCATACTCTCTAAAATTAGGCATTATTAATTCTTCTAACAACTTGCCACCATTAGTATTAGGATTCATTCCCATTCTAAAGTCACCCGTTGGAGCTAGTTCTTTTAATTCAGGTATCAATTTTCCTTCTTCATCAAATAGTTCTTCTGGTTTATAGCTTCTAAGCCATGCTTCTAATATTTTTAAATTTTCCATATGTTCTTTATTAACAATAACAGGAACTTGATGTGCTCTAAAACTTCCTTCTACCATTTTATTATCTATTTTCTTAGGTCCTGTCCATCCCTTTGGTGTTTTTAAAATTATCATTGGAAACATTGGCCTTTTAATAATTCTTTCTTTAGATTTAATCTCATTTATATCATCTATACATTTATCTAATGTTTCTGCCATTAATTCATGCATTTTCATTGTTGAATCAGCCTCAACTATATATGGATGATATCCACATCCTTCAAAATATTTAATTAACTCATCTTCAGGAATTCTAGCTAATATTGTTGGATTAGCAATCTTATATCCATTTAAGTGTAAAATAGGTAATACAATACCATCTGTTAATGGATTAATAATTTTGTTTAAATGCCAAGAAGCCGCAAGAGGACCCGTTTCTGCTTCACCATCACCAATTACACAAGCTGCTATTAATGTTGGATTATCAAGTACAGCTCCATAAGCATGAGCAAGTGAGTATCCAAGTTCTCCTCCTTCATTAATACTTCCCGGGGTCTCTGGTGCTACATGCGAACTAACCCCTCCTGGAAAACTAAATTGTTTAAATAACTTTTTTAAACCTGCTTCATCTTCAGTAATATTTGGATAAACTTCACTATAACTACCCTCAAGATATGTATTAGCAACCATTGCTTGACCACCATGTCCTGGACCAGATACATATATCATATTTAGATTATTCTTTTTAATTATTCTGTTTAGATGTACATATACAAAATTTTGTCCAGGTGCTGTTCCCCAATGTCCAACTACATTAGGTTTAACATGCTCAATCTTTAATTCTTCTCTTAGCAATGGATTATCTTT
Source organism: bacterium (assembly GCA_029007115.1). Taxonomy (GTDB): domain Bacteria; phylum Bacillota_I; class Bacilli_A; order RF39; family UBA660; genus CAG-1000. Next base: position 36,729 of record JAQXHG010000015.1, on the reverse strand, counting down.
CAAATATAATTGTCCTAATGATAGATAATTTGCTGCTCTAAAATAGGCATCTATTTTATTTAAATCATCTATTGATATTTTTTTCATATACTCCTCCTTATTCTTATAACATTTTATCATAAAAAATATATTTAAAAAAGAGTTTATAAAACTCTTTCACACAAATCTTCATATTTACTACCATGCGGTGTTATTATAAATTGTCTTGTATTTTCATCAATAATTCTTATTTTAATATCTAATCTATTTTTTGGTAAAATATCTTCAATTAAATCAGACCATTCAATAATACAAATGCCTTTCTTAATAAAATATTCCTCTATTCCAATATCTTGCTTAACATCACTTAAACGATAAACATCCATATGAAAAAGTTTCATTTCACCCTCATATTCTTTAATTATATTGAATGTTGGAGAAGTAATATTTTCAGTTATACCCATTGCTAATGCGAAAGCCTTAGCAAAAACTGTCTTTCCACTGCCTAAATCTCCTTCTAAGCAAATTACCATATTAGCAAACTTCTCAGATTCAATATTTTGAGCTAACTCAATAGTTTCATCTTCATCATAAGCTGTTATTTTATACTGCATATATTGTCGAGTAGACAAATCTCGACTCTCACCTCACTTTTCTATCATTATGAAAACTGTCTATTATTATTTATTTTACTTATTTCAATATAGAAATATTTTTATTAACATAATTATTGTATCATTAATATAAAATCATATACAAGTTTTTTTGTATAATTTACATTTTTTTATAGTCATATGTCCAGACAAACATATAAATGTCTTCATAGAATAGTCTAGGAAGGTGAAAAAAGTGTATTTTACAGAAGAGAATAATTATTTTGAATTTAATGATTATACAGACATTGATTTTAAAATGAATGATTTTAATTACAATAGAGATTCTAAACTCTATAGTGTTGATGAAGGCTTTAATAAAGGAAATATGTTTAGAGATTTATACTCTAAATATAAAAACCATATTTACAAATTAAAGGTTTCTACTGAAAAAGATAAATTACTCTATAATATACAATCTTATATATTCGCACTGAAAGATTTAAATTTATATTTAGATACTCATCCTAATGATAAAGAAATATTAAAGAAATATAATGAATATTCTAAAACATTAGATAGTCTAAAAAATAAATATATTAATACATATGGACCTTTATGTACAAGTAATGTTAATAGTACTGAAAAATGGACTTGGATAAATAATCCTTGGCCATGGGATAAAGGAGGTAATTAATATGTTTAAATATGAAAAAATATTAGAATATCCAATTAATATCAAATCTAAAGATTTAAAAATGGCAAAATTATTAGTAGATCAGTTTGGTGGACCATCAGGAGAGCTTGGAGCCGCATTAAGATATTTGACTCAAAGATTTACAATGCCAGATGACAAAGGAAAAGCCCTACTTAATGATATTGGATGTGAAGAACTTGGGCATGTTGAGATGATTTGTACCATGATACATCAATTAATTAAAGATGCAACAATAGATGAAGTTAAGAAATATGGATTAGAGCCTTGGTATGTTCAACACAAAAAAGGAGTTTATCCAATGGACTCTAATGGTATTCCATTTACATCTGCTTATATAGCAACAACAGGAAATCCAATAGTGGATTTACAGGAAGATTTAGCGGCAGAAGAAAAAGCAAGAGCTACTTATGAAAACTTAATGGATTTAACAAGTGATGAAAGTATTCTAGCACCTCTTAGTTTTTTAAGACAAAGAGAAGTTGTTCACTATGCTAGATTTAAAGAATTATTAGAATATTATAAATCAAAGGGATATTAATTTTTAATATCTTTTTTTATGAATAAAATATTTCCTAAAATATAAAATAAAATTGTGTAAAGTATGTCAACAATTATACCTTTATATAAAGATAAACAAGTATTAAATTCTAAATTGATACTTTTAATTGTTAATAAATCGTTAAAAATAGAAAAATCTAAATATGGTAAAAAAGTATATTCTACAATTAATATATTTAACCCAAATAATATTTGAGAAATTACTATACCAAATATTATAAGAAATATATTAATACTTGCACAAATAGAAGCATTCTTTATTATTACAGAATTAAATAATATAATTGAGCAACACAATAATAACGGAATCGAATATTTTAGATATTTTATAATAAATTCGAAATCAATATCTCTATATAAAACTATAAACATTATTAATATTGTAACTAAAATTATAATAGCTGAAATTATAATTGTAATATATTTTGATAAATATATTTTCCATCTTTTAAAGGGCTTTGTTAAATAATATCTAATCGTACCATCATCTATTTCTTTACTAATTATACCAGAATACAATATACTAATTGTAATTTCAACAAAAGGAATATAATTATAAATTGTTTCTTTTAAATAATCCAATTTATAAAGTAATAAAATAATTAAAATAAATATAAGTTGAATAAATATTAGTTTACTTTTTCCTAACTTAATAAATTCATTATTAATTAACTTTATCATTGCTCACCATATCAAAGAATTGTTCTTCTAATGTTTTATTATTTTCATATATTCTATATACTCTTATATTATTATTAATTAATTCTTTATTAATCATACTTATAGTTTCATCTGTTTCATATATTTCTAATTCTTCATTAATACAATATTTATTCATAAGTAATCTTGCTTTAGAAAAATCATCTACCTCAAAGATAATATTTTTCTTTTTTTCACTTTTATCATCATGTTTTATACTAACTATTTTACCATCATTTATAAATATAATTTTATTACATAAACTTTGTATTTCAGACAACATATGTGATGATATTATAATAGTAGTATCTTTCATACTCTTCAACAAACTAAATATTCTTTTAATACCTATTGGATCTAATCCATTAGTAGGTTCATCTAAGATTAATATTTTAGGTTTATTAATTAATGTATTAGCTATAGCTAATCTCTCTTTCATACCTAGAGAATAAGTCTTAAATTTCTTACCTAAAAACTTTTCCATTTCTAAAATACAAACTATTTCCTTAATAGTATCTTCATTTACACCTTTAAACATGTTTTTAAATACTTCTAAATTTTTTTCACCGCTTAAATTCTTATATAAATCAGGTGACTCAATAATGGTACCTATCATTGACATAGCTTTTTCAAAATCTTTTTTTAAATCGATATCATAATAATAAATATCTCCAGAGTCAATGGAATAAAGCCCACTCATTATTTTTAATAGTGTGCTTTTTCCTGCTCCGTTAGGGCCTATTAAACCAACTATTTCTCCTTCATAAATATCAAAATTAATATCTTTAAGTATTTCTCTACCATTTATACTTTTATTCAAATTTCTTACTTTTATTGCTTTTTTCATATATTTTTCCTTTCTATAAAAGAAGTATAAATAATATATATAAAGTAATCAAATGACTATAATTTAATTTTAGGTATTTAAAGTATAACTATAATAATATTTTTTACTAAATAAAATTTAATTATTATATAGTTTAAAAACATAATTATAAAATTATATACAAAATAAAAAAAGTGTAATTATTTACACTTAATTAGTTCAATGAGTCCAAATCTAAATTCTCTTCGCTTATTAAATCCTTAAATAATTCTTTAAATTTGGCAATTTCTTTAACTTTAGAATCTTCATATATAACTTTAGTTCTTTTTATTGCTTTATAAAAATGTTTAATTTTAACCTCTTGTTCATTTTCATATAAAGCCATTGAAAATGCACTCATAACAATTGTCAACGCAATGTCTGGATATCTATTACCTATTTCATATATTCTTTTATACTCATCAGTCATTTCAACAATAAATCTAAAAATCTTTTCACGAATAAAGTCAGTATATCCCATTTTAATACCTGTTCTTTTTTCATATTTAGGATATGTTCCCATTAATATTTGAGTACATTGATCTTGAGTAGGTTCTGCTACATCAACTTTTAAAAATCTTCTAAGAAATGCTCTATCTCTTAAAATATATGCTTCATATTCTTCATAAGTTGTCGCACCAATCATTTTTATATCACCACGATCTAATCCTGGTTTTAACATATTAGCAAAATCTATACTCATGTTACTTGTATTTCTATTAACAAGCAAATGAACCTCATCTATAAATAATAGTATATTCTTTTTAGTCTTTAGTTCATCTACTAACAATTGAAGTCTATTTTCACTATGTCCTTCACTTATTGTTTCACCAAGTAAACTTGAAATATTAACTTTTATTAATTCATAAGGTTTAAGAGCATTTGGTATATTACCAGTTACCATTCTATATCCAATACCTTCTACTATTGCAGTTTTACCTACACCAGCTTTACCTACAAGTAAAGCACTTTTCTCAGGAGTTAAAAGTATTTCTATAGCTTGCTCTATTTCATGTTCTCTTCCAATCGCAGGATTAGTAACATATTCTTTCTTACTTAAATTTTCACCATAAGTTTCTAAAATGCTGACTTTTTGCATTCTTTTATCTACTACATTAGTAGAATTGTTGTCAGAGTACTCATTTTGATTAGATAAATCATCTAATTTATTAGTATTCATTTTATTATCAAATTCAACAATTTCTAAATCATCTTTCATATTTTTCCCTCTTATGTATCAATTTTAGCAATTTAATATAAAAATGTCTACATTTTTTATTGACAAAAACAAATACTTAGCATATAATATTTCATGTAGTGCCCGATTAGCTCAGTCGGTAGAGCGCACGGCTGTTAACCGTTAGGTCGCAGGTTCGAGTCCTGCATCGGGCGCCATGTTGAAATTAACTCAAGGCTTCTTGAGTTTTTTTATTATATTAAACATATATTTAAATATGAATAAAAGTTTTAATGACCTATTTAATCTTAATCCTCGTTTATCTACATCTGTTGCATTTATATTAGGATTAATATTAGTTGATAATTTAAATACATCTGAACAAAATTTAGTTGGAAACTGGATAATATTAGTTGGTCAAACTATTCTTACTAATGCAAGTTGTCAAAATCTAATTGAATCTAGAGTACAAGGAACTAAAGTTAATATAAATTCAAAAGAAATAAAATGCGTGTATAATCCTGTTATGTACGATATAAATAAAATAAAAAAAATAATTAATGAATTTTATCCAAAAAACAATACTGAAATAGATACTCTATATAAAATTATAAACGAATTAAAAGATAAAATAGAAGAAATAAAAAAAGACTAATCTTGAATTATTAATCTTGAATAATCTTTTTTATTTATAGTAATTTTAACTACATATCTTTTTAGTTCATTATTATCAAATATTTTATTATCTTTAATATCGCTTATATATACGCTCAATCTATCTCTAAAATCAGGACTTAATGATATATAAATATCATTAGTTGATTTTTTTATATAATAATCATAATATTCTTCATAATACTTAACTTCTATTTTAAATTTATTATCTAAATTATCATCATATTTTATAATATATTGAGTATCATACTCACTATTAAATAATATATTCATTGAAGAACTATTACTAGGTAAATTAAATGTTTCTATTTTAGATGTCATACTATATTTTTCACTAACATCATTTACTCTTTCTAACTTATATATACTATATATAGTTGATGAAACTCCAAATGAAATCAATACTATAGATGAAATAATTATTATTAGATTTAGTTTAAAATTATTTTTTTTTCTAAATATTGCCTTATTTATTGCTAATATTATAATTAATAATAATATAACTAACCCTATTAATGCAATATTTATTCCAATTATTTTAACACCATCTAAATATGCAAATATACTAGATATAAATAATGTGCAAATAAAACACCAAATTACAAATAATATAAACAGCAATATTATTCCCAATAATCTTAATATAAATTGATTTTTAGTTAACGGATAAATTATTTCATCATCTTCTATTTCTAATCTAGAATCAACTTTATTAACTTTAATAACAGGTACTTTTTTATTATTTGATTTCTTTTTTAACTTATTTTTATTCTTACTTTTCTTAAATATATTAATATTTGAAAATAATTCTTTTAATTTAATATTGAATCTTACTTTTTCTTTAGCTTTTTTCTTAGTTTTGTTTTTCTTTTCTTTTACGACTTGCTTTTCAATTTCGATTACTTCTTTTGAATCAATTATTTGATTCTTAACTTTAGGAGGATCTGCAATATCATATTCTCTAATTACTTCTATTTTAATTTTTTTTGGTTTATTTTCTTTTTTAGGTAATTGTCTTTCTTTAGTTATAAACTTCCAAAATTTATTATAAAATCTATTTTCTTTCAAAATATCTTTTTCTTTTTGTGCTAAATCATGAACATTTCCTAGTTCATTTATTATTTTAGTGATCGTTTTTTTATTTTTTAACTCACTTTTAATTAAATTTTCATACTTTAAAAGAATGATATTTTTTTCTTTCTTACTAATACCACTAAGTTCTTCTTCCAACTGTATTAAAAATTTTTTATCTTTTTTCATACATACCCCTCTGCTAGTAAAATATAATAATCTAAATCATATAAAATGTCAATTAGTTTATTTATTAATTAAATTAAAAATACTATTTTTCAATAGTATTAAAATAATTCTTCATATTTTTTATTATATTTATCAAATGATGTTTCAATTTTTGTTTCATCTTCACTCTCTAGTTGATACCAACCATTTTGATACATTAGATTAAACATGTCTCTTGATATATCTTTAGTATCCTCAAATATACTCATAATTTTTTTATATAATTTAGCATTACTCATTTCATTTATAGCAATACTATAACAATTTGATATATTTTTTTCGGATAATAAAACATCATTTAATATATCTTCTTCTGTTAAAAATTCACACATTATTTTATCCTCCTTATTCTAAAATAGTTAATAATTCTTTAAAATGTTTCTTGTGCATTTTTTTAGCTGTATTAAGCAGTTCTTTTACTTCTGCACTATCAACACACTCTAAATATTCCTTTATTTTTTTATTCATTATCAAGTTCCAATTCATCATATCTTCAATATAAAGTAAATCTTTAGGTGTAATCATATTTGGTGTTTCTTTCATATTAAATACCATACATGAAAAATCATGTTCCTTTCTACATAAATATTATTTCCAAATTTGAGTATAATATTTATGTAAATAATTCTCAAAAAATTAGCACTTAGGGTTGACAAGTGCTAATTTATGAGTATAATTATAAATGTAAGGAGATGATAATAATGAGTTTATTACCAGGAAAATTTTATTTAGATGATTTTTTCGATGATTTTTCACCAATTTCTAAAATGAGTAAAATGGATTTTATGAAATGTGATGTGTATGAAAAAGGCGGAGAAGTTCACATTGAAATGGATATTCCAGGATATAGTAAAGAAGACATATCTATCAATGTAGATGAAGGCATTCTTACTATTGAAGCTTCTCATGATGATGTAAAAGAAGATGAAGAAAAGAACTATTACAGAAAAGAAAGAGTTACTGGTTCTTTTAAAAGACAATTTACAGTCGGAAGCATCGAAGAAGATAAAATCAAAGCAAAATTTAACAATGGTGTATTAACTGTTAGTTTTCCTAAAGAAGAAAAAAAAGAAACAAAAAAATTCATCGAAATAAAATAAATAAAATTAAACAAAAACTTCCAAAAATTTTGGAAGTTTTTATTTTGTTACATTAAATCTAAAATAACAAATATCTCCATCTTGCATTAAATATTCTTTTCCTTCAAGTCTTGCTTTTCCTGCTTCTTTCACCTTAAGTTCACTACCATATTTTATTAAGTCATCATAACTCATTACTTCTGCTTTAATAAAACCACGCTCAAAATCTGTATGAATAATTCCTGCACATTCAGGAGCCTTCATTCCATCTTTAAATGTCCACGCTCTTACTTCATCACTACCTACTGTAAAGAATGTTTTAAGTCCAAGCATATGATAAGTTATGTGTATTAATTGATCTAAGCCACTATTATTAATACCTAAATCTTTTAAAAATTCTTTCTTTGCTTCTTCTTCTAATTCAGATAGTTCACTTTCAATTTTTGCACACATCATTACTACTGATGATTTTTGTTCATTAGCAATTTGTCTTACTTTATCAACATATTCATTACCATTATTTAAAAGTTCATCTTCACTTACATTGGCTAAATATATAAATGGTTTATTAGTTATCAAATTATAAGTTTTAAGTAATTTACTTTCTTTTTCGTCAAATTCAACTAATCTTAACATAGTTCCACTACTTAAATATTCTTTTGCCTTCTTTAAAACGCTTACTTCAAATAAACCTTCTTTATCATTAGTAGTAGTTGCTTTCTTTTCTATTTTTAAAAGTCTATTTTCTACAATTTCTAAATCACTTAAAATTAACTCATAATTTATTATTTCAATATCACGTACTGGATCTATATTACCCTCTACATGAATTATATCTTTATTTTCAAAGCATCTAACCACTTCTACTATTGCGTCTACTTCTCGTATATTAGAAAGAAATTTATTACCTAATCCCTCTCCATTAGAAGCTCCTTTTACAAGGCCGGCAATATCGATAAATTCATATTGAGTTGCGATTAATCTTTCTGGCATATACATGTCATTTAGTGTTTCTAATCTTTTATCTGGTAGAGTTACTATTCCTACATTTGGATCTATTGTTGCAAAAGGATAGTTTGCAGCTAAAATATTTTTCTTTGTTATTGCATTAAATAATGTACTTTTTCCTACATTAGGAAGTCCAATAATACCTGCTTTAAGCGCCATAAACAACACCAGGTATTGAACCTATTCCAATTGGAACTCCTAACATATACCATCCCACTAAAACTACTATCCATACGATAGAAATAAATATACTATATGGAACCATACATCTAACTCCATTTTTCATTGTCATAATATCTCCCCCATAATATTTATTTAAAAAAGCTATATAAATAACAAAATATGTAAATACTGGTGTTATTCCATTTGTCATGGAATCACCCGCACTATAAATTATTTGCGAAAATTCTGGACTAATGCTAGCATTTAATAATAAAGGTACAACTGTAGCTACTAATATATTCCACTTGATTAATGAATCTGGACAAATTATATTTGCAATTGCTACAAATATAACAATTAACAATATAAGTGGAATTCCAGTAAACTTAATACCACTAATTATATTAGCAAAAAATGCTACTAATACATTTCCTATATTACTTTGTATTACAATATTAATAAATAATGATGCAAAAAATATAAGTACTAATATACTTCCAATACCATCTAAAGAGTATGATAAACTATCAGTCGCATCTTTACTATTTTTTATTGTCTTAGACATTAATCCATATCCAAAACCTATTATTATAAATAATATAGTTACAATAAATATAAATCCTTTATTAAATAATGATCCACTCCCAAATAATTTATCTATATAAAACTCTGCATTATTATCAAGAAGACCACCTGATAAAGGAAGCCCCGGTATTATCATATAAGTAATTATCAAGATATATACAAAACCACAGGCTAATCCTATAATTAATCCTCTTAATTCTTTATTAGTAATAACTACTTCTTCAGAATTATCTTCTAATCTAGGCAATCTTGGCATAATCTTTTTTTCAGTTATATTTGTAAATACAAAAGCAACCACTATTAACATAAATATCATTATAAATAACGCAAAGAATGTACCTATTGTATATTTAGTATCAATAGTTCTTGCTGCATTAAGTGTTAAACTTAAAATTGAACTATCCATTGATGATAAAAATATATTTATACCACTTCCAAATGATAAAGCTGAAAATGTTGCAATTATACCACCCAATGGATTTCGTCTTCCATATTTAAATAATAATGCACCAAGGGGTAACATAATAGCAAAACCAATATTACCTAACAATGAAAATAATAAGCATATAAATATTAATGAAAATGTAACTGTAAATTTCTTAGTATTCTTTGTCATTAATGTAATCGCAGTCTTCATAAAACCACTTTTTTCAAGAACACCTATACCAATTAATATAATTATTAAAGTTGATAATGGTTCAAAATTAACAAAATTGTTTACTGCAGATGTAACTATGTTTCTAATACCACTTACACTAAATAAATTTTTTACTTCTACTACATTATTAACTAATTCACCAGTAACTTTATTTACAGTACTATATTCTGCTTGAACATTTAATAAGTGAAGAAAGCCACTTAACACTATAGTAATAATACTAAGCGTTATAAAAGTCATAATCGGTGTAGGTTTTCTTTTTCTTTTAAACATTAGTACACCTCTACTTTCTTAATTTTTTTATTAAACTCAATTCTATCCATCATAATACTTCTATTACAATTAATACATTTTATTTTAATATCAACACCCACACGAGTAACTTCCCATAGATTAGTACCACATGGATGTTCTTTTTTCATAATAACTTTACTTCCAATTCTATAATCTTTATTCATTTTAATCAACTTTCACTTCTACACTTAAAATATCAAGTATTCTTTCTAAATCTTTTTCACTATTAAAAGGAATTATTATTTTTTTATTTTTTATTCTTACTCTATTTCCAATTAACTCAGTCATAATATCTTCAACATAACTAAATTTATTATCTTCTTTTTCTTTTATTTTAACTATTGGATTTTTTCTTTTAAACTCTGGGTTAGATGCTAATTCTTCTAATTCACGTACTGAAATATGTTCATCTTTGATCTTTTTACATAATTCTAATACTTTTTGTTCATCTTCAAGTTTACTAAGAACTCTAGCATGACCAGCACTAATTAATCCATGCAATATATCATTTTTTATTATTTCAGGTAGATTTAAAAGACCTAAAAGATTAGTAATGTAACTTCTACTTTTACCTATCCTTTTAGCTAATTCATCTTGTGTTATATTCAAAACTTTTAGTAGATTTGATAGTGCTTCTGCTTCTTCTATTGATGTTAGATTTTCTCTTTGGATATTTTCAAGTAATGCTATTTGCATCATATCTTCATCACTAAAATCTCTTATAACTGCAGGAATTTCCTCAATTCCAACAAGTTCACATGCTTTCTTTCTTCTCTCACCAGCAACTATTTCATAACCTTTAATACTTTTTTTAATTATTATTGGTTCTAATACACCAAATTCTTTAATTGAGTTAGCTAATTCTACTAACTTTTCTTGATCAAATGTCTGTCTTGGTTGATATGGATTACTTCTAAGTTCATTTATATTAACCATGACTATATCTTCTTTTGATGCATTTTTTTCTATTTCTTCTACCTTTTCAATTGGATTTACATACAAAGATTCATTACTAAATAATTGTTCTAAGCCTTTACCTAACGCTTTTCTTTTATTTGTTTCCATTTCTTTCTATCACCTCTTTGGCTAAATTTAAATAAGCAAGTGCTCCTTTACTTTTAGGATCATATTCTATAATAGGTTTACCATGTGATGGTGCTTCTACTAATTTTACAAGTCTTGGTATTATTGTACTAAATACTTTTTCATTAAAGAATTTTCTAACATCTTCCACAACCTCAAGACCTAATAATGTTCTACCATCTAACATGGTAAGAAGAACACCTTCTATATCTAAATTAGAATTAACTTTTTGCTGTATTCTTAAAATAGTATGCAATAATTGATTAACTCCCTCTAAGCTATAATATTCACATTGAATTGGTATTAATACAGAATCTGAAGCAGCAAGTGCATTAGTAGTAAGAATACCTAAGTTAGGTGGACAATCAATTATAATAAAATCATATCTATCTTTAATAGTCTGCAGTTGTTTTTTCAATTGTTCTGTTATTATAAATTCTTTATCTTGTACGCTTATTTGAATTAGTTCTATATCTACACCCGCTAAATCTATCATAGCAGGAATTATACTTAAATTTTTAAATTGTGTTTTAATAATTGAATCCTTTATTTCACATTCACCCATTATAACATTATATATACTTTTTTTAATTTTACCTCTATCTATTCCAAGTCCAGTCGTACTATTACTTTGTGGATCTAAGTCAATTAGTAAAACTTTTTTTCCTAAATGCCCTAAAGAACTAGATAAATTAATACTTGTTGTTGTTTTGCCTACTCCACCTTTTTGATTTACTAATGATATTATTTTTCCCACGATAGTTACCTCTCTTATCTATAGATTATTTTATCATATAAAGATTTTTTTTTAAACATAAATTAATCTATAATTAAAAAAATAATCACAAATGTGATTACTTCTTTACACTTTCTATTATATCTCTTGCTGCAATTAACCCAGTAGCCGCAGCTGTAACAATATTTCCTGCTTTACCAGACCCATCTCCTATAAAATAAATATCATAATCCTCTAATTTAAATTTATTATTTGTTGTTATTTCATTTGAAAAGAATTTTATTTCAGGACCGTATAATAGAGTTTCATCATTATTAACACCTGGTATTATTTTATCTAATTTTTCAAGACCTTCTAATATATTAGTAATTATTCTGTGGGGTAATACAAGTGATAAATCTCCTGCTACACAATCCTTAAGTGTTGGCTCTACAAACCCTTTATTAAGTCTTTTCCACTCACTTCTTCTACCTTTTTTTAAATCTCTTAATGATTGAATAATAGGTTTTCCATCTCCAAGAGTATTTGCTATTCTTGCAATACTCTCACCATATAACCTAGTATTTGTTACTGGCTCTGTAAGTCCAACTTTACTAATAAATGCAAAATTTGAATTATTAGATTTAATATCTTTTAATGAATGACCATTTACGCATATAAAACCATAATAGTTTTCTTTAGCAACAAAACCACCAGGATTAGTACAAAAAGTTCTAATTTCATCAGCATAAGTATCCGTTTTAATAAATATTGTTGGATCATATATTACATTTGTAATGTCTTCTAGTATTTCTTTTCTAACCTCAACTCTAACACCTATTTCTATACTCTGACTAGTATATGGTATTTCATATTTATCAGCAAGTTCTTGTACCCATTTAGCACCTGTTCTTCCAGGAGCAACTACTACTCTTTTAGAAACAAGAACTTCTTTATTATTTTCTATTATAATTTCATATGTATTCTTATCTTTACTGATAATATCTTTAACATTACTATTTTCATATATTTCAACACCACTATTTTCTAAAAAATCAGTAAAATCTTTTATATATTGTGGTAACTTATCACTTCCTAAATGTTTTTGCTTAATAAGCAATAATCTTGCTCCAGACTTAGCAACTTCTTTTTTTATTTTTTCAGCCTCTTGCATATTTGATGGATATACATCACTATCCATTTTAAATTTGGTAAATATCTCCTCTGTATCATCAATTATTTGATAAGCATCTGAATATGACATATATTTAAATAAATCACTTTTACCTAATTTTGGTATGAAATTTAATTTACCATCTGAAAATGTACCTGCTCCTCCATATCCTGATAAAATTTGACATACACTACAATTAACACATTTTCCACCATTAATTTTCATAGGACACATTCTTGTTTGTGCTCGTTTACCTTTTTCAACAAGAGCAATTTTAAGCTTTTTATTTTTTGTTATTAATTCATAGGCACAAAATAATCCAGCTGGTCCTGCTCCTATTATTACAACATCATACTTTTTCATTTATTCACTTCCATATCTTCTTTTTTAGTAGATTTTTCTAATTTTGTATAAGCAACTTTACCTACTAAAGTTTTTGGTAACGCATCCATAAACTCATATTCAGCAGGTAATGAATATTTTGATAAATTTATTTCACAATGTTCTTTAATTTCTTTAAGTAATTCTTTTGATGGTTTAATTCCATCATTAAGTACTATAAATGCTTTTGCTACTTGTACTTTATAAGGATGAGGTATACCTATTACAGTACTTGTTAAAACACTAGGATGTGAATTTATTACATTTTCTATATAAGTAGGATATAAATTGTATCCATTTGAGACAATCATTCTTTTAAGCCTTTGTCTATAATATACATATCCTTCTTCATCTATAGAACCTATATCTCCTGTATGAAGCCATAATTTTCCATCATCATGAATCCTTAGAGTTTTCATTGTTTCAACAGGGTTATTAAGATATCCTAACATAACAGTAGGACCACTAATACATATTTCACCATCTTCATTAGGTTTTAATTGTTCATATGTTCCAGGTCTTACTATTTTATAATACATATCTGGAAAAGGTATTCCAATTGATCCAGGTTTATATCTTCCAGTAGGAGTTAAACAAGTCGCAGCTGATGCTTCAGTTAAACCATATCCAATTCTAACTTCTCCACTAGAGCCATTTTCTTTTAAAAATTCATCAACTTTATTTTTTAGTGATTCACTCATGTAATCTCCACCACTAATAATTACATCTATACATGAAAGAGCATTTTTACCTACTTTTCCACTTTTAATCATTGATTCGAATAATGACGGAACTCCACATATTATATTAGGTTGCTTTTGTTTTATTATTTTAACAAATTTTTTAGGATTAAAGTCAGGTATTAGTATTATCTTCATTCCACTACAAAGAGGAGTGTGAATACACACACCAAGTCCAAAGCCATGAAATATTGGTAATATTGAAAGAATTGATTTACCTCTACCACTTTGTTCAACCATAAGTGCACATTGCGTTGCTAGTGAATTAAAATTTAAATTAGATAATAAGATTCCTTTTGGATCTCCTGTAGTTCCACCACTATATAGTATAACAGCCGGATCTTCTGGTTTTCTAAATACAATTACTTCTCCTTCATAATCATATCCATAATTTAAAAATTCATTATAAGTCATAATACTATCACTTAACTCGATTTTTGGTACTTTACCACGCGAATTATATTTATATATTATTTTCTTTAATGTTTTTAAATTATCTCCAACACTACCAACTATTACTTTGTTAACACTAGTAGTATCTATTATATTACGAACCTTTTCATAAACTAAATCAAGTACAAATAATACAGTACTTTGTGATTGATTAAGATAATTTTCAATTTCATTCTCAGCAGATAAAGGATGAACCATAGAAGCAATTGCTCCAACCATATTAATAGCATAAAACATAATAACAGATGATGGTGTATTTGGCATACATATAGTAACTTTATCTCCTTCTTTTACTCCTTGGGCCTTTAAACCTTTAGCAGCTTGTTTTATTTTTTCATATAATTCTCTATAAGTACAAGTATAACCATAAAATTCATATGCAATATCTTGTGGATATCTAGATACAGCTTCTAAAAAATATCCTACCATAGATGCATCAGTATAATCTAAATTTGGATTTACACCTTCCTTATAAAATTTAATCCAAGGTCTATCTTCATTATTTTTTAATTTCGACTTTTTCATTGGCACTATCCTCCAGTAATTCAGGATTATCATAAATATATTGTAATAATTGAAGTGATTTTATGAAATAAAATCCATCTGCAATTCTTTCATCTAAATTAATACCAAACTCGCAGAATTTCCTTATTTCTTTTTTACCATTTATCAACACTTCTTTTTCTCTTATCTCACCAATAGTAGCAATTGATGAAGAATTACCAAAATCAGTTATGTTATGAAATATTGCTCCACAATGAAGTGTTCCTAAATTTGATAAGATAATACTACTATAATATAAATTATCCTCTACTAAAAATCCCGGTAATATTCCTTTTTTATCACACCATTTAAACAATCCTACAATAGGAATCCTAATAATATTAGGTAATTTTCCAAGAGTATCTATAGCTGCATTAGCTCCTGACTTATTAGTTTTTTTACTATTACGAATAGAATCAACTTTATCTTTTATTTTTTTACTAATTGAATCTATATTGTCATTTTCATCAATCTTAATTAAAATCATCATTTCTTCTGCTTTATCTTCAAATGAAACTTTAGCAACAAACGAAACAACTACATCATTATGTTCATATATATGTCTATTAGAAACAAATCTATTCAAATATGATCTATTATATAATACCTTTCCAATTCCAGTAACAAAAGCATGAAAAAAAGTAATTTCTTCATTATTTTTCTTTTTCTTTTCGACATATTTGCATAAATTAGTAACATCAATATCTTGATTAATATATACATCGCTCACACTTCTATTAGGCTTTAAATCAATAGATATTTGCATCATACCAGTAATATCTTTAACACGTCTAGCATATTTTCTATCTAAAATACTCTTTTTCATAATATTTCTCCTATACTTGTTTAAACACATTATTTATTATAAATAAAATAATAATATAATGCAAGTTTTCTATAATTTGCAAATAAAAAAAGAATAGATGTTTTCTATTCTTAAGAAACAAATACATAAGCATAATACATAATAAATAAAATGACCATTATTATTCCTTCTCTTCTACTAAGTTTTCTATCACTTCTAGCGAATAAATATAACATCAGTGCCGCTATATACACTAGTATTACATCAATAACATTAAAGTTTACTGATGAAAATCCTCCATATACAAGTAATGGTAATCCAAGAACAATACCTATATTAAATATATTTGTTCCAATAATATTTCCAAGTGCTATATCAAATTCCTCTTTCTTGGCAGCTACTACTGTCATAGTCATTTCAGGTAAAGATGTTCCAATTACTACTACTGTCATAGTTATTATCTTAGTACTTACATTTAATTGTTCAGCTAATATTTTAGCATTTTCAACAACGAAATCACTTGATATTACTATTGATACACAACATATTATAGTTATTAATATTGACTTAACAATTCCATATTTTGGTTTTTCATGCTCGAATATACCTTGCTTTGCTCTTATAACTGAGATAATATAGAATATAAATACAATAAAAAGAGTTATTAATAAAAAACTATCCTGCCTATCTAAAATAAAATCACTATTTGAAAAACCAACTAGGTGAAATAATATCGATAATACAAATGCAGAAGTTACTACAACTAATATTGGAAGTTCTTTCTTTATAACTTGTTCTTTTACTCTAATCGGATGCACTATTGCAGCAAATCCTACAATAAGCAATATATTTACGATATTGCTACCAAGAACATTAGATAGTGCTATATCTCCTGCTTGCGATGATATACTTTGAAATGAAATTGCAAGTTCTGGTACGCATGTTCCAAAAGCCGCTACTGTAAGAGCAATCATCATTTTAGACATTTTAAAATTTGTTGCAATAGAACTAACTGCATCTACAAAAAAATCAGAACTTTTTATTAGAATTACAAAGCCTATTAATAAAAAAATAATTGGTCTAACTATTCCCATATTTACATCCTTTTTACTTATTAAATATTATATAATATATTTTTTT
Organism: bacterium; assembly: GCA_029007115.1. Classification (GTDB taxonomy): domain Bacteria; phylum Bacillota_I; class Bacilli_A; order RF39; family UBA660; genus CAG-1000. The sequence goes on along the minus strand of JAQXHG010000015.1, from coordinate 19,346 downwards.
CATTTTAAAGATTGTTTATACTATATTACACTTTTTTTGACAAAATTTATAACATTTAAAAACTTTGTTTCTATGTACAAGAAACAAAGTAATTGAACTTTATTTATATAACAAAACTACTATTCATCATAATTTTCATCTAGTTCTTCTTCACTTTCAAATAACTTATTTAAATTTTTAGTTGGAAGCAGCATATAATTATCTTTATTAATTGTTATTTCAAATTCTTTTTGGTTATGTTTTAACTCATCACCATCAATACACCATGATGGTGGCACTTCATCAAAAATCAACTTAATTCTATCTGTTTTAAAATATGTAAAACCTGGTATATCATTCATTTCTCTTCTTTTTAAATAATGAACAGATTTAATAATATCAAATTTATTTTTTATATCGCACATTAATACTTCAAATCTATTATCATCAAGTTTAACATCTTCATATATGTTGTTAACCCCACCTATTCTACTACTGTTTGTAATAAAAATAAATGAAAACTCTTTTTCATATGTTACACCATTTACTTCATATTTAACTTTATGAAATTGTAAATTTTGCTTTAATTGCTGAATACCATAAATAATATAAGCAAGTTTACCATATTTTTCTTTTAATTTTCTTGGAGTTGAATATGATATATCTACGTAAGCCCCAATACAAGCAACATATACAAAAGGATTACCATTAAGCAGACATATATCTATATTTTTTTGTACACCATTTAAAAGCATTACTAAATTTTTTTGAGTATTATTGCTCATACCATACATATGTGCAACATCATTAACACTGCCAAGTGGTAAATGACCGAGCAATATTTGTTTATTTCTTTCAATATTGCCAGAAATAACTTCATTTAATGTTCCATCTCCTCCTGCACATATAAGCAAATCCACATCTTTTAGTTTTTTTGTTAATTCCTTAGCATGCCCCTTATACTCAGTATACTTTATTTCAGTTTCGTATCCATAATTTTCTAGTATTTTATATAATTTCCTTATTTCGTTCCTATTAGTTAATTTTCCACTATTAGGATTATAGATAACAACGCATTTTAACATAATATCATTCCTCTTTATATACATATTATATCATCTAAGCTAATATTTTAAAAGTATAGTATTAATTTAATAAACAAGTTCATAATAATATTGTGATATAATAGTTAAGGGGACCTATGAAAAAAAATAATAATACAAAAAAATTTTTATTTATATTTTCTAAAATTACTATTGTAGTAATATTTTTAGTGTTGCTACTTATTAGTGGATTTTTCGCATATATCTACATAAATTCACCAGAATTTAATACTGATTTATTATATAAAAGAGAATCTTCTAATATTTATGATTCTAAAGGTGATTTAATTGCAACCATAGGTACTGAAAAAAGACAAATCGTTTCATATGAAGAATTACCAGAAGTATTAATTGATGCTTTGATTGCAACAGAAGATTCTAGATTTTTTGAGCATAACGGAATGGATGTACCTAGATTTCTAAAGGCAGGATTTAGTTTCATAAGTGGAAGTAACATAGGAGGAGCATCTACTTTAACTATGCAAGTATCTAAAAACTCATTTACTTCTACAGAGTCACAAGGTATAGATGGAATAATCAGAAAATTTACTGATATATATCTATCCATTTTTAAAATAGAAAAAGATTATACAAAAGAAGATATTATTGAATTTTATGTAAATGCGCCATATTTAGGTGCAGGGACATATGGTGTACAAATGGCCAGTGAGGTTTATTTTGGAAAAGATGTATCTAATCTAAACTTAATAGAATCTGCAATGATCGCAGGCTTATTTCAAGCACCTGGTGAATATGATCCATATGTAAATCCGGATAAAACAAATAATAGAAAAAATGAAGTAATTAATTTAATGTTGAGACATGGATATATTACACAACAACAAGCAAATATTGCTAAAGAGGCTGATATAAGTAAATATATTGTTGAAAAAAATTCATCTTTAAATGAATATCAAGGTTTTATTGATACTGTCATTGAAGAAGTAATAGAAAGAACTGGTAATAATCCATATGAAATATCTATGGATATATATACAACTATGATAAAAAGGAAACAAGATGTAATTAATAATTTTTATAATAAACATAAGTTTAAAGATAGTAAAGTACAAGTTGGTATTGGGGTTATTGATAATGATACAGGAGCAATAATCGCAGTTGGCGCTGGTAGAAATAAAACTAGTGAACGTTCACTTAACTATGCAACACAAATCAAAAGACATCCAGGAAGTACTGCAAAACCATTATTTGATTATGGTCCTGGTATTGAATATTTAAATTGGTCTACATATACACCATTTTATGACAAACCAGTTAAATACACTTATGGTGGTACAATGAGAAATGTTGATGGAAAATATCAAGGTTTTCTTACCCTTGAACAATGTCTTGTACGTTCAAGAAACACATGCGCTCTTCAAGCATTTAAAATGATAAGTAATTCAAAAATAAATAAATTCGTAACATCGCTTGGTATTACTCCAGAATATTTAAGCGATACAAGTAGTTATATAAATGAAGCTCACTCTATTGGTGGCTTTACAGGAGTATCACCTGTTCAACTAGCAAGCGCATACTCAGCTTTTGGAAACAAAGGAAAATATATAGAGGCTCACTCTATAAATAAAATTGTTTATAAAAATAGTAATCAAGAAATTGTAGAAGAATTTGAATTTGAACCAAAAAGAGTCATGAAAGAAACAACGGCATATTTAATGTCGTATATGTTAAAAAAAGTAACTAGTTCGAGTGTTAAAGTAAAGGGTACAGACTTGAGTACTAAAACAGGTACTAGTAGTTATGATGAAAGTAGACTTAAGAGTTTAGGATTATCAACTAATGTAATACAGGATGCATGGACTGTTACATATAGTCCTGATTACAGTGTGGCAATATGGTATGGATATGATGAATTAACTAAGAAAACTTATAACACGGCAAGTCATGCTTGGAGTGAAAGAGTTAAAATTCAAAAAGAAATTGTAAATAATATAATGGAAAAAAATTCAAAATTTAAGATTCCAAAAGGAATTGTGGCATCCAAAGTAGTAGTTGGAACTAATCCGCCTGAACTACCAAATTCATCTACTCCATCGTCTAAAATACAGACACACTACTTTATAAAAGGCTACCAACCTAAAAAAGTATCAACTGAAAACTATGTAACTATAGAAGAAAATAATGAAAATATAGAAGAAAATAATAATAAAAATAATATTATTGAAGCTTTCCTTCCTTAATATTATTTTTATTTAAGTTGTTATTTTATATTATAAAATCAAAAAAACAATATTTATTTATTCATAACGATGATGTATAATATTAGCAATGAAAAAGAAAATTTTACTTATCATAATACTAATTATGTGCATTGGAACAGCTACATTTAGTTTAATTAATATAGTAAAATGGAAAATCGATAATAATAAGAATAGTACCATAATTGATGAGTTACAGAATAATTCAAACATCAATTCTAATATTAATTTTGATACTTTAGTAAAATATAATAGTGATACAGTTGGATGGATAATAGTAAATAACACTAATATTAATTACCCATTTGTTCAAACAAAGAATAATTCATATTATTTAAATCATTCTTTCAATAAAGAAGAAAATAGTGCTGGATGGATATTTTTGGATTACAGAAATGATATTGATAACTTAAGTAAAAATAATATATTATATGGACACTCAAGGAAAGATAAAACTATGTTTGGAAGTTTATTTAATGTATTAGAAGAATCATGGTATAAAAATGAAAATAATCAAATAATAAAAGTTATAACAAAAAATGAAGTGACTTTATGGCAAATATTTTCTATATATATTATAAAAAATGAAGATTATTATTTAACAACTAATTTTGACACACGAAATGAATTTATTATGTATATAAATACATCACTTTATCGCTCGATATATAATTTTAATACCATAGTTACTCCAGATGATATAATACTTACATTATCTACATGTAATGGTAAATATAAAAAATTAGTAGTTCAAGCTAAATTAATAAAAAAAGAAGTTAGCTATTCAGAATAAAATCTCTAATCTTCCCCTCATATATAATGTTAAATTTTTTATTATCAACTAAATCCTCTGGTTTAAATATTATTTTATTTTTATTATATACATTAACATTATCACTAGATAATACTTCATAAACAAATTCTGAACAATAATATTTATTTCTATGTAGTTTTATTTTGAATATAGCAAGCAATAAACCTATTATATTATATCCTTTATTTGTATTTTTGATTTCTTCTATCTTATTTTTTATTTCAATATATTGTCTTTCTGTTACATTTATTTCATATATAGCAATTAAACAATTTTTATTTTTAGCAAATAGACCTGAATCTATATGTTCTCTTTTAAAAACTCCATAAAAAGGAAAATTTATATATTTTCTACCAAAAGAATACATTTCTACACATTTATCATCAAATGCAATAGATGCATGAGAATATTTTTCATGTGATATAATTTTTATTGCTCTTGCAATACAAGTATATGTTTGAGTTAAAACCACATAAATCTTTCTATCTTTCACTACAACCAACTACTTTCTTATAATTATCAGGAATTTCTAAATTTATTAATATTCTTTGTTTAGTAATTGGATGAATAAAATCAATTTTATTAGCAAGAAGCATCATTTTTCTAAAACCATCTTTTTTTCCATACTTTTTATCACCAAGTATTGGAGTTTTATTATCACTCATATGTACTCTAATTTGATTTTTTCTTCCTGTTATTAAATTTATTCTAAGTAAAGAATAATTATTATTAGAAAATAATTTAGTATATTTAGTTTCTGAATATTTACCATTCTTATCATTTGTATAATATGTATATAAAGTCTTCGTTTCTTTTAAATAAGATTTTATAATATCTTCACTTTTAGTGTTGCCATGAACAATTGCTATATACTCTCTTTCTACATTTTCCCAATTATTTTGAAGCATTAATTTTACTTTTTCACTTTTTGCAAATATAACTAAACCACTAGTATCCCTATCTAATCTATGTACAACAAAAACTTTTTGATTCTTTTTATGTAAATAATCATATACTTTTGAATACAAACTATCTTTATATTTATCATTATTAATAGTAGATAATCCACCTTCTTTATAAACAATAAGTAAATGTTTATCTTCAAAATATATATTTAGTTTTTTGTTGTCATTTTTTTTCATAAAATAATCCCTAAAATATTATACCATTTCGTATAAATAATGTATAATTAAATTATGAAAAAAATAAATATTTTACAAAAAATGATTGATGAATCTAATAATATAGTGTTTTTTGGTGGCGCAGGAGTATCTACAGAAAGTGGTATTAAAGATTTTAGAAGTGAGGATGGATTATATAATATGAAATATAAATATAATCCAGAAGAAATTTTAAGTAACTCTTTCTTTTATAATAATACTAAAGAATTTTATGATTTTTATAAAGATAAAATGAATGCTTTGGATAAAGAACCAAATATTACTCATAAATTTTTATTTAAATTAGAAAAAGAAAATAAATTAAAAGGAATAATCACGCAAAATATAGATGGTCTTCACTCAAAAGCAGGTAATAAAAAAGTATATGAATTACATGGTTCAATATACAGAAATTATTGTACTAAATGTAATAAGTTTTATGATGCAAAATATGTGTTTAATTGCAACGATATTCCCATTTGTCAATGTGGTGGGATTATTAAGCCTGATGTAGTATTGTATGGAGAAATGCTAGATGATAATTGTTTAAGACAATCTATTAAACTAATATCAAATTGTGATTTGCTAATAATTGCAGGGACTTCACTTAATGTATACCCAGCAAGTGGATTAATTAACTATTTTAAAGGAAAGTATTTAGTAATATTAAATAAAACTTCCACACCATATGATAATCGTGCAAACTTAGTTATTAATGATAATTTAAAAAATATATTTAATAGTCTACATTAATTACTTTCAACACTATCTATTAATTTTTTATCAATAGAACTATTATAATTTACAAAAACAATACAAGTTGCTAATACAATTATTAATACAATTATTAAATTTTCTAATGATCCTGTAAAAGCACAAAAATCATACATTCCGTGTATACACACAGGTATTAAAAATGAAAATATTTTATAAGCATATGATATTTGATTATTATTAAGTTCTTTTACTTTAGCTTTTCCTAAAAATAATCCCATCATAACTCCACAACAAGCATGTATTATTATCGCTGTTACTGCTCTTTGCAACCCTACTTTCATTCCATAATTAAATATATATATTATATTTTCAAATAAAGCAAATCCTAAAGATACAAAAACACCATATACTATCATATCAAATGTATAATCATAATATTTACTTTTATAAGCAAATAAATATAAATATAATAGTTTTGCACCTTCTTCAACACTAGCTACATGTAAAAAAGAATAAATTAATATATCATAAGTACTCATGTTAATAGTGTCTATGGCAAATCCAAACAAATATATTAATGTACTAAAAAATATAACTGTTATTGCTGATAATAAACCTGCAAATAATAGTTTAAATAAAAAACTAATAGGTTCTTTTTCTTTATCTTTATTATAAATGTATAAACCTATTAAATAAATTGGAAATATTGCAATTAATAAATATAACTGTACCATATTATTTCACTTCCAATTTAATAATACACGAAAAAACTTGGCCATTAAAGCCAAGCTTTTTAATTTTACATCATCCTTGTAAACTATATTAAATTATCAAGTATTCCATAAGACAAAATCATCATAATAACACTTGCTAAAATTATTCCACAACTTATATAAATAAATGATTTTTTCCTATCAAGACCGAGCACTGATGCAATTAGACATCCAGTCCATGCTCCAGTTCCCGGAAGTGGAATACCAACAAATAATAATAAACCAATATATCCATATTTTACTATTTGTGATTTGTTTTTATCAACTTTATTATTTAACCACTTAGCAATATTATTTATCCATTTAATTTTAGATTTACCCATTAGTTCTAATATTTTATTTATAAATAAAAGAATAAATGGTACAGGAATAAAATTTCCTATAATTGATATTATATAACCTGTAATTGGTTTTATTCCTAATAATGAAGAGGCTAATATACCACCTCTTAATTCTAATACTGGCATTATTGAAATAATAAAAACCAATATTTCTTTACCATATTTAACACTTTCTAATCCTTTAAATAAATCTAATATAAAATTAATAATTGCTTGCATATTTTTAAATAGTTAATCTTATAAAATAACTTATCCTTTCTATATTATTTTTAAATCAATAATAATTAATAAAAAATATTATTAACTTCTAATTAATTATATTGTTACTTAATCAATTTTATCATAAAGTAAAAATAAATGCATTAAATTTATATTATGTATTGCTATTTGTAAAGATACAACTTTTTTTATAACAAGTTATATGTAAAAGACTAAATACTAGAGTATAATTAAATATACTTGATATTATTACAAAAAGGAGAATTATAAAAATGAGCAATGAAAATTATATAGGAATTTTTGACTCTGGTATCGGAGGACTTAAAACACTAGAAGAAATAAGAAAAATATTACCTAATGAAAACTACCTTTATTATGCAGATAGTAAAAATAATCCATATGGTGAAAAAGAAGAAAAAGAGCTATATGACATAACTAAAAGAATTGTTAGTCGATTACTAAATCATAATGTGAAATTAATAATTATTGCATGTAATACAGCAACTACAAAATGTATAAAAAAATTAAGAAATGAATTTTCAAATACCATTTTTATTGGTACTGAACCTGCTGTTAAAATTGCATGTGATAATGACTACAAGAATATACTTGTAATGGCAACTCCTACAACTATTGATTCTGAGAGAATGCATATCTTAATTGATAATAATAAAAAAGAAAATCAAAGTATTACATTACTTAAATGTGATAAACTTGCTAATGCAATTGAACAAAATAATCAAAAAGAAATAGATATAATATTAAAAAATATATTTAAAGACAAAAAAAATAATAATTACGATTCTATTGTTCTTGCATGTACTCATTATCCATATATAAAAAATAAAATTCAAAAAATATTTCCAAATGCAGATATAATAGATGGTAATAAAGGTGTATCAAAAAGAGTTAAATATATTTTAGAAACTAATAGAATTAAAAATACTTCTAAAACTAAAGGTAAAATTAGAATTATTAAAACAAGAAAAGTAAAAAAGTGAATACACTCTATCGTATTCACTTTTTATAAACACTATCTTAATTCTTGATACCTTTAGATCCTTTACTACCATTAAACCCTTCTAAAATATTTGTTTTAAATGACTTAACTTTTTTTGATTTATTTTTATAATCTTTGATAGCTATTTGAATTAATTCACTTAATAATTCTTTATAACTCAAATTAGTTTCTTTCCACAAATAAAATGATAAACTACCAGGTATTGTATTTGGTTCATTAACATAAAATTCTTTTGTTTTAGAATTAATCAAATAATCAATTCTACATACTCCACTTAAGTTTAGTATTTTAAATACTTCTTTAGAAGTCTCTTGAATTTTATTAGTTAAATCTTTTGAGATTCTAGCTGGTATAATTCTACTAGTTGAAGCCATACCCTTACTTGCAGTACCTTTAGTCTTAGAAGAACCAATATATTTATCAGTATAACTTAATATTTCATCTTCTCCCATAACTTCTTCTAAAACACTTACTCTTTGGAATTGATAATTTCCAAGAACACTACAATTAACCTCAACAAGATTATCTATCATTTTTTCGATAACAATTTTATTATCATAAGTTATTGCCTCATCTATACATTCTTCAATTTCTTTTTCACTCTTAGCAACTCTTATTCCTACACTACTTCCAAGTGTTGAAGGTTTTACTACAACTGGATATCCAAGCTTTTTTATTTTCTTTAATATTCCATCTTTATCATCTAAATATTCATTATCATAAAACCATACGTAATCAACTATTGGTAAATTACAAGATGCCATTACCTGTTTCATAACAACTTTATCTTGGCCAAGTGCTGAGCCTAAAACATGTGATCCAACGTATGGAATACCAATACTTTCTAATAAGCCAGCAAGACTTCCATCTTCTACATTATTTCCATGTACGATTGGTAAAATTACATCAACATCCATCAAATCTTTTCTAAATAGTCCTCTAGTATTACCTAAATAATAAGTATTATCTTTCTTATATAAAGTAACTTCCTTAGCATACTTTTTAACATTATCAAAATCTTTATATGTATCAATATCCAATAAAATATGACCAGTATACCATAATCTATCTTTTGAAATATAAATTGGTATTACTTCATACTTATCAGTATCTATATTCTTAATTGCTTGAAGAGCAGAAATAATGCTGACCTCATGCTCTACAGTCTCTCCTCCAAATATTACTCCTAATTTAATCTTCATTTATTATCACATCCTATTCATTAAATATATCTGGCAAATCATTTTCAAGTAATGCATAAGTTATTTTTCCACTTAACTTTTTAATTAATGGAAAAGCTTTCTTAACATCATTTAATATATATATATGTTCTTCACTATATTTTTCTTTTTTAAGACCATCTAGTATTGGTTTTGTTTGTTCTTCACCAATTAATATTACTTCATCACAAACTTTAGCTATATGTCTTCCAAATTCCATGTTATATTCATATTGTTTATCACCTAGCTCAATCATACCTGGGGTAACAATAATCTTTTTACCATCCATCATACCAAGAACATCAACTGCCATAGATGAACCAACAGGATTAGAATTATAAGCATCATCTATTATATTAATATCCCCATATTTTTTAAGTTCTAATCTATGCTCAATTACAGCTATTTTACGAACTCCAATTGCAATTTGTTCTAAAGTCATACCAAGCTCATAAGCAAGTGCTACCGCTTGTAATATATTATATACATTTGCACTTCCTAATAATTTAGTTTCAAGTTCTATCTTTTCTTTAGTATCTTTAAACGTACAAGTAAATTTAGTACCTTTTGAAGATAATTTTATATCACTAGCACATACATCAGCTTTTTTATTACCAATAGATACCCAAACCTTTTTACATTTACTTTTAATATGATAATTAACTTGATACTCATCATCCATATTTAGTATAGCTATACCATTGTCTGGTAATGATTCTATTAGTTCAAATTTAGCTTTACAAATGTTTTCTTGACTACCAAAACTTTCTAAGTGCGCCGTTCCAACAGTAGTTAAAATACCATATTGAGGCCTAATAAAATCACATTTTTCTTTTATTTCACCTTGCCTAAAAGCACCCATTTCAGCAATAAATACATCACTAAATTTATCTAATTTATTATTAATAGATATCATAAGTCCATTCATTGTATTAAAACTTTTCTCAGTTGCAAATGAGTTAAACTTAACATTCAAGATATCATTAAGTGCATTCTTAGTACTAGTCTTACCATAACTACCAGTAATACCAATTTTAATTAAATTATTCATACTATAAAGTTTCTTTTTAGCAAGTTTTTTATAATGATTAAACACTATTTTTTCAATTGGTTTATTTATAATATTAGCTACCATTATCATAAATGGATTAATATATGCAAGTAATCCTAAGTATAAATAATAAAAGTTAAGATTATCTTCACTATAATTAATTATCATGGGAACAATACCTAATAAATACAAAATCAACACAGTTACATAAAGTCTTTTAACCCTAGAAGTAATTACAAGAGGTTTTTTGGATTGTTCTTTACCTATTCTATTCTTAAATACATAATATGCTATTATATAAAATATAGTAAAAATAGATATTACATATTTATATGGTACAATAACAAATAATAATGTAAATAATTCAATAGTTAAAAAAGTTTTAATACTATTATTTAAAATCCACTTCAAATATCTATTACCATCATTATACCAATTTTGTTGTAGCATATGAAGGTACTTTTTAGACTTAAAAATTATGTAATACAAATACACTATCAAAGATAATAAAAAATATATTTTCATGTTATTTTTCTCCTATAAAACTATTTAATACACTTATTGTTTGACTAAGTCTTTCTAAGTAAGCATAATGTGAACATTCATCATATGTAACAATTCCACTTCCTTTAATCAATTTCTCAAGTTTAATTGCTTCTTCATATGGTACAGCTGTATCTTTAGTTCCCCAAATCATAAGAGTTGGACATTTAATATTTTTGACTTGATCAGTTAAATCATAATTTACATGCTTAACTAAAATATCTCTCATCATTTTAGTTGCATTTTTATAATCTGTAGAACCCATATGTCTTTTAGCAAAATCCTCAAACCTATTAATTACAGGTATTTTCTTTAATGATTTTAATACTTTATTCTTTATATTATTGGTGTTGGGTTTACTTCTAAAAGGGCTTGCAAGCAACACTAATTTACTTGGTTTATATTTAATTCCATAGCATAATGCTATTTTACCCCCAAATGAATGCCCTATTATTATAGGATTTTTCATCTTAAATTGTTTAGCAAAATAATCAACCATATCAGCATAATCAAAGATACTCCATATTTCTTTTGGTTCATCACTTAATCCAAAACCAGGTAAGTCAACTATTAACACATTATATTTTTTTATAAACGGTTTAGCAATAGGTAACATCATTTCAATATTTTGTCCCCAACCATGTAAAAAAATCAAATTAATTTTAGAACTATTCTCATAATATGAATAATTAATATTTATATCCTTGTATTTTATTTGCATACAAACACTTCCCCTCTATAAATTATATCATATTAGTAGTATATTTAGAATTAATATAAACACTTACTTTACGATTTATTATATATGATTCAAAAGAAGTAATATAAATTATTTATATTAAATACTTATTTAATTCACTTGTAAATTCATCTTGTAATTCTTTTAGTCTTCCTTCTGTTGTTGCTTCAAATCTCATGGTTATATTAGGACCTGTATTACTTGCTCTAATAAGCGCAAAACCATCTTCAAATTTAGCTTTAACTCCATCTATAGTAATATAATTATAACCTTTTGATTCAACATAATTTTTCATTTTTGAAACTATATCAAATTTTCTATCATCATCTACTTTTACTTTTATTTCTGGTGTTGAATAATATTTCGTTATATCTTCTAAAAAACTACTTACTGGCTTATCTGTATTGGATAATAATTCAATCAATCTTAACCCCGCATAGATTCCATCATCATATCCAGGCCATTTATCTCTAAAATAAACATGACCCGATAATTCACCACTAAGTGGATAATCACCCAAAGCAGATGCCGCTCTTGTATATGAATTACCTGTTCTATATTCAATTGGTTTAACTCCTAATTTAATAAGTTCATCTTCAAGTGATTTAGAACACTTAACATCAAATAAACACTCTTTTTTTTCTACTTTATCATATAGTTCTTTCCACATAATAATTAAAAACTTATCCATATCAATCATATTACCTTTTTCATCTAAAAAGCCTATTCTATCAGCATCACCATCATAACCAAGTCCTAGATCGGCATTTAATTCTAAAACTTTTTCTTTTAAAGATGTCATATTATCATATACACATGGATCTGGATGATGATTTGGAAAATTACCATCAGATTCATCATAAATTCCAGTATAATCAACTATACCATCAAGCCTTTTGAATATATCTTTTGCTATTATACTAGCAGTTCCATTTCCACAATCATAAACTACCTTAACTTTTCTTTTACCAAATTTTAACTTGTCAACAACTAAATTTATATATGCTTCCCTTATATCACAAAATTCTATAACTCCATCACCTTTAGCAAATTGTCCCTTTACTATTATTTCATATATTTCTTTAACACTATCACCATAAGCATTATGTATACCATTATAAGAAAATTTAAAACCATTATATTCTTTTGGATTGTGAGATGCAGTAATCATCATACTAGAATTTACATTATAATAATTTGCTGCAAAATAACACATAGGAGTAGTTGCAAGACCTAACATTTTAACATTTGTACCAGTACTTGAAATACCATTTACCATGCTTTGTAAAAGTTTTGGAGAAGATATTCTATTATCGCAAGCGACAACCGTTGATTTAATTCCTAAACTAACCAATTTTGTTCCAAAAGCCTTACCTACAAGATTTGCTATCTCTTCATTTAAATCTTCATTATATATTCCCCTTATATCATATTCTCTAAACATATTTTTATTAATTTCCATACTATCTATCTCCTATATCTATATAAATTTTATCAAATTATGAATTATACTTAAATAAAGTAAATTAAAATATACTTTAAAAAATGTAAATAAAAAGAAGTATTTTTACTTCTTTAAATATTTATTAATTATTTTATCTAATTCTTGTATATCAATAGGTTTTGATAAATAATCGCTAAATCCTTCAGATAAATATTTCTCTTTCATTCCAAGTATCGCATTTGCTGTTAATATAATCACTGGTGGCAGTTCATTACCTGCTAAATCTTTTAATAACTTCATTGTTTCTGTCCCAGTAATGTTTGGTAAATTATCATCCATAAATATTAAATCATACTTTTCATCTGATTTTATCTTAGTGATGCATTTATCTCCATCTTCAACATAATCAAATTTTAATTTATATCTTTCAAGCATTCTACTTAGAACCTTAACATTTAATTCATCGTCATCTACAACTAAAAGTTTACAATTTGAACAATCATATCCTTCAGAATAATTTATTTTTTCTGTATTAAATGCAATATTTCTAATAGGTGTAGGATCTACTATCGTTTGAACTATTTCAATAAAAAATGTACTTCCTGCTAAATGCTGACTTTCAAACCATATTTTTCCACCCATTAAATCTAAGTATTTTTTAGCTATTGTAAGGCCTAGACCACTACCCTCTATTTCCTTTATAACCGCATCATCTAATCTTGAAAATTTTTCAAACAAATACTTATGATCTTCTTCCTTAATACCTATTCCAGTATCCATTACTTTAAACAATATTCTAACATTATTACCTTCTCTTTTAGATGTAACTGTAAAAGTAATCTTACCTATTTCAGTATACTTAACTGCATTTGTTAATATATTTAATACACATTGATATACTTTTGATTCATCTCCATTTACAATAGTTGGTAAATTAGTATCAACACTTACATTAAAGTGTATCTTACTATAGCCTAACTTATTTTTTATTATATCTACTAGTCTTGATATCATTTCACTAGGATTATAATTTTTATTTTTTACCAAATTGGTACCTGTCTCAATTGTAGATAAATCTAATATATTATTCGTGATATCTAATAGATCAGATCCAGAGTTACATATTTGTTTCAAATAATTCTTAGTAGAATCAACATTAAAAGGTGTATTAATTAATGTATCTGTTAAACTTGATATTGAATCCATTGGATTTTTAATTTCATATGAAACATTTGATAAAAAATCTAATTTTATTTTATTTGATTTTTCTAATTCATCACTTACTTCTTTAGTCTTTTTAAGTAATAATAAATCTGGATTTTCAGTTGTAAAATATAATAAATACATTTCAACTGCAAAGCCCAAAGGTATAAAAGTTATTAACTGATATTTAACTTGAAATGACATCAATATAATTGTAGCTAATAATGATGCAAAAATTACTGTTGTGTCTTGTTTAGATAGATTTTTAATATTTTTAATTAAGTTTATTATAACCAATATATCTAGAAAAACACAGAAAACAAATACAATATATGCTGTTTTTCCCGGTAAATATGTCATATTACTAACAGTTTGAGTCTCATATGGTAAAAATATAAAATAAACAACAATCGCAATACAAATAAATATTGCCATTCCCATACAAAACTTTCTTTTTTTCAAAAAAGATATAAATGAATTCGAATTATCGTTATTGGTAAATGCAACAAAATAGAAATAAAAGAATCCATACCAACCAATACAAGCTGACCACGATATTCTCCAAGTTAAGTATATAATTACATCTGAAAGAGAAAAATAAATTACCAATACTGCTATTATTTGAAATACTATAAATACTATATTAAGAAATAACATATACCTATATATTCTTCCTTGAACAATATCAAAGTATTTCTTATTATAATAAATAATCATTAATATTATTAAATATATTAAACTACCTATTGCTAATAATAATCCATATAGCATAATACTTACTCCCTTCTATTCTTCTTTAAAGTATTTATTTATTAATTTATTTAAGTTCTTAAATATAATTGGTTTAGTGATACAATCATTAAATCCCTCTTGTATGAACTTATCAAAATCTGAACTTTCTGAATTATTTACTACTAATACCATTACCGGTAAAACCTGTAATAATGACTTTAATGTTTTTATCACATCAACACCACTCATATCTGGCATTAAATAATCTAGAAATACTATATCAAATCTTTCCCTTTGTATAGCAGCAATTGCATCTTTTCCATTCTTAGCAGTAACAATAGTAAATTTATAGTTTTCTAAGTATTCAGTCATAACACTTAAATTACTAACCTTATCATCAACTATAAGAACCCTTTTATCTTTACAATTTATAAAATTAGATGTGAAATTAGTATGTGTATGATTAGCAAAGATATTACCAATTTTTTCATCTTCAGTATAATTTTTTTGATTTACTTTAATTATATATTTAGTTCCTTCTCCAGGTCTATTAATAAACTCTATTGTGCCATTACATAGCATTATCAATCTTTTTGCTATTATTAATCCCAAACTAGCATTATTTGCTTTATCACTTAGTTCAATGTAGTCATCCAAATTTAAATTAAATTCATCTTCTTTCATTGCATGACCGGTATTTGATACTATAAACTCTAATTCATAATTAGCATGTTCTTTTTTATGTGCATCAACTGTTAAAGTTACTTCTCCATAATTTGTATGTTCTATTGCATTTTGTATTATATATGAGATAGCTTTAAATAATTTTGCTGCATCGCCATAGTATTTTTTGGGAATATCAGGATTAACCTTAATATTAAACATTAGATTCTCTTTGTTAATTTTTGGTGGTATATAACTATATATTTCAAATATTAAGTTTTCTAAACTGTAATCACTTTCACTTAATACAACCTTATTATTCTCAAGACTAGATATATCAGATAAACTATTTATTAAACTAGTTAAACTATTATTTGCTTTCTTAATACTAATTAAATCCTTTTTAAGCATTTCTTCAGTTAAATTATCATTGTATAATAATGTTTGACTAAAACCTAATATTGTCGTTAGAGGTGTTCTAATTTCATGTGACATATTAACTAAAAAATCCGATTTTGCTTCACTAGATTTAATACTTTCTTTTCTCATATTCTCATATTCATCTAATAATTTTATATCTTGATTTTCAATTGTTAAGAATAAAATTGTTATTGTTAAAGCTAATGTTATACTTAATATATTTAAATCCTTACCTATTAAATATAAAATTACATTAGCCACTAAAAACGCAAATGCTAAAAAGAATATTGAAGCCATTTTTAAATTTTTTACTTTTTTGCGATTTAAAGTCATTATTAATACATGAGTTGAACTTGAAAGGATACTAATTACTTTCATAATAATATAATAAGAACCATCAATAAAACAGGGCTCACCTTCTATATACACATCAAAACTCAAATTATATAAAACAGCAAATAATACAGAACATAATATTGATATAACTCCATATATTATTGAGAAATATATTTCTTTTTTATTTTTATCAAATTTGACAAATACACTAATTACATATCCAGTGGCTAAAAAGAACCATAATATATTAAAAAACATATAAAATCTACATAAAATGTTATTTAAAGTAGGATAAATGTCTCTATTAATAATGGTATATGAGATTATTATTTCTAAACTTAGTACGATAATTGTTACAATAGCAGTAATAAAGAATATAGTAGACTTCATATCCCATTTTTTATTTTTATTTAAAAATATTATTAATATTAAAAGCATCATCACAAGTCCACATATTGCAAATCCTGAGCCTATAAATACAGAACTAATCATACTTTCACTCCTCTTATCCTTATCTTAAATAATTATAACATATTTTATTAAATGAAAAAACTTTTTTTTGTATTCTTTTATAAAATAAGTTGTTTTATCTAACTTAAATATAATTTATCTTGTTCCTTTTCTTCCCTGCATCATAACTAATTGTTCTAATTCATTCATTATTATTAAAGAATAATCTCTATATAATTCTGCACCCTCTTCACTATTTATTTTAGGAATGTCTCTGTTTGCTATACTATGATAACACCTAACATCATTATTATTCTTCTTTACAAACAATCCAAGTACTGCATAAATATTATTTTTTATTGGCTTTAAAATAACTCTTATTTGATCATATCTTAATTCAATACACTTATCCATCATTTTATCATTTCTTAAAATTTTCATTTCACTTCTTGATAAAGTATTATTTCTAAATCCATTTATTAAATATAAAACTGTTTCATAATATTCTTCTGGAATATCTTTCATATCTGATAATACTTTTGCTTTACCAGATGAATTTGTACTAAAAAACAATTGTTTTTGCTCATTAGTATCTCCTAACTCTTCTTCAGTTATGTCCTCTTCTTTAATAACATTTTCTTCAAGCATAATATTATCATAATATTTTCTTAGTTTAATATAAACATCCAGTTCCTTATAGTAATCATCTATAATTATATTTCTTTGAAATCTATTTCTATATATATTTTCATCCAATAATAATTCATATGCAGCTATTAAATTATCCTCAATAAAATGTAAAACTTTTAAAATAACATATTTGTATTCTTCTTCATTCATAACAGCATCTTTATACTCCTCAAATATGTCAATTATTCTATTAGGATCTTTAATTATATGATCATATATTTGTTTTGATAGATTCCTTAAAGTTGTTTTATTTTTATCATCAATTAAAACAGTATCCAATTGTTGAAATCCCATATTTAAGATATTTGGAATTCTAGAATATAAATGATTTGTATAGTTTTTTTCTAACGAATTTTGCTCAGTTATTAATCTATTATGTATTTCTATTTCATTTATATATAATAATTCTTCTTTTTTAGTAATATCTCCTTTATTGGCAAAATATTGTATTATCCTCTTAGCAGATTGTTCATCACTTATCATTCTTTTTCCATCAATTTTCTTTATATAAAATGGTACATTAAATTTAAAACTTGTTTTTATTCTATTAGATGCAATTGCCAAATATTTTCCTTGTTTTACTTTTTCTTCTAAATCAGAAAATCCTTCTACCTGCTCTAACATATCTATCTTTAATTGATTTTGAAATTGATTTTTAATATCTTCATCATACAAACATTTATAAAACATTCTTTCATATTCGCTATTATTGCCATATATTGCTGATAATAAAATAGTAATTTCTAACTTATGATTATGAATTTCTTTATTTTCTAATATATCTATAAGTTCATTATATAAACTTAATATTGTTAATTTTTCTTCATATCTTTCTAACTCTTGTTCGTATTCATAAATATATCTATCTAATAAATCAATTATTTTATCTTTTAAGTTCATTTTTTATAGTTCTCCTTTTTACTTAATCTAAAAGTTTAAAAATGATTTTATGCTACATATTAAATAATCATTAATATAAGTATAACAAATATAAATAAAAAAGCAAAAAACAATTTAAATAATAACGTTTATAAATGATTAATAATTTAAACTTGACTATTTTCTATTAAAGTCTAAACTAGTATATGTTAACAAAAAATATAATTATCAGACTTAATAAATTTAACTAAAAAATTAATTAAAATTTCCAACTTAACAGGTAAGACTTATTCAATAATAAATTATCTTTTTGATGAAATTTGTATAAACAATCTAAAATATTTAGTAGAAAAGTCTAACTTATATATTATTATATCTTCTTATTAGAAAAAATAATTATACTAAAACATTTATAAAATATTAATAAAAAAAGTTAAGTTTTAAACTTAACCCAATATATAAAGATGAATATTTCATCTATTTTACTTATGGCAGGGGCAGTAGGAATCGAACCCACACAAACGGTTTTGGAGACCGCTATTCTACCGTTAAACCATGCCCCTAAAACATTAACATTATATAATAATATTATTTTAATTTCAATAATTTATCAATAATTTTATACATTTA
>JAQXHG010000014.1 GCA_029007115.1 bacterium | reverse complement strand
ATTTGTCTATGTTGTCCAGTTACACACACAACTGTTTTTACTTTTTTTCTTGATTTTAATTCATTAACTAACGGACACATTTTAATAGCTTCAGGTCGAGTCCCAAAAACTAACATTATTTTTTTCATATTATTTCTCCTTTTGTTATTTACTTTACTTTTTTAATTTAAAACTGTTGATAATCTTTTTAATTACATTTCTATTTAAGTATATCACTATTATAGAATATACGAATGCATATATAAAATTAATAATATTATTACCTAAATAAAATATAATTACAGCTAAAATATATAATATTACATATTTTAAATACTCTTTGCTAATTATCTTAACTTTTATTAACTTATTAATTGATATTCTTCTGGTAATATAAAATACTATATATGATATTAATAAAGAAAATATATATCCATATATTCCAATACGAGGTATCAATATCACATCTAATGCAACATTACTAATGGCTGCTACTATTGTTGTTTTAAAAGCTTCACTTGTTTTTTTAGATGCCGTATATATTGTTCCTAAAAAAGCAGATAATGCATTAAATATCATAGCAACTAATAAAATTGGAATATAGCTTATAGATTTATAATATTCAGGCGATATAAATAAATCATAATATACTTTTACTATAGGTAACATTAATGTTGATATTATAATTAATATATTCATAAAAATAGTTAGTCCAACGGAAAAATATTCGTTTCTATCTTTAGATTTATATTCAAATATAGTATTTTCTGTCCAAGCCAATAAAAATACACTATTTAGTATTGTTAAAGCAGATGGAAACTTATTTCCAAAACTAATAAGACCTGCGGCAGCATTACCAACATAATGTTTTAAAATATACATTCCTGAAAAATCATTTAGCCACCAACTTATTTGATTAGGAATTAAAGGAATAGAATATTTTAACATATCTTTTATATTTTCTTTATTGATGTTTTTAACACTTATATATTGCCAAATTTTCCCTCTTATAAAAGAATAAATTATAACAACTAAAGAAGAAATAATGTAAGCAATTAATATACTTTTTTCTTGTAGTCTTGGAACACATATAATATTCACTATTAAAATCACTAAAGTAGAAATTACACCAGATACAGTATAATCTATATTATGTTTTAATCCTCTCAATATTTGTTGCATATATAAATTAAGATAATTTAATACAAAATATAACAAGAATAAAATTGTATAATTAAATTTTAATAATGCAGATAAAGGAATATAAATTATTATAAAAGATAGCATACCAAATAACCATATCATCAACGATGAAGATATATAATTTTTTATATTATTTTTCTTGTTTTCATCGCAAATAAATCTAAATATTGTTTCATTAACTTGTAAACTAAAAATGGGACCTAATAATGGAACTAAATTAATTATTAAATTAATCGAACCATATTGTTCAGCAGTCAAAAAATGTGAATAATATGGCATTAAAAAGAAAATCAATATTTTTGACCCAAATGTTCCTATAAAATAAATTAATGTTGTTTTAGCTAATCTTTTATTTCTTTCCACTTAATTACTTCCTTCTAATTTTTATATACACTTTCCATAATATTTCTTTAATTTTATTTTTTCTCAATTGTCTTTTACAATACTTTTTATGTAACTCATCTATTATAGTATTATCATCATTAAAATCTTCTAACATAAATTCATAATTGACAGGTATTATACTATTAACTGTTTGTTGATTTCTATTGTAGTCCTCTATGCTTTGTTTTTCAACAAAAATTCTTTTATTTTTCTTAAGTTCATTTAAAATATATTTACCTTTTTGTGTAGCAATTATTGTCATACTGACTCCAGTAGTATTCTTTTTAAATTTTTCACCCCAATAATCACCTAATCTTATATCAGCACAAGTACTTACCCTATAATTACATTCATAACAACTTTTATTATATAAATTTCCTAATGAAAAGAAATCCATAAACTTACTATTTTTTATTATTTTTCCATTTATTGTAAGCGTCTTCTTTTTCCAACCTTGTGTTTTATTTCTGAATTTAACATCTTTAATATTGTCAAATTTATTAATGCATTTTTTCCATATATTATAAGATGGAACTCCATGACAAATTAAATCTACTAAAATAAAATTATTTCTTCTTTTTTTTAGTTTTAAGTAATTATCTATTGATGCTATTTGACAAGGTGTTCCTATTATAACCGCTTTATCAAGTTTTGAAATTTCATTAAATGCATCAATTGTGTAACTTTGCAAATATTTTGAACCTGATAATTTATATAAGTCTCTTTCATTATCTACAATAATATGCTTGGCTATATTTTCTTGGGTATCATAAGTTACTCCGATAATTTTATAGCCTTTTTTTAAATAATAATTTGCTATTTCATAAGCCATACCGCCTGAACTTGATTTTTTTAGTACATTATCATCTAGAGAATAACAACTATATAATTCTAGATTTTTTAATTCTATACTTTCTCTAGAACATTGTCCACATACTTTTTTACATAAATTACAATTAATACATTTTTTCTTATCTATTTCATAATTATAAAAACCATCTTTATTTAATTTTATAGAAATACATTTTTTAGGACATGATAAGGAACAAACACCGCATCCTGTACACAATGGAGTAATACCATTATATTTTTCATCAGAATAACAACTTTCTTTTAATGAATCTAAAAGAAAAGTTAAACTATTTTCTCTTTCTCTTAATAGTATTTTATTAGAACCATTAAAAGAAATATTTAAAGCATTTTCATAAAAATATTCAATATTATCATTATATAGTCTATTCTCTAAATTCATTAATTTTAATATACTATATATTCTCGAATTTTGAGATAATGCATTATCTTTAAATCTTTTAATAACAATAAAAGGAATATTCAAATTAAGTGAAAATATTGATCCATGATATGAATCAGTTATTACAAGAGATGCATTTTTTATATATGAAACAAATTCTTTTGGCCCTATTTTTTTTAATACTTTTACATTTTTTTCTAAATAGTCCTTATTATTTATCGGAATTAATAAAACTTTTTTATTAAATTTCTTTGCCATTTTTTTGGCTAGTTTAATTTTAGATTTATTGCGTGTTAAAAAATAGCATAAAATATAATCTTTTTCTTTTATATCAACACAAAAACTTTCCCATTCTTCTTTATTTAAAAGTAATGTTGGATCTAAAACTAATTTTGCTTTTTTATTACAAATATCATTTATTATCTTTTGACCATTCATTTCTCTTACAGATAAATATTTTATATTACTAATCAATTTTGATATTTTCTTTTTTACCATTTCATTTTCAATATTAGGCAAACCAAAACTTGGAGCATATGATATTTTTTTATTATCATCATATACAAAATCTAAAAAGTATCTTTCATCAAATAAAGTTGGTGCCCATATTTGATCACTTCCACAAATAAAAGAATCATATTCATCATTTAATTTATATAAATCAGTTAGTGTTCTGCAATAACTAGAAAATGTAAATTCATCTTTTCTAAATTCTTCAAATATATTTTTAATATTTTGTATATTATTTTCCTTTTTAGAAATTAAACGATCTATTAAGCTAAAGTTTTTTATTCTATTAAAAAGATTAACTCGAATATTACGTGGATAATAATTAATTAAATCAGATTGATAATTATGATTTTTCAAAGTTTTTTGTAAAGCATATGCTTGTAAAATACTACCATAATTATCATATGAGAACCATGTTATTACTCCTACTTTTTTCATTATGCTATTTCCTTTCTTTTATCATTTTACTTATTTTTTTTGCATTTTCCTTTCCTATTATTTTTGAAACAATATAATAAATTTTCATTTTTATTTTTTGTTTTTTAGAAATCCAAGAACCATTGAACCAATGTATTGTAACTGTATTTTCTGTTTTACTCATTTTTTTTGTTTCAAAATCAATTGGGCAAAAATAATCACTTGGATATAGCGTTAAATAATTTTTCTTTTGATATTTATCATTACACTTATATCCTTTTTTTAACAATATATTAGTAATAGTTACTGTATTGGTAGACATATCAAAAGTACCATCTTCTTTAATAAAATGTCTATTATCATAATAATCTAATAATTCTTTAAATAATTTATTATTTTTTTTGCAACCCATAATTCCAGTCACCATATTATTTTTAGATTCAAAACCGGTAAATCCATCATTATCAAAGAATTCATCTAGTGGTTTTATAACTTCTACATCTGTATCCATATATATTCCACCATAATTATATAGAACATATAATCTAACAACATCAGTTACAAATGCCCACTTTTTACTTTTATATGCTTCCTTTACATAAGTATTATAATTTAGATCAAAATTTGTTTCATTCCATTCAATAATTTCACAATCAGGACAATATTTTTTCCAACTATTGATACACTTTTTTACTAATTTTGGTTTCTTCTTACCACCAAACCAACAATAATGAATCTTTTTTTCTATCATATTTTGCCCACCTTTTTTAATGCTATCGTTATACATTTGCATAAAAAATAAAACCTATTTTTAAATGCCAAACAATATATTTTTTTACCAAAAAATTCCTTTTTTAAATAATCATTATTTAACCAATTTTTATTATATTCATTAACATATTTCAAAGCTCTATCACATCTAGAAAAATAAATATTTTTCTTATATTTAAAAATTTCTGAAGTATATGTAAAAATTATGTGCTTGATAATTAAATACTCTATTTCTTTTTCATACTTATCTTTAATACCTTTTTTTTCAAATCTCTTAATAAGATTATTTATTGCAATAAATTTATCATCTACATTCAATTTAAATTCTTTATTATTCATAATTGAACCATTGCGATATACATAATTATATAAATACTTATCAATATGAATAATTGAATCTGTAATAGAAAATAAATAAGGAATTAAAGCTAAATCTTCATATATTATTCCTTCATCAAAAGTAATATTATTTTCTTCTAAAAATGATTTTTTAAATACTTTAGTACATGCTGAAGTGTTAATAAGAATTTTCTCTTTATTATTAATATTATGATTTTCTATTATTTTTTGTTTACTATTATCATAATCTTTATAGTAATTAAATGATATAATATCATAATCTTTCTTACTTATTATGCTTAATATGATTCCTATAGACTTTTCTTCAACATAATCATCTCCATCTATAAACCAAATATATTGACCTGATGCATGTTCCAAGCCAAAATTTCTAGCTGATGATAATCCGCCATTTTCTTTGGAAAATATTTTAATAGTTTTTTTATATTTGTTTAATATTTGTAAACTATTATCTTTTGAACCATCATTTACAACTATTATTTCTATTTCATTGCTTGATTGATTCAAAATACTATTTATACATTTTTCAATATACTTTTCAGTATTGTATACTGGAATTATTATACTTAATTTTTTCTTCATTTTATTTCCTTACATTATATAAATTAGCAAAAAGAATACTACTACTCCAACAGTTAGGAGGTATCTATACTTATATACCAATTTATTATTTTTTTCATTATTATATATCATTGCGATTAAATCTGGTGTTATAAACATTAATGCGGGCATAAAATACTGCATAAATCTATTGCAAAATGGACTTTGAGTTGATGCTAGAGACAAACAACAAAACATTAACAAATAATCTATTTTTAGATTAATATATTTTTTTTTGTTAAGTCCTTTTTTATAAAAATAAAATACAGCCATTAGATAAAATAACGATATAATAAAACAAGTGAAATTTGATTTTGGCAAATCCAGAAGGTTAATATACCTTATGTAATACGAATAATCTATTAATGATATTATATATAATTCTAATCTATTTTGTAAAATAACAAATAAAACCATTGTAGCTATTATTGTTATTATAACTTTCTTTTTTTTACTACATTTCATATTAACAAAAGGATATACTAACAATAAAAATATCGCGCTTGTATGAAATGAAGATGCAAGTAATATTAATAATATATATTTTGTTAATTTCTTTTCTTTAATATATTTAAAAGATATTAAAAATAACGATCCTGCAATCCATTGTCTAATAGCACTCATAGATAAGTCATATATACCAAATGAAATAAATATAAATATTGACCATATATAATCATTATCTCCATCAAATACCTTTGTTGAAACGAAATACACCGAACATATTAATAAAGTGCTCGTAAAAAAAGTTACACTTATAAAGTTATTAGTTAATGCTTTTAAAATTAATAATAGCATATTAAATGCAAAACCACTATTAAATATTTTTGAATTTTCTATATTATTGAACATATTAACATATGAATTATAATCATTACCAACACAAACATCAAAACCAATATAGTTTCTAAAAGTTGAATACAAAATTAATATAATCATAGAAGAAAAAATATATATTTTTTTTCTTTTAGTATCTTTTTTTGATAAAATTAATAATAGCATAATTATTAACAACATTAAATATCTCATTATTAACCTCTTCCCTTATTTTAATCTTTCTTTCATTATATCCCAAGAATAATTAGTTTTATATAGTATTTTACATCTACTTGATATTTCTTCATATTCTTTGTAATCAATTGATTTTATAACTTCATAGAACTCTTGTGCGTTATATTTAATTGAAAAACCAATTTTATTATTAACAACAATATCATCAACTCCCGTATCTTTACAAACTATTATTGGCTTTCCAAGTGCCATTGCTTCATATACTTTATTTGGAGCAGAATATTTATGATTTGGTACTTCTGGATTATATGTTGCAAATAAAACATCACATTTATCCTCTAATTTTAATACTTCATCATATTTCATTTGCCCGTAAAATTTTACATTTTTATTTTCAGCACTTAATTTTTTAAAATAATTTTCATATTTACCAAATCCACCAATATGAAGTTCTATATTTTTATTCTTATTAATTAATTTTGATATTTCAATTAATAATCTACCATCTTGTAAAATCCCAACATAACAAACTTTTATTTTATTACTATTAAATTTATGATTACTAGGTATAAAATCTAATTGGGGAGTGTTATGTATCACTTCAATACTTTTTGGATTAGACTTTTCTATTTGTTTTTTTCTTTTTTCAGTACAAATAATTACTTTATCTGCCTTATTTATTGTTTTAATATCTATTTTTTCTATAAATGATTTTAAGAAACTTAAGTTATGACAATCTACATAATAATCATATATATCATATATAAACTTTTTATTAAATCTTTTACATATTTTACTTGCGATATAAGCCGTATCAAAATCACAAGCATGTATTATTTGATATTTATTTCTATCTTTTTTTAAATTATTATACAGCCACAATTGAAAGCTACATAATTTAAATATATTTTTTATTCCATTTCCATATTCACTAAATTTTAAATACATTTTATAAATAATATTTTTTTCTTTTAAATCTTTTAAATCTAATCTTTGTCTATTCCATCCATATACAAAAACCTCATACCCTTTTTCTTTGTATGCTATTATTTCTTTTGTAGCTCTTGAATCATTAATTATAGATGTTGATCTTAAATATGCTATTGACTTATGCTTATATATCTCAATATATTTATCTAATACATTTTCTAATAAATAATCTTTTACCATTTCTTTACTATTATTAGAAAATTCTTTTACAATACTTTTACTTTTCATTATCTTTTTTACATATTTAACAAAATCTTCTTGTGAAGCATTATGTACAATATATCCATTTTTATTATCTTTAACTAACTCTCTTACACCACGAGCATCTAATGCAATAATAGGAAGACCTACATACATTGCTTCAATAATATTTAATGGAAGCCCCTCTCTTAAACTTGATGAGATTGCTAAATCTGATATTTTTAGAAGTTTTGGTATATCTTCTCTATAGCCTAACAAGTGAACATTATTTTCTAGTCCAAGTTCTTTTACTAAATTATGCACTTGATTATTTAAACTATCTATTCCTGGTAATAGTAGATGAATATTTTTATTGGTTTTTATTAATTTTTCTAATGTTTTAACTAACCATTCTTGATTCTTATTTTTACATATTTCAGCAGGAAAAATCATAACAAAATCATTAGGATTTAATCCCAATGTTTTTCTATATTCATTTATTTCCTTTTTAGACATAATTATATCAAATTTACTTGGATTTATTCCTACTCCTGGTATATAATGAACACTCGTGTTAAATTTCTTTTTAGCAAGATGATAATCTTCTTTATTAATTGTAATTAAATCATCTGTATATCTAGCCATATATTTTTCAATTGGATAATATACTAACCAATTAAATAATGATGATCCTTTATAAAAATGAAAACCATGAGCAGTATATATAACTCTAGTATGATTTTTCTTTCTTGATTTTTTAGCGGCTAATCTTGTAACAACACTTCCCATAGGTGTATGAGTATGTATAATATCAAATTGTTCTTTTTCTATTATTTTTTTTAATTGCTTAATTGCTTTTAAATTATTTATTTTAAATGGATTTCTTTCAAAAGAAATTATATGTTTTTTATCACAATAAGGTATATTATCTTTACCATTAGTTGCAACATGAACTTCATAACCCATTTCTTTAAAATATTTTAAATAAGGTAAATGAAAGGCCAATATATGTGAATCAACAGTTGCACTAAATAATACTTTTTTCATATGAATCCTTTCCTATTATATTTATTGATTTTTTAAAACTTCAATTTCATTTTGTATTCCAATTTTATCAGTATAAGCATCTTCTTTACTAAAAATTGTTTTAATAGTCTTAATAATTATTTTTAAATCTTGAAGAAATGAATAATTATTAACATACTCTAAATCATAATTAATTTTATCTATAACTGATAAACCATTTCTACCATTTACTTGAGCTAATCCTGTAATTCCAGGAAGTACACTAACTCTTTTCCTTTGTTTTTTAGTCATATTTTCATAATATTCTGGTATCCATGGTCTTGGACCAATAAATGACATTTCTCCTCTTAATATATTTATTACTTGTGGTAGCTCATCTAGTGATGTCTTTCTAATAAATAATCCAATTTTTGTAAATTCATCTTCTTTACTTGTATCTCTTACATCATTTGTAATTTTCATACTTCTAAATTTAATTAATTCAAATTTTTTTCCATTTAGTCCTGTTCTTTCTTGCTTAAAAAAAATTGTATCTTTATCTCCAATAAGTAACATTGATAATTTTATTATTATTGAAATAAATATTAAAACTATTACTCCCAACAAAGCACAAAGTATATCAAAAAATCTTTTAAAATATTTAAATAATTTTCTATTCTTCTTATTTGACATCTTTAACTCCCACATTGCATTTTAATATTATATACGTATCAATAACTATTATATCATAAAATATAAATATTTAATAACTTTTATATAAATAATTCATAAATGCACAAATATTACAAGAAAAAAATGATAAATGTTAAGTTATTAACATTAAAAGCTTTAATTAATATAAAAAGATTGGAACACCAATCTTCTATTAAATTAAATATAGCTAATTCATTTTTCATCACTTTCTTTTGATAATTTTAATGAAGAATAAATAAACGCTAATAGAATAAATAAAATTAAAACTAATATAATCATAATATATTATATTAGTTTTATATTAATTTATTGATTATTTTCTAAAATATTATTTAATTTTACTTTAGCTTCATTAACAGTATTTTCATCTGGTAGCATTACATATAATTCATTATTTGGATAAGAATATGTTGTTGAATATAAATCACTACCTGTAACGCTATAAGTACTAATATTCCATCCTTGCATATTATTTAATTGTTCTTTTACTAATGAAGTTATTTCATCTGTTGTAACATTCGTTTCAAATGTACCCGTAAGTGCATTTAATATCTCACTTGATTTTTTTAATAAAGTAGTAGAACTAGTAACCTTTTCAATTACTTTACTAATTACTTGTTGTTGATTTTCTCCTCTATGCCTATCTCCTGTTATGTATGCTTTTCTTTCTCTTGCAAATGCTAACGCACAATCACCATTTAATGTATTACTACCCGGTTTTATTACACATGTAGGATTTGCTACACATCTAAATGAATAATTAACATCAGAATCTACTGTTATTCCACCAATTGCATTAACTAACCTAGTTACAGCATTAAAATTAACTCTTACAAAATAATGTATATCTATTCCATATAAATCTTCCAAAGTTTGCATTGATAGTGTATATCCGCCAATAATTCCAGCATGAGTTAATTTATCTTTACTCCCAGTAATTCCATGTAACTCTACAAAATAATCTCTTGGAGTGTTTAGTAATAATATATTATGTGTTTTTGGATTAACGGCTATAATCATGTTAACATCGCTTAAACTTCTAGATGGTAGTTTACCACTTCTAGTATCAATTCCACTTAAATAAACAACAAAAGGTTTTTCTATTATATCAAAATCTATATTACTATTAACTAATTTTGACTTTATTTCTATAGTTTCTAATATTCTAACTTTATCGCTATATAATACTTTATTTTGCAATAATTGATCATTTTCTATCATAGCATCATAATTACCAGAGTTAACAACTATTATTAATTCTTTATCTGTTTCTAATTCTTTTAATAAGGTAGAAATATTATCTACATATCCAAAATTAACTTTAACTACTTTTTTAATACTATTTTCTAAAGTTTCTTTATCCCCTATATCATCTACTAACTTAACTAATTTACCATTTATATCAGAAGTATTTTTATAAATACTATCTTTATTTACTAAAATATAATATATATTAGTTTCATATTTAGCACCTAAATTATCATTTAAGAAATTCATTAAATCATTTATTTTATAAGATGCGAATAAACATCCTGATATCATAATTATAAATATAATATTTAAAAATACTAATACCCAAGTTTTAACTCTTCTATTTTTAACAAATATAAAAAATAATAATATCATAAATACAATAACACCAACTAGTATCATAAAGTATTTCATTGGTAAAATATTAGCTTTATATATTTGATAAGATAATAATGACAAACTAATAAAAGCTCCTATCCAAATAATTATGCTAAATATATTAGGTCTATTCCTTTTTCTTTTTGACATAATACTGCCTCCAAAAATTACTATTTAAGTATAGCACTATTGTTAATAAATATCAATTTTAATAATAAGAATAGAGAAACTTTGAACTGAACTTTATAAGTTGCAAAGTTTATAAATTGTTTCTAATTAGTAGATTGTAAGCTGTAATTTGTAGAAAACAATCCTTTTAATCCTAATTTAGTCATTATATTAACCGAAGTTCATTAACAAATCTTACTTTTTCTTCTTCTAATCTTTATTATTTTTTCTTTATCAGTTTCATTTCCTTTTCTCTTTTTTACTTTTGATATAGTTGACCGTCCTCACTTTTGTTAAACTATATTATAACCATTTCCTTTGTATTTTTAGAAATACTTTTTTTAAGATAATCAATTTTTTTTATCATTACATAAATTTTTTTTGTCTTCAAAATTTAATGTAGACATATAAAAACCTCGTTTCTATTTTGTCCAAGAAACGGGGTTCATATCAAGTTTAACTTAAACTCTTTTTTTGCAATTTTTGTTAACTCTATCAATACACACACCATTTACATCATATATAGCTACACCAACAACGTCTTTTAGTTCTTTTAAATATCTATTAAGCAAATCATTAGTTGATATAAATTTAGGAATATCATCATCATCAATTATTGGATCACATTCAGCAAATCCAATCATAAAACCTTCAACTGTTTTACAATACTCACCAACTCGATAGTAATTATCATAAAAATAAACAATTCTGTATCCATCTTCGTATTTATCTCCGTATTTATTTTGATTTAAATCCTTTAAATTTACATTCATAATATCAACTCCTAAATTAATTATAACAAATTTCTACACACTATTTATTCTATTATTAAAGTTTTTTTTCAAAGACAATACAAGTTTGTTCATAGAATTACCATATTCATCAATAGAAATCGGAAATCCATATTTAAAACGTTCTTTTAAAGTATAATCATCCATAACACTATGGGTCAAATCAAACACATCAAGTAATCCTTGATTATTACTATTATTAAAATAATCAACAATTGGGATAGTGACGCAACCTTTCTTATAGTGATATCCTCTTAATTTTCGTTTTAGTTCTTCCATTTCAATAATATTTGGCAAATAAGTTAAATTCTTATTTATATAATAAATTGAATTTCTTATTTCTTCAAAAGACTTAATTTCTGCTAATCGTTCTTCCGGACAGTATTCATATAAAGCATCCTCATAACCATTTTCAACCAAATAGGATAATCTTATTATTAATGCTTCTATTGTATTATCATTATAAGCAATTTTTTGTTGATTTGCGTGCTCTATCTCGTGCAGTAAAACTTGTAATATAGATAAATTTTTATATAAAACTATTTCAAAATTATTAGTAATTAAAATATTATTTTCAATATCCTTTACCATTTGTTCAATCATTTCAGTATAAATAGTTATTTCTTTTGTATAGTTGGAATAAGAAGCAAGATTATTGCTTCTTATTTGTTGAACATTTATATTTAGAATATATTTATTTAAACATTTTTGAATTACTAATAACTCTAATATTTTTTCAATATCTTTTAAACTTAAAATTTTATTGTTAATTGTTTTATCATAAATGATTCTTAAAATATTTTCCATATAAAATAATTTTCACTTTATTGTTCTAATAATTTATTATTTTCTTTTAGATAATGTTCTATTTTCTTCAAGTCCAATAACTTGACTGTTTTGTTTATAATCATATAATGCAGTTAAAAATTCAACTTCTTCAAATGTTAAATTTAATTTTTCTGCATACTTTAACCAAGGATTTTTCCATCCCCTTCCTTTGCTTCTATCATCATCTTTATCACGATCATATCCATTATAAACATTTTTATGTCCATGTCCTTTTGTCCAATCATCTGATTCATAAATATTCCCTTTGTGATCAACATAAGTATCATATCCTTCATCATTTGCACATTCTGCTGACTCTAAATAGTTAGCATATGCTTGATAATCATAATTGAAATCTGCTAATGTTTTTCTTGCCATAAATTTCACTCTCCTTAAAACTATATTATTATTTTTAAATTCTTTTTATCTAACAATAAAGTAAAAATATTTCAACCACCACCCTTATAAATGGTAAAGGAACTATATATTTATTATTCTTAATTATATATAATGTTCCTCTTAATTTTATAGGCTATTACTTTTTCATTAATATGTCAATAGTAAAATCTTATTTTTGCATATTTTTCTTTATATTTCTAAAAAATGTGATATGCACTTCCTAAAATGAACTGAACTCCAAAAGTTGGAAAGTTTATAAATTGTTTCTAATTAGTGGATTGTAAGCTGTAATTTATAGAAAACAATCCTTTTAATTTAATTTAATTCTATCATAATTATAATAATTAATATAGTTCTCAATTGCTATTATTAATTCATCTATTGTTTTATATTTATCTTCTTAATCATAAAACATTTCTGTTTTTAATAATCCAAAGAAGTTTTCTATCATTCCATTATCTATGCTATTTCTTTTTTTGACATGCTTTGAATAATACCATGATTTTTTAATCTTTGATGCTGATATTACCATCCTTAATCTAAATGGAATATCAAACCTTCTAAAATCCCTTACCAAGCATATCATTTATTTGCTTAAGATTAAGTAATTTAGAAGCGTTATAAGATATTATTTCTCCACATAAGTTAAATTCAGTGACATCTGTATACCATTTTGATTTGGTTTATCTGTATAAAACTCTCAATTAATATGATTATCTGAAATTTTACCAATAGTTCCTTTATAAGAAGAATATTATCTTTTATTTCTTTTTAATCCTTTTAATCCTAATTTAGTCATTATATTAACCGAAGTTCATTAACAACTCTTACTTTTTCTTCTTCTAATCTTTATTATTTTTTCTTTATCTGTTTCATTTCCTTTTCTCTTTGTTACTTTTGATATAGTTGACCGTCTTCACTTTTGTTAAACTATATTATAACCGTTTCCTTTGTATTTAGACATATAAAAACCTCGTTTCTATTTTGTCCAAGAAACGGGGTTCATATCACTTTACATTTCTCTATTTTTTTAGTTTTAAAGATACTTCTTTATTTTCAGGAATTACCTTATAAATATCTTCTTTAATATCTTCAATATTCCATCCCATATAATTACCAGGTACAAGTAAACTATTTAATGCTTGTTTTACTTCTTTTATTGTTCTGCCTTTAATTCTAGCAGCAGCAGATGTTTCATGTCCTCCACCACCTAATATTGCCATTATATTAGATACATCTATCATACCTTTACTTCTTGCACTTACTGATATTGTATCTTCATCTATATAACCCATAGCAAATGTAGCATTAACTCTATATTTAAGTAAGTAATCTGCTGCTTTTGCAATATCTTCTACTGAATATATTCTTTTTAAATCATCTACTCCACCAGCTACTGCATATCCATAATTGGTAAATGCAACATCATTTACAATTTGTAGCATTTTTCTATCATCTTCAAAATCTTCTAAAAATAGTTGGCTAGCAATTGCTGTATCTCCACCTTTTTGTGTTAATTTTGCAATTACTTCAAAAGTAGATGGTGAAGTGTTTTTAGTAAATTTATTAGTATCTAGTAATATACCTGAAAGTAAATAATTTGCGCAATCAGGTGTTATTTTTACTCCATACAAAAACATTAATCTAGATATTTCTTCACATATACTAGACAAAGATTCATCAATAAATGCATGACTTGTTTTAATAGTATGTTCATCTGGCTTATGATGATCAAGTATCACTATATCATTAAAACTATCTAAAAGTTTCTTTGTACCTTCTGAAATTAAGTAATCTTTATTTACATCTACTGTAATCATCAAATTACTATCCCCCATCACTTTTGGTACATCTTTTGATTTAATAATATCAAACACACCCTTTATATCACCTAACACTTTTCTAGTTGATTGATCTAATTTTTCTATATCATCATCTATTATGATATAACATTTCTTTTTACATTTTTTTGAAATTAGAGACATTCCTATAGATGCCCCTAAAGCATCAAAGTCTGGTCTACTATGTGGTACTATAAATACAGTATCATTCTTTGCAAACATTTCATCAAGAACAGCTTTGATACTTCTACTGTCTTTCATTTTTTTCTCTCCTTTACGCCTTTTCTTAAAAGCAATTATCAAAATTATACCATTGAAAAATATAAAGTCAATTTGACTTTTTTTTATTTTTATGCTTCAAAATATCATTTTTTTCAATTTTGGCTTATTTCCATGAAAATTCATTAATTTTACAACAATTTAATTACTTTACATTTTAGTGTAAAGTTTAATTTTTTTTTAAATAATAAGTATTGACTTTTATAAAATAAAAAGAAGTCAAATCATAGATTGACTTCTAAATTTATAATTTAGATTTAATTAATTCTAAATCAATTTTATCCTTATCTCTATTTAATTTTTCTTTTAAATCTATTAATTCTTTTATAGTTTGTACTCTATATTTTCCTATTTGAGTATAATTTTCACTATAATAGTTAGTACTAAAATTAATGACATTATCAATCATGTAAGCGTCACATTTATCTTTAAAAGATTTTTCTAATTCAGGATTAAAATCATCAAACAGTCTATTATAATACTGTTGACTAACAGATATATCTATATCAGTAGTTTTTTCTTTAAACCCATATAATACCATTGCCGCTCCTGATATGATAATAAATGAATTAGTATCTAAATTATACTTATCTAAGGTATTTAATATATCTTCCTTATTCATTAACTACGAGCTGCACCATCTACTTGTAATATTTCACCAGTAACATAACTTGCCATATCGCTTGCTAGGAATAAAAATGCATTTGCAATATCTTTTGGTGTTCCTATTCTACCAAGTGGTATTGTTTTAATAAGTGGCTCTATCATTTCTTTTGGAAGAGCTTTTACCATATCAGTTTCAGTAACTCCAGGAGCTACTGCATTTACTCTAATACCAAATGGAGCTAGTTCTCTTGATAGAGATTTTGTAATTCCATTAATAGCATATTTACTTGCTGGATACATTACGCCAGATGGTTGTCCATATATGCTAACCATTGAGCTAGTATTTAAGATTACACCTTTAGTTTCTTTTAAATATTCTACTATAGCATTTGAACATACAAATGTACTTTTAATATTAGTATCAACAACTCTATCATACTCTTCCATAGTATGATTTTCTATTTTCATACTAGAAGACACTCCAGCATTATTAACTAAAATATCAATTTTTCCATATTTATTTTTAACTTCTTCAAACACTTTTTTTACTTCATTAATATCAGTTAATTTTGGATAATATCCACTTACTTCATAATTTTCATTTTCTGCTTTTAGCGTATTTAATGCATTTGTAACACTTTCTTCTTTACTTCCAAATAAAACCACTTTAGCTCCATTATTTAAGAATGTTCTTACTATTTCTAGTCCTATTCCTCTAGTACCTCCTGTTACAATTGCAACTTTTTCATTTAACATAATTTCTTCCTTCTTTCTTTAAATTTCTTTATAAAATAAATTAATTTCCCTTTCCATCATTTTCGCATCACTACCTATTATCATATAAGTATAATTATCACCCTTTTTAATAATTGCATTATTAAATAACTCTAATAATTCTGTATCTTCTAAATGTAATAAGTGAGATTCAATATAACTATATAATATATCGTAATAATAAGAAGCATCATCAGAATTAATAACTACTACAAATATCATATCTTTATTTATTTCATCTTCAGTAGTCATATTACTCATAAAAGTATATTCTTCTATCTCTCCTGTATCTATTCCAAAAAAACTAATTATATCTATAAAATCTAATATTTTTAAATTTTCTTCTTCATAAACACTAATAAATTGATTTTGAATATCATCTACATAATACTTTTTTTCTTCATTTTTATTACTTATAAATATAATAGAGGCAATGATAATCATAAAAATAATTATCATTGCAACTATTATTATCAATTTTGTTTTTTTATTTTTCATCTCTTGTTGCCTCCTTATTACCATACTTAATACTCAATATAATTAAGTTAATCATTATAGCAATCAATAATATACTATATATCCATACTTTTTTATCTACTATTGATTTTGTATTTTTTTCATTGTAGAAATAATTATATAAGAACATATCTGATTTCAATTTATTATTTACTGATTTAATATTAGTATCTTCTTTAGAGTTATCTATATTAATAATTTTATCATCATCTTGTATATTATTATTTTTATTAGTTGATGTACTTAATAATTCACTAGAATTATATATCTCATACTCATTTGTCACACTATTATAAATACTTACATATTTATTATTTAACTTATTATCAATATTATTATCACTAATAACATAACTATCTAGTTTAGTAATTATTTCATTATCACTAACACTATTTAATTCATCTAATAATTCTTTACTTTCTTGATAAGATTTTCTTGATATTGAAGATATAACACTACTTCTTGAAAATTTACTTGATACAAATTCAAATAATGTAGCATTCATATTTTCACCAAATTCAAATACCTTATTACCATTTACATAATTAAATACTATTACATTTCCAGATTCATATTTAACTATCATTAAAGGTTCTGTAGTATTTTTATCAAAAGATATTTGTTTTATATTATCATTAACAAATGAATTTGGATATACAATACTTTCTTTATAAGCCTCTATTTTACCATCATTAGTTAATACAATTTGATATTCATGATTATTATAATTATTAAATATAATATTATCATTTTTAGTATCTTTTGTATTAAATACATACATTGTATTATTATTTAATAATATTTGACCATCTTTTATTTCATCATTTACAAGAGTATATTTATAATATGTATTAATAATCTTATCTTCTATAGAAGATCTATATAAAGGTATTTCATTATTTAATATACCCTTATTAGATATTATATTGTTTATTTCTTTTGTAATAATATCATAAGTCTTATTATTTTTTAATAATACTAAGTTGTTATATATATGAAGTGCATCTTTTATTATTGACTTATTATTTTCATATAAAACATTATCTTCAATATTATAATAATTATTATTTAATATAGCTATTTGTTTAGATAAATCATCTTTATTTAAATCTATTGTTTTTGTTTCAAATGCATTAGATATTGTTATACTAGCATCGCTTTCATAATCATATGCAAGAGTATAAGTTTTCTTTTCAACATTTGTTTTATATTCTATTCCATTTATTTTATATATAATTGACATATCTTTAGCAATCTCATCAAATTCTATATTAATTGTATCTATACCACTTGGATATATATAATAATTTGGAATATCTGAATACAAACTATTAATTGAAAGAGCTGACATACCTATTAAATATGTAGTCTCTATTCCAGATGGTAATGTAGTCAAAGGTTGATTTTTAACCTCATATGCAGTTGTATTCCATTTTAATATTGGATAATAAGATTCATAGTTTTGTTCTATATTTGTAAAGTCATAATATAAAGTTAAATTATTTGTATTTGTTATTCCACTTGATGAACTATAATTATTTCTTATTTCATCTTCACTTAATACTCTATTATAAGTCATTACACTTTCTATTAAACCACTAAATTTATATGAATTACTATTATATTGAAGATCATTTGCTAAATATGTTTTAGTAGATGAATTGTTTACTAATTGTTTATTTATTGTACCTGAATAATATAATTCACCATTTAAATATGCTTTTAAGTATTTATTGTTTTCATATGTAACAGTTATAGTAGATTTTTTATTCATTGGTGGCACAATTCCTGTATTATAATTTGTATTATAAACCCATACATATATAGTACCCCAACTTAAGAAGACACCAAATCCATTATTATTTGCAGTATGATTTCTGCTAGAGAATAAATATTGATATGATCTGTTAATAAGTGGTTGAAAAGTTATTTGGAAAGTATAATTTCCATCTGTTGGTAGTGAATAATTAGATATTTCTGAATAATCATCATTGCCATCAAAATTAATACCTTCTTTAGTAATACTAGTTACATGAGCTGTAAGATTATGATTATTATTAGATAAATCTTCAATACTAACAGATTCTGGAATATTTTTATTAATTACATCAAAATCCCAATAACTTGGACTATACTTTAATTTAGATTGGTCTTGACGTATATAAGTTGATCCATATAAATGATGTGTCCAAGTTGCTCTTACTCTTAAATCATTTGTTGATAATAATCTGCTTTTATTTACGGGACTAGATGTTCTTACTTCTTTTAATGTTCTTTCTAATATAGATGATATATTAGTAAATGTTATTCTGATTTTACAATCTTTATATACACTAAATTTTATATTATTTATATATGATAAGTCATGAACTTGATCAATATATTGTTCTGATGTTCCACTATTTATTCTTGATATAAATTTTCCATTGACATCATATAAATATACATCAAATGTATTAGATATTTTTCCTTGTTTAATATTTATTTCATAACTTTTCCCTTTTTCTAAGTTTATAAAGTCAGTATATTGTGAATTAATTTGAGTCACATTTTCTGTTGCAACTCCTGAACCATTAACTGTACCATTATGAATTACTACTGAAGATAAAATATCTTCTCCATATTCACTTATAGTAGCGCTTTGTGATACTTTTACACCATTAGCAATAGCGTTTTCATATAAATATATATCAGGTGATTTTAATAAAGCTGAATCATGATCATCTCCAATTGCGATTCCATAATTATTATCATCTTCTGTTATTACTTCAGAATCTGAATATAATCTTCTAATTCTACCCGGGAAAAAGAAGTCATTTGTAGATTTACCAATAAAA
The DNA here is from genome assembly GCA_029007115.1 of bacterium. Classification (GTDB taxonomy): domain Bacteria; phylum Bacillota_I; class Bacilli_A; order RF39; family UBA660; genus CAG-1000. The sequence continues at coordinate 3,536 of JAQXHG010000014.1, read as the reverse complement.
CTTCCAGCATAAGATGAAGCTTTTATAGTAGATTTTTCAACATTGCATTCTCTTAAATATCCTTCATTATATTGATAATCTATATTGTCATATAATCCTACTAGGCCGCCAGAATATTCATTTGTAGAATTAATAATGGTACTAATGATTCTATTATCGTATATATTAGGATATGTAATTCTACCGACAAGACCTCCTGTATAATCATTACCACTAACTACACTATCTGTTATAAACGAAGATACTATAGTTCCACCACTTTGATATCCTACAATACCACCAGTATAATATCCACTATTTGAAATTGTTGAATTTATTACACTGACTCTACCAGTAGTTCCCCATCCTTGGTAACCAATTATTCCACCAACCGAATAAGTATTAGCAGTAAGGCCATTAACTTCACTTTCTTGTAAACTAACATCATATACATTATTAGCAGTACCAAATACTCCACCTACATAATAACTAGTTCCCTCAATTGTACTGTTTTTAACTGTTATATCATATTCTGGACTTGCTGTACTTCCAATTGCTCCACCAACATTATATAGCCCTTTGACATAAACATCATCTACTACAGCATGACTAACATCTCCATATCCAATTAAACCTCCAACATTATAACTTGTACTTATAATTTCAGAAGAACTTATATTCATGTTAGTATATATTGGATCCTCTCCTGATGACACGCCACCTGAAAATTGAGCAATAAGGCCTCCAGAATAAACGCCTGTAGCATTAACATGAACGTCTTTGGCATTTATATTTTCAAATTTCTTATCTATAGAACTTTGAGTATAAGTAATAAAACCTGATACATTTCTATTACCTGTCACGTATATTTTTTCAAGAGTAATATCATCAATGTATTGACCGTAATTAGAACCCAGTATACCGACATAATTTTTCTTAGGTGTATTAATAGTGATATTTTCAAATCTTAAATTACTTAGTGTTCCATAATTAAATAATATTATATTTGAATAATTATTACCAGATGTCGTCATATCAGTAATTGTAGTATCTTTAATAGTGATATTTTTAAATGAAGTTACTATTCTTGAAATGATATTTGTATAATTCTTAGCCTTTGTTACATTAATATCAAATCCATATAATGAATAATTAATATCTTCACCAGCTGTTTCTAATCTATTTATTACTACATCAGTGTTAACTTTATCTCTTCCTGCAAAATTAATATTGTTTGTTAATAAATAATTTTCTGGATCAGTTTTACTTATCTTCTGCCAATCTTCAAATGAAGATAAATATTTATAAAATATTGCATCTACTCTATAATTTTTTTCTACTTTTAATGTATTACCTTCGATATCCTCATAATAAATATTTGATATTTTATAATTATCATGGTATTGAACAGGATATAATTTAAATTCGAATACAGTTAAATCATCAGTGTTAACATTTCTAACTATTTCAATTCTAGCAGATTCTACCTCTATATCAGTAATTCTTAATGATTGAGGATTATCTAAATACATAGTAATATCTGCATAATCAGCGTGTTTATCAATAACAAAATTATTTATATTAAATATATTTTTAAATAATTTTGTTTCCGTTTGATTTACAAGTAAACTCTCTTTATCTATAGAGTATAATAGTGGCATAATCGCATCACTTGATTTTGAATAATCAAATTCTTCACTATCATTTAAAATTATTTTATATGTTTCTTCTTTTAATAAATCATTATATGAAACTAAATTTTCACCATTTGTTTTATCACTAGATACTCCATTAATTAAAGAACTAGACATTGCATAATTACTTGTATCTGATATATAGTTACCAACTATACGATTTATTGTACTATCAGAGCTAGATGAATAAATATTACCTAAATATAAACAATTTTTAACTGTATCAGTGGATGTTCTAGAATAACCAGCAATTCCACCTACATAATACATATCACTAGACAAGTTAATTGATGAATAACTATTTTCAATGTTTCCTTGTAAGTTACCACAAATACCACCTATATATAAAGAGTTTGTACTTAATTTACCAGTTGTGTATGTATTACTTATTATACCAATTGAAGATACTTCTCTTCCGATTAGTCCACCAAGTCCATTAGATCCTGATGCATTTTCTATTGTTGCATCAACATTATTTACAAATGTATTTGTTATTATACTAGCGTTAGAATATCCTATTAAGCCACCAATTGTTATACCAAATATATTAGCAGTAGATGTAATTTTTATATCACTAATAGAACAATAATCAATTTTAGCAGCATAACTATTTGCAATTAAGCCACCAACATATACATTCTCACGAGTCATAGTATCAGGTATTTCAATTTCAATATTCTTAACATGAACATTATAATATGATGAATATTGATTTGAATATCCCACTAATCCTATTTGACTAGAAGAAGTTGTTTTAATATAAATATTATCAAAAGTAATATTTTGAAGACTGCCATTCATTTGATTAAACAGTCCATTTTTACCTGCTAAAGTCAATTCTATATTTTTTAAAGTATGATTATTTCCTTCAAGTTTACCAGAAAAATTATTAATATGAAATTTAACATATCCTTCAAAATCTAAATCATCCATAATAGCATAATTTTGACTTAAACCACTATTAATATTAATAAATTCTTCTACACTATATATTTCTTTATAAAAGTCAACAATCAAATATTTTTCATCTGCGCTATATTTTCTAGTAGATGTATAACCCGTAACACTTCTAGTAGATATACTTCTTACTTGATATCTAGATGTATATAAATCTGGATTAGATACTTTTAATATTACTGTACTCTTACCATCAGAATATGTTTGAGATTGTATTTCTGTCTTAACATTACTAATTAAAATACTTGTTACTTCTTCACCTAAAATATTATTAACATTAACACTTACAAGTGCTGAGTTGTTTGTCTTTTCAATTACTTTCATAGAAATAATATCAGCATAATCATCTTCACTTATTTCAGGTAAATCAATATATTCTTGTACTGGCATTTTAGTACTTGAAAAATTAACTTGAGGATAATATCCTAATTCTATAAGTTCATCTACATTAAATCCAGAACCCAATATATCATTTTGAAATTGTTTATCTGTTACACTTACTAACGATGCTTTTTGTTGATTTGCAAATGTATAAATATTATCACTTATATAATAAATATTATTAAATCTTGAAGTTGCTTGTGGATAAGCTATAACAGGCCCACGTGATGGTTGTTTTGGATTAGTATCTCCAACTACATATGAGTTTTCAACAATTCCATATGTTTCATATCCAAATATACCACCTATATCATTACTTTGATTATTTGCAAACTTTATGCTAGATAAAGAATATACTCTATTTACTTTTGATTTAACTCCTCCATATCTAAATAACATACCTACACTTCTTGTTGGATTTCCACCATTAGTAAACTCTAATACTATATCTTTTCCATGTATATAACCATTTTCTATTGTTCCATAGTTATAACGAGAAATAATTCCTGAATCAGAATAATAATA
>JAQXHG010000013.1 GCA_029007115.1 bacterium | reverse complement strand
TTTAATATCTTCTTTTTTTAATGAATTAATATCTTCTACATTATTTAACATTACATAAAATGATTTATTTCCTACTGCTATTTTTTCTACTTTCCCTTCTTTATCCAATATTACACAATAATCTAAATCACTTCCATTAATGTCTAATTTAGAGTCATCTTTAGAACTTATTGTAGTTATAGTATTTCCTCTCATTGACTCACTCATATACTTCTTTTTTGTTTCATCAAATATTGTTTTTACTTCTGTTATAAATGTATCTTTTTTTGCATTATTAAACAATTTTAAGACATTTGGCATTGCGATAATAACTAATATTGCAAGTATAGCGATTACTGCTAATAACTCTACTAATGTAAATCCTTTTTTATTTTTCATATATTTCACCTATCTTTACTATATACATTGTAATATATTATATCTTTATAAACAATATTTTTTAAAATAAAAAGAATTAATTATTTTTATATAATTAACTCTTAATTATATTTTATTTTTTTCTAACTGGAAATTGTATTTCTGTTAAATAATCATTTTCATTTTCTTTATTCCAACATCCATCAATATAGCATTCTCTTGGATTATCAATTATTTCATAATTATTGTCTTCAATATATTTTAAAATGATATTATATGAATCTCTTAAATTATCATAAGCACCTTTATGATAAATGCATATTGCTGTAAAATGTTATAATTAATAAGATTTTTTTCTATTTCTAATTTTCTATTATTAAGTATTTTTATAAAATCATACCCATTTAATATCTTTTTAATGTCTTTAATAGATAAGCCAGCTTGTCTTAAAGATACTATCTTTGAAACATCTAGTAATTGACTACTTTCATAATACCTATAACTAGTATTTTGGTCTATGAAAGCAGGCTTTAGTAAACCTTCTTTTTCATAATATCTTAATGTCTTTATAGTAGTTTTAGACATCTTAGAAAATTCTCCTATTTTATACATGCATTGCCTCCTAATATATTTATACAATCTACTCTAAGGGGAGAGTCAATAGTTTTATTACTATTTAATTATTTTTTCTTCTTTGCATTCTTTTAAAGCATCTTTTATTGCTTTTTTTATAACATAATATAGAACAATAGAAATAACTCCTATTATAAGTGCATACATTAATATGATTGCTATTGAACCCATATTTTCATCTCCTTTATATATATTATATTTTTTTAAACATAATATTTTTTTCTTTTAATATTATTTTACTAACCTCATAACCATATTTTATTAATTCTTTTTTATAAGTTAGAAATGAATGATCTATATCATAACCTAAAATACTTTTTATTTCATCAAAAGATAATTTATAATTTTCTTTATTATTATCTTTTAAATACTTCCATAATGGTTCATATTTACTCATTTTAAATCCATTTAAATTACCATTTATACATTAATTTTTTTATATTCTCTAGTACCATATTTCATTAAATATAAATATAAAATTAAAGATATTAATATAATAAGTACTAAATGCATAACAAGTATAATACTATAACTAATATATTTACTTAAATATATTATAATTATAATACTGCTTATTAAGATACCCATACCAGAAAATACAGATATCATAGAACTCATGCTTTGTTTTACTACTTCTGTATCATTAGATGCATTCATTTTAGGATATTTTAAATTAGCTATAAGACCAATTACTGCACTTAATAATATAATTGCTAAACTTAAAATTGTAATTAATACAATATATATAAAATCAGGTTTAAATCTTATGAAAAATACTATATTACTAAATATCATAAATGGTAATTCTATTACATAGCAAGTTAATATTTTCGATTTTAATATTAATTCTTCTTTAATAGGTAAACTTTTTGTAATATTAATAGTTTTTCCTTCAAGAGAAATGCTAGATGATGTAATAGATGTCATAGAACCTACAAATAAAATAAAGAAATAAAATATTACAGATATTGATAAGTCATTAGGCATGTTATAACTAGCTAAAATACTATCAAAAATACTTGGCCCTTTAATACATAAAAATATAGATACAACAACACTTAATAAAAGTCCAAATGATGTATTAAACATATAAACTACAGATGAAAAATATCTTTTTAATTCTTTATTTAATAGAGATATAATTGGTTTTCTTTTTATAATTTTATTATGTTTATGATTATATCCTCTTACATTACTTTCTTTTGAATTATAAATAATATTAAAATATAATTTTGCTCCAATTATAATAAATAAAATAAAAGGTATAATATTTACAAGTAATAATTTTATTAAATCCAATAATTTAAATTCATTAATTAAATTAATATATAGCCCTAGTGGATAATAGATCCTTGTTAAGACATCATTAATACTATTTGCTTTTATAACTATATTTTGAACAAAATTATCTAAATTTAAGCTGCAATAGAATATACCTAAAAATATAATACTAGAAAGTAGCGTTTGAACTATCTTTTTTGATTTAGATTTAGATGATACGAGTTTTACAATGTATCCTAAAACACTTGAAATAATTGTAGGTATCATAGGTATTAATAAAGACATTAATAATGATATTAAATAAAAATCAATACCAGGTTTTTCAAAATATATAAATATAGCAAAAGCTGGTAATAAAAACATTAAATTATATATGTATTGAAATAATAATAATTTTACAATTCTTACAAATAATATTTGAGATTTTTTTATTGGAAGAGAAAATAATAAATCATTATCTTTTGCCTCAAATAATATTCCTTGAGATTTATAAATACCTTCTATGAAAGTTAATACACTAACCATCATAATAAACATACTAAGCATTATATAAGTTAAGTGATAAGGTGAGAGTTTTTCTGCGATCATATATGCATATGTTCCAATTGATATACAAACTAAACTAAATAGACAAATTGGAAATAATATTTTTTTTATTTTGCTAGAATTTCTTTTAGCTGTATATTTAAACATATTCATATCTTGACTTAAAGCAGCTTTTAATAAAGAATATGTTTTCATTATTTTTCACCTAACTCAAGAAAGACTTGTTCTAATGATGTATCTTTTTTAATATCTTTCATTTTTCCAATTTTTACAATATCTCCATTTTTTATAATAGCAACTCTATCACACAATTTTTCTGCCACATCTAATATATGAGTAGAAAAGAAGATTGTTTTTCCATCCTTTGCCATTTCTTTCATAATATTTTTCATATCAAAAACTGCTTTAGGATCTAGTCCTACAAATGGTTCATCCATTATTAATACATTTGGATTATGAGCAAGACATGCAATTAAAGCAACTTTTTGTTTCATACCATGAGAGAAAGAAGAAATATCATCATATAAATTATTTTCTATTTCAAACATTTTTGCATATTTATCAATATTTTCTTTTCTTACATCTGTAGGTGTATCATACATATCACAAACAAAATTTATAAAATCAATAGCACTCATGTTTTCGTATAAATCTGGATTATCTGGTACATATGCCATCTGTAACTTACAAGCAATTGGATCTTCTTTAATAGATTTTTTATTAATTAATATATCTCCACTATCAAAATCTAATATTCCAACTATTGATTTAATCATAGTGGTCTTTCCTGCTCCATTATGTCCAATAAAAGCAAATATTTCACCATCATTAATATCAAAACTAACATTATTTAAAGCCTTCTTTTTACCATTATAAGTTTTACTAACTTTTTTAATCTCTATCATACTTAAATTCCTTTTCTTTTATTCCTCATTAAAGTTTATTTTTATATTTCCAATACCACCATCTATATCTAAATAATTACTACCTGTACCATAAATTCTATTCATTTGAAGTTCTTCATCATCAATAGTAATATTTCCTATTCCCTTATCAATTTCAAGTCTATAATTTTCTTTTGAATCTAATAAATTAATATTTATCTGTCCTATACCAGAATCTATTTCACTCTTGCCAATTAATTTACCAACAAAATTAAAGTCTCCAACACCAAGATTTGCTTCTAAATTGTTTATTTCAGAATACTTTAATTCTATTTTACCAGCACCACCATCAATTTTTCCTTCATTTAATACTGTTAAATTTTCTATATTTACTTCTCCAGCACCTAATTCAAGATCCAACCTTTGTGTACTTAATTTTTCAACATATAGTTTTCCTGCTCCCAAAGTAACATTAATTTCATCTAACATAGTCATATTTTCAGGAATATAAATAATTAAATTACTATTGTTATTTGTTTTATTTAACCAATTTATATTTTCTTCTTTAATTTTAATGCTTCCATTATTATTTTTATAGCTAATTTTTGAATTATTAGTTTCTACACTAAAAGTATCTCCAGAAATAATTTCTAAATTTGTATAATCTAAATCTATTTTTAATGATGATATTTCTATTGTTTCATTTGATATTGTTTTTAAGTCATTAGTTACATAATCATTATCAACTACTCCAAAAATATTAAATATCATATACACGCCGCTTAATATAGCAGACATGATTGTAATAATTAGAAATATTGCAAATGCTGTTGCTAAATATTTTATTACTTTTTGTGTACTAGTCATTAATTTTAACACCCCCAAAAAGCACTGTTGCATTTATATAAATTGTAGGGCATTTCTTTTCTTCTTTAGTATTTTTTTTATTTTCAACACCACCAAATATTGCAGTTGACTTAACTTTTATATTTACTTTTTCTGGTACAAATATATCAATTCCTCCAAAAATACTACTTGCATTTATTACTATATCATCATCTATTATTGCTTTTCTTAAATCTAACTTAACACTACCAAATATAGCATTTATATCTGACCCAGTAAACTTTTCTTTATCAAAATTAATGTTTTGCCCTGAGAATGTAGCACAATATGAATTTTCTTTATTACCTTTACTATTTATTTTTTTTATTTCATTATTTATTTTTCCACCTAAAGCATCTTTAAAAATAATAGATAATCCTATCATAACTAAAATAACTGGAACCATTAATTTCCAAATTAAATCAAATTCTAAAATATCTATACATCCAAGTAATAAACAAATACCAATAATAAGTCCTATTAAATTACCGGATTTATCCTCATCCTTAAATAATCCAATAAAACATGGAACAATAATAAACAAAGTCCACCATCCATCAAAAAATAAATTAATATGTGTTATATTTAAAGCATTTAAACCAAAAATAACTCCCACAATAATAAAAACTAATCCCCATAACAAATTACCTATCTTATTCATATTTTCATCTTCCTTTCTTACATAATTTCACTTTTGCTTGGCATAATAAGCGCAGCTACAAAATAAGCTAAAATTCCTGTGCCAGCACAAAATACTAGCATAATCCATATCAATCTAACTATTGTTGGATCTATATCAAAATATTCTGCGATACCACCACATACACCAAATAGTTTTTTTCCTTCTTCTATTTTATATAATCTTTTTTTCATTTATTTTTCCTCCTTTAATACCCATTTATTATTCGGATTTTCTTCTAATAACATTAACGCTTGAAATTCATATGATAATAATTGTTCAATTTGTTTATTATCTAACTTTATGGTATTATTTGCTACTAAAGAAGCTATTCCATGACTAAAAATCCACATTTTAGTATGAAAATCTTTTATATCTTCATCCTTTAAATTAGTACTTACCTTTATCATTTTTGCTATTGCAAGATAATCTTCTCCTTCTTTAGATATAAATGCACTAGGAGATAATCCTAATTCACTCATAAATAAAGTTTGAAATAATTTTTTCTCTTTTTTAGCAAATTTTATATAATTAATTCCAATTTGTTTATATTTGGGTATATCATCTACCATATTATTCATTAAGAATTTATAAAAATATTTTTCTATTTTTATATATAGTTCTCTTTTCATTTCTTCTACATTTTCAAATTGATAATAAATAGGACGAATGGAACAATTTAATTTATTAGCAAGTTCTCTATTACTTAATTTTTCTATTCCACCTTTCCTTACAATTTCAAATGCAGTATCCAAAATCATCTGTTTAGATATTTTTATTTTAGTAGGCACTAACAACCTCCTTTCTTTGTATCTGATAATATTGTATCACATGATACAATATATGTATAGAAAAAACTTTCATTCCCAAAGTTTTTCTTTATATTTATTATTCTTAACCATATTATTAATTGCTTCTTTAACTTTTGGTGTATCATCTTTATATGTAACACCATACCATTTACTTGTAGTTTCTATTATATCTACAGTAATATCATTATTTTTAATATGTTTATCAATTACATTTGTTAACAAAAATTCATCATTTTCTTTATCTTTTATATTAAGCAAAAACTCTTTAAAATCTCTTTCTAAATATTCAAATATTTTAGGTGTAAATAAAATCATATTCATATTAACAAGTCTATCTTTTAAAATCTCAAATTCATTATTATTATCAAGTGCTACACAATGAATTTTATCACCTTTTAATTCTATTTTACTCTCTATAATTCCATTTAACTTTCCATCTTTAACTTCTAATATTCCTCTTTTAACACTACCGTTTTCTGTAATAGTGTTAATTGCTTTATACCCTATTAATCCAAATGATGTATCATTTTTTATTTCTTTTAAAAAATTATATGCTCTAACAAATGAATCTCTTCCATAATAATCATCAGCATTTATAATCGCAAAGTTTTCATGAATACTATTTTTAGCAGTTAATACTGCTTGAGCAGTTCCCCATGGCTTGTTTCTTTTAGTTTCTATATTAACAGGTATATCTTCTAAGCGCTGAAAAAGATACTCTACTTCTACATAATTTTCTATTCTCTTACCAATAGTATTTTTAAATTCATCATACATTTCTTCTTTAATAATAAAAACTACCTTATTAAAACCAGCTCTAATTGCATCAAATATTGAATAATCAATAATAAATTCACCATTTGGACCCATAGGCTCAATTTGTTTTAATCCTCCAAATCTACTACCCATGCCAGCCGCTAATATCATTAATGTCATAATAATTCTCCTTTACTCATAACTTAAAACTATCATAAAATGTTTTTATTTCATATCTCTTCCTCTAAAATTATGTTTCTATCTAAATTTTTTAATATAATTTTATTATTTTCAATAACCATATAACTATTTTCACTATTATTCCTAGGTATAGAAATCGAACCAGGACTCGCAAATATTTTATTATCATACTTTTTTATATAATGCATATGAAAATGTCCATGCAACATTATATCAAAATTTATATCTGGTAAGCTATCCATATTATATATATGTCCATGTGTTAAGAATATTTTTTTATTATTATATTCAATCATTAAATTATCATAAAACTTAAAATCACATAATACATCATTTATTTTTTTATCACAGTTACCTCTAATAACAATAAGTTTATCTTTCATCTTATTTAATATATCTATTAGAGCACTATCACTACTATACCCATAAGAAAATATATCACCTAAAACGATTATATTATTTGGTTTTTCATAATTAATATTATCAATCATCTTTTTCATACACTCACAACTACCATGTATATCACTTATAATTAAATATTTCATATCTCTAACACTTCTTTTCTAAATAAATAATATAAGTAATAGATAATACTAATATAATAACGGTAGATATGATAGAAACTAAATAACTAGTTGATACATATATAGTAAATGATGATAAAATAACATTTGATATAATAGATGGAATTATACTTTTACTCTTAACTATAATAGTTGCATATAACCACCCAATACTAAACATACCAATTGTATTTAAAATACAATAAACAGGATCAATACCATTTAAGATATTAAATAAATTTTTAAATCCAAAAATTATACTAATAATTAAAATAGACTTCACTTTTCTTTTCTTACATAAAGATTTAAATAAAAATCCATATAAAATTATTACTTCTAAAAAACCACATACCATCATATTTAGTATATATATAAAACTATTAACACCAGTAATTAATTTAGCATTATATAAATTACATATACACAAAATAACAAGTGGAATAAAAAATAAATATTTTTTACATTTTTTTACTTTAACAAGACCATAATACTTATTTAACTTATTATCATAAATAAATTTAATTATAATAAATGATAAAATCAATAAACCGATTAATGTAATAATACCATCTATTCCAAAACTACTTTTTAATATAAAATTAACTACTAAATAAATAATAACTAATAGTATTGAGAATGATAGTTCTCCTTGATTATATATTTTTTTCATTTATACCTCTTTTCTAATTTAATATTATTAAAATTTCTTTCTTACATCACTAAATTCCATAATATATTTTCTTTCAATTTAACATACTTTTTTTATCATCAATACTACCAATTATATTTTGATAATACTCATCCATACTAGCATATAGTTTATTTAATTTATTTACTTCATCTATATAATCTTTTCTGCTCTCTATATCTTCTTTCTCATTTTCACCACTAATATAATACTCTTCTATTATTTTTTGTAATCTATTAATAATATCATTTAATTCTTCATAATTAGATTCACCAATATAATTATATAATTCTTCTGGACTCGATTTTATTTTTGACTTTGATATATATTTTCTATATTTATTTACAAATGGCTCTAATAGTTTTTTTAAGTACATTGATGTATTAAAATCAGATTCATCTTTTTCACTAATAGTATCATTTTCCATTAAATATATACCTTTATTCTCTAGATATTTTTTTGCATCTATTGCATATATATCCGTAAGTACTTCATTTAATATTTCATATTTTCTATATCTATCATCCACTACACTTGATAGTTCTATTTGTGCTTCTAGACCTATTTTATCATTATTTTGATCAATTACATGTCCAAATTCATGAAGTAAACAAAAATCTAGATTACCAAACATACTTCCAACTATAGTATAATACATAATTGATGAATAATTAGTATTATAATCTTCTGAATTAATACTAACACATATATTATTATTTTTTAAAATATAATATATCTCTCTTAAAACCTCATTTGAAATTGTAGTATTTGGCTTTTGATTAATATATATATCATTAATTATTTTTTGATAATCTTCTTTAAATCTTATATATTCATTTTCATACTTTTCTCTTTTTGTTTCTCTATTAATAATTATTTCTTCAATTATATCAGAATAAGGTAAAAACTTCTTAACATCTTTACTATTTATAAATTTAATCCATTCTTTTATTTCATTTTTTCCTCTAGTAAATATTAATTCTTTTGGTATAGAAACCCCTATTTCTTCTAAATATCTTTTTTGTCTTTTTATAATAGAATATTTTAAATAATCTTGAGTATCCATATTAAGTAAATCTATGTTTTTTTTACTAAAAGAATCTATAAGAGCTTCTTCTTTACTATTTCCAACTAAAATGTTCATTCTTTTATTTTTAGAAAGTTTTAAAATTATTTCTTGAATATGTTTAGGTAATTTATAAACTAATGAATTGCATATATCTTCTTCACTCTTATTAAAAAAATCATCATGTTTATTTCTTTCTTGCTCAATATAATCTTCACACTCAAGTAAATCAACTAACCACTCATTATATTCTTTTATTAAATCAATAAATAAGATCTTTACTTCATTTATTCTATCTAAATCTTTATTAAATTCTTCACTCTTCCTATATTCTTCATACTCAAGAACATTTTTAAACTTTTTACCTAAAATATCTTTAGTTACATTTATAAATGCATCATCAAACTTATCAGGATTAAATTTGAATATACTAGAAGTACTCATATCATCTAATGAATTTATATCAATAAAAGATAAATTATATTTTTTATATATATTTTCATAATCTAATTTTTCATCTTCTTTATTTAAAATATTACATAATTTTAAATATTTTATAATTATTTCTTTCTTTTTATAAATTTTTAAACTATTAATATAGTTTTCTAATCCAATATAATTACTATACTGATATATAATAGCATTATTAATTTTATATTCAATAGTATCTCTATAATCTTCACCATATACACTAGTATAAGCATCTATTATATGAGGTAAAAACTCTTTAAAATTAATATTTAATAAATTAATATTTATTTCTTTCATTTTATTACCTCATTAATAAGCATTAAATTGATATCTTCAAGTTTATTAAAATTATTAGGATAATCTCCTTTTCCAATATATTCCTTTCTAAAATCAATATAATCTATCACTACTCTCCATTTGCTACTATCAAGCAAAGTATTATCGATATATTTATCTTTCCAATTAAAAATTATATCAGTAAAAGACTGCAAATAACTCCATACAATTTTACTATCAACATCATAATTAATATTATTATATATAACACTACATTTCTTTCCAACATTTATTATTAAAAGTTTATTATTATATTCATAAATAATTTTATTTATACCTATCATATAATCACTCTCTGTAATATTTTAACATATTTAATTATATTAAAAAATAGATTTTCAATATAAAAATCTATTTTACTATAAATGTAAGTTCTGATGGTTTACCTGAACTTAAATTAAATTTATCTGCATCTGTTTGCGTTCTTGCATATCCTTTTGTGGCTTGGGAATGAAAAAACATATCACTCATATTAGTTACACTGCTTGTATCAAAACTACTTAAATCTAAGGTTGTAGCTTGTGAATTATAAAACATGTAACTCATAATGGTGACATTACTTGTATCAAAACTGCTTAAATCTAAGGTTTTGGCTTGTGAATTATTAAACATAGAAATCATATTAGTTACTTTACTTGTATTAAAACTACTTAAATCTAAGGTTGTAGCTTGTGAATTATAAAACATAGCATTCATATGAGTTACTTTACCTGTATTAAATTTTTCTAAGCCTTTTATTTCTGTTGCTTGTGAGTCGGCAAACATACCAGTCATATCAGATACATTACTTGTATTAAAACTACTTAAATTCAAAGTTTTGGCTTGAGAATTATTAAACATAGAATACATAGTAGTAACTTTACTTGTATTAAATTTTTCTAAGCCTTTTATTTCTGTTGCTTGTGAATCGTAAAACATCCAACTCATATTAGTTACATTACTTGTATCAAAACTACTTAAATCTAAGGTTGTGGCTTTGGACCAAGAAAACATATGACTCATATTAGTTACTTTGCTTGTATTAAAACTACTTAAATCCAAAGTTTTGGCTTGTGAACCGGCAAACATATCATACATATCTGTTACTTTATCTGTATTAAATTTTTCTAAGCCTTTTATTTCTGTTGCTTGTGAATTAGAAAACATACTTTGCATATCAGTTACTTTACTCGTATCAAAACTACTTAAATCCAATGTTTTAGCTTGTGAGCCATAAAACATCCAACTCATATCGGAAACATTGCTTGTATTAAAGTTTTCTAAGCCTTTTATTTCTCTTGCTTGTGATTCATAAAACATTTGATTCATACTAGTTACTTTACTTGTATCAAAACTACTTAAATCTAAACTTGTTGCTTGTGAATTCTGAAACATTAAACTCATCTTGGTAACATTACTTGTATCAAAACTACTCAAATCTAAGGTAGTGGCTTGTGATTTATTAAACATAAAACTCATGTTGGTAACATTACTTGTATTAAAACTACTTAAATCCAAAGTTTTGGCTTGTGAAATAGCAAACATCGTACTCATATCAGTTACATTACTTGTATTAAAGTTTTCTAATCCTTTTATTTCTCTTGCTTGTGAATTAGCAAACATATCCCTCATATCAGTTACATTACTTGTATTAAAACTACTTAAATCTAGCGTAGTGGCTTTTGAATCACGAAACATCTCACTCATACTAGTTACTTTACCTGTATTAAATTTTTCTAAGCCTTTTATTTCTGTTGCTTGTGATTCATAAAACATTTTATGCATATCAGTTACTTTACTTGTATTAAAACTACTTAAATCCAAAGTTTTGGCTTGGGATTTATAAAACATAGTGCTCATTGATACTATGGGTTTATTATTTATACTTGTACACAATGCGCTGGTTACCGACTTTGTGCTAGTCTTGTCAGTTAATTGTACTCCCCAACCATCATCACTTATGTTCAGCCAATTATTAGTATAACTATAAGAATAACCTTCTTGCTTATATCTATAGGTATATTGACCATTTACATATTCCGCTCCTTGTTTCATTTCACCCGTAAAGTTACAATTTAATTTCACATTAATAGTAATATTTTTACTTTCAGATTTATAGTTTTTTGATTCAGAAATGTCAATTGTTAATGTCGTGGATTTAATAGATTTGCCAGTTATAGTTATTTTTGAACCATTTACAGTACATGTCGCTACACTTTTATCAGCACTAGTACATGTTATCATACCTTCCGAATTAGTCTCAATTGTTTCAGATTTATTTAAATTTACCACTAAACTTGATGGTAAACTAGAATTACCATCTGCTTTACTTATTACTATATCTTCACTCCCGGTGATTGTTTTATATCCAGGTTTTGTAATTTGATAATATATGGTTGTAGTCCCAGCATCAGTTATCGTCGGACTTTCATTTTCTGTATATTCTCCAACAGTTACTCCATACTTTATGGTTGCTCCATCACTTGTAACTATTATTCCATGTTCTTTTCCATCGTATATCCCGCTATATCCACTTGCATTATAACTTATTATTTTTTCTTCATTTGGAATTATTTCTTCTTCATTTGGTATTATTTTTTCTTTATTTGAGATCTTTAAAACAATGAATGTAATAATCCCAAATAACATAATTAAAAATATTATTATCAATATTATTTTAATATTATTTTTACCACTATTATTTTCCATAACTCTTCACCTACTCTAACAATATTATAATTCAATATTTTTCTATTTACAATACTACTAAAATAAAAAGTTTGACATAATTTATCTCATCAATAGCATAAAATATTTTATTTACTTTTAAACCTAAAACAATCTTTATCATGAGAATTAATAATACCAATAGCTTGAAGATATGAATATATAATAGTACTTCCAACAAAACTCATACCTCTTCTTTTTAAATCATTTGATATTTTATCCGATAATTCACTACTAGTTTTATTATATTCATATATAATAGTATTATTTGTAAAACTCCATATATAATTACTAAAAGATGAATATTCTTTTTGTATATTCTTAAATATTTTACTATTATTAATAGATGCTTTTATTTTTAATTTATTTCTAATAATATCTTTATTTAATAATAATTCTTCTATTTTATTTTCATCATAATTAATAACTTTATCTATATCAAAATCATCATAACTTTTCTTAAATGCTTCTCTTTTATTTAATATACATTCCCAAGAAAGCCCTGCTTGAAATGATTCTAAAATTAATAGTTCATATAGTTTTTTATCATCATATAAAGCTACACCCCATTCTTCATCATGATACTTCACATATTCTTTATTTTTTAAGTTTACCCAATTACATCTATTCATATATACCTCATTAATTTAATTTAATCATGTTATATATAATCAATTGATAATCATTATTTCTTTTTTCAACTTTACCCATAATTTTATATATATTATTTTTTTCTACATCATATATTTTTTTATATTGTTCTGGAAATATAATACCTTCTATCGATTTAAACTCATCACTTAATTTAACAAATGACATCTTGTCATTATTTTTTGTTTTAATTGTTTTAATGTTTTCCACAAATAATATAGTTGTAATAGTTCTATTAAAATATTTATCAATACTATCAAGTTTAATACATACTCCTCTATCATATTTAGTAACTGGATGATGAGATAAATAAAAACCATAATTTTTTATTTCATTATCTATATTTTCTTTATCTGTATAATCATTACCATCTTCAATATTAGGCTTTTCTTCTATTACTATACTCAAGTCCTTACATAAAGTAACATAGTTAATTATCTCATCTATATTATCAACTATTGCTTTTTTATTAATATTAAAAGAATCAAATACTCCACATTCTACTAATGAAATAACTACTTTTTTATTAACACTCTTTGAATAACATCTAATCATGAAATCATAAAATGAGTCAAAATTTCTTTTATTTCTTTCATTTATTATCTCTTCACATACATTAATACCAACTGATTTAATAATACTAAAAGGAAATACAAGATATTTATCAAATATTCTAAATTCATGAGTAGATAAATTTATATCAGCCATTTTAAAATTAATACCAAGTATTTTACTTTCTTCAATATATTCTTTTATCTTATCACTTGATTTATTCATATTAAGTAAATTTTTCATAAAATATTTACTATAATATGCTTTTAAATATGCCATTTGAAATGCCACTAATGAATAAACTACTGAATGTGATTTATTAAAACCATAATTTGAAAACTTAATAATTAACTCATATAATTCATTTGCTATTGTTTCTTCATATCCTTTAGAAATAACTCTATTTATAAATTTTTCTTTTTCATTTTCTATCACTATTGCTTTCTTTTTAGACATAGCTCTTCTAATAATATCAGCTTCAGAATATGAATATCCACCTATTGTTCTTAATATTTCTAATACTTGTTCTTGATATATTATTATCCCATATGTACTTTTTAATATTGGCTCTAATTCATTAATTAAATAAGTGATTTTTTTCTTACCTTTTTTCCTTAAAATATACTCATCTATCATCTCTCTTGGACCAGGTCTATATAATGCAATTGCATCTACTAAAGTATTAAAATCATCTACTTCAAGACTCTTAAGAAAATTTCTCATTCCATCACTTTCAAATTGAAATACTCCACTAGTATATGCATGTTTAAACATATTTAAAGTTCTCTTATCATTTAAATCAATATTATTAATATCTAAATCTATACCATCTTTTTTTATATCATTAATTATGTTTGATATTGTATTTAGATTTTTAATTGATAAGAAGTCCATCTTTAATAATCCTAAAGATTCAATATATTCCATACTATAACCAGTAAGTATTACTCCATTGCTTTTATATAAAGGCATAATATTTGAAAGTTCAATATCACTAATTACTACTCCCGCAGCATGCATACTAGTATTCTTTTTAAGAGTACATAACTTACTACATATATCTATTAATTTTCTAGCATCATCATTACGATTAACAATACTCATAAACTCATAATTATTTTTAAGCATATCAAAATCTTTTTCATCTTTTATGTTTTTACATAATCTATCTACAAGTATACTATTTAACTCAAGAACTCTAGATACATCTCTTATTATTTGTTTTGGTGCCATAGTATTAAATGAGATAATTCTTGCTGTTTTACTACGACCATATTTATTTGAAACATACTCTATAACTTCTTCTCTTTTTAAACTATCAAAATCTATATCTATATCAGGCATAGTTAGTCTATCTGGATTTAAAAATCTTTCAAATATTAAATTATATTTAAGAGGATCTATATTTATTATACCAAGAGAATAATTAACTAAAGAAGCTGCTCCACTACCTCTTCCAGGACCAACTAAAATGTTATTCTTTTTAGCAAATAAAACAAAATCATAAACTATCAAAAAGTAATCAACAAAATTCATCTTTTCAATAATAGAAAGTTCATACATTAGTCTTTGTTTATAAATATCACTCACATTACCATTAAGTCTTTTTTCTAATCCTTTTTTTGCAAGAGCCTTTAAATATTCATTAGAATTCTCTCTATAAATAGGAATATGTCTTTTAACTTCAGGAATTTTTATATCAATCAAATTACTAAATTGATAAGTAGTATATGCATAATCTTCTTTAATATTATTAATAAAATAACTATCTTCAATTTCAATTGAATCATTTATTGTAAGAGATTTATCTATATATTTAATATATTTAAAATACTCTTTATCACTTTCTTTAAAATATCTAATTAAATTTATGTATACAATATTATTAGTTAATAATTTAGATTCTATATAACTCTTATCATCATAAAACTTAATATATACATTATTATATTTATCTTTTAAAGCATCATAATTTTCTATATCACATACCACTAATATATTATCATCTAGTAAACTTAAATCAATATAATCATCTATATTCTTATATGAAACTATTTTAAAAAGATTAACTAGTCCATTATAATTCTTAGCATATAGTAATAAATTAATTTCATCTATATTTATTTCAATACCTATAATTGGCTTAATATTATTTAAACTACATTTATTAATAAATTCCATAGTTCCAAAAAGATTACTATCAGTTATACCCAAAGTACTAATATTATTATTTTTTGCATATAAAACTAAATCATCTATTTTAATTAGACTATTCATTAAATCATACTCTGTTTTAATATTTAGTGGTATATAATTCATAATAAATCCTTTCTAAGTTAATTTTATCATAAATAATATTAAAGTTGTATACTACCAAACAATTATTTTAAGTTTCATTTATATCTTATTATTATAAAAAGATTGGATTAACCAATCTTATATATTACTTAACTACAAATGTAAGTCCTGATGGTTTACCTGAACTTGAATTAAATCTATCTGCATCTGCTTGTGTTTTTGCATATCCTGTTGTGGCTTGTGAATTATAAAACATATACTCCATTTGTTCTACATCAGTTGTATTAAAGCTACTTAAATCTAAGGTTGTGGCTTTTGAATGACCAAACATCTCACTCATATCAGTTACATTGCTTGTATTAAAACTGCTTAAATCTAAGGTTTTAGCTTGTGAGTAGGCAAACATATAATTCATATTAGTTACATTGCTTGTATCAAAACTTCTTAAATCTAAAGTTGTGGCTTGTGAACCAAAAAACATACTACTCATATTAGTTACACTACTTGTATTAAAACTATTTAAGTCTAAGGTTGTGGCTTGTGAACCAGCAAACATATAATTCATATTAGTTACGTTATCTGTATAAAAATTTTCTAAGCCTTTTATTTGCGCTGCTTTTGATTCAGCAAACATAAATGACATACTTACAATAGGTTTTCCATTTATAGTTGTACATAATTCACTTGTTACTGGTTGTGTACTTTCATTATCAGTCAACATTACTCCCCAACCATCTTTATCGATATCCACCCATGAAGGTCTTACTAAAACATATAATTTATAACTCCCTAACGAAGCTAATAAATGATTATTTTGCTTTAACCCCATAGAAGTTGGATAGTTATATTCTTGCATATACCTATAAGTATACTGTCCATTTACATATTCAGCACCTTGTGTTAAATTCCCATCAAATTCACAATTTAATTTTGTTTTAAAGACTCCCGGATAACATTCCATATCTTGTAATTGTCCATCTTTAATATCTTCTTTTTTTAATGAATTAATATCTTCTACATCATTTAACATTATATAATATGATTTATTTCCTACTGCTATTTTCTCTACTTTTCCTTCATTATTCAATATTACACAATAATCTAAATCACTTCCATTTATATCTAGTTTAGAGTCATCTTTTGAACTTATTGTAGTTATAGTATTACCTTTCATTGACTCACTTATATACTTCTTTTTTGTTTCATTAAATATTGTTTTTACTTCCGTTAAGAATGTATCTTTTTTTGAACTATTAAACAATTTCAATACATTTGGCATTGCGATAATAACTAATATTGCAAGTATAGCGATTACTGCTAATAACTCTACTAATGTAAATCCCTTTTTATTTTTCATACATATCACCTATCTTTACTATATACATTATAATATATTTTATCTTTATAAACAATTATTTAATTAAATAAAAAAGTTGCACAATGCAACTAATTATATTTATTGTCTACATCACTAAAATCGACACTATCTATTTCTTCTATTACTTCTAATTGATTTTCTATTATTTGTCTTAATCTTCTTTTTAATATATTGGTATTTCTTTTTAATTGGTCTGCATGATTTTGTGCTCTTTCTGCTTTTAATAAAGCATCATTAATTATTCTATTAGCATTATGTCTTGCTTGACTAATTAATGTTTCTGCTTCTTTCCTAGCAGTTGATTTAATTTGATCACCAGCATTCTCAGCATTATATATTGCTCTATTCATAGTATCTTCTATTCTTTGATAATAAGCAATTTGATCAACTAATTTTTTATTTTCTTCTTCAGTTTTTTTACTTTTAGTAAGCAACGCTTCATAGTTTTTGATAATATCATCTAAACATCTTTGAACTTGATATTTATCATAACCACGAAAAACTGTATCAAACTTTTTCATGCTCCACCTCTTATTTTATTTTACCAATATTATTGTATTCTACCAATCAGTCAAATCATCTTTCTTAGTAGATTTTTTATTCTCATCTTCTGAAATATTTCCTTCTATCTCAAAACCCTTTGGTGCACAAATTACAATCCCAGGGCCAAGCTTTTGCATAGTACCTTCAATCGCATAAATAATTCCATTTAAGAAATCCATAATTCTTTTAGATACATCTGATGTAACCCTTTTAAAATTAACAACAACTTGATTCTTAGCTTTTAAATAATCTGCTATTTGTTGTGCTTCAGAAAATGCTCTTGGCTCTACTAATATTGTTTTATTTTTATACTCTTTATTACTACTTTTACTTGTTTCTTTTACATCCATAACTTCATTTTCTGCATCTTCATCATCTACTGAAAATAAATTCGGTAATTTTATTAAACCCATATTCATCCTCCTTATTTACACTACAATATAATTTTATCACATAAAATATTTTCTATCAATAAAAACTATTTAAAATTAAAAAATTCCTGTACACAACAAGGAATTTTTTAATTATTAGAATTTAATTCTCTCTTCTACAAAATCAACAATTTCTTCTATTTTTAATGTTATTTGTTCCATAGTATCTCTAAATCTAATTGTAACAGTACCATCATTTATAGTATTATCATCAACTGTTATACAAAATGGCGTACCAATAACATCCGCTCTTCTATATCTTTTACCAATAGATGCTGTTTCATCATAAGAACACATAAAATGTTTTGATAACTCATTATATATTTTAATTGCTGTCTCACTATGATATTTTTTAACAAGTGGTAATACATTTACTTTATATGGAGCTAAGTATGGATGTAGTTTTAATACTTCTCTTTCATCATTTTCTAGTTGTTCTTTATGATAGGCATTAAATAATACAGCAAGTACAGTCCTATCAAGGCCATAAGTAGATTCTATTATATATGGAATATATTTTTCGTTAGTTTCTGGATCTAAATATGTTTGTGATACTCCACTAAACTCTTGATGACGCGTTAAATCAAAATTAGTTCTATTATGTGTACCATTTATCTCTCCCCATCCAAATGGAAATTTATATTCAATATCACACGCTGCCTTAGCATAATGAGCTAATTTTTCATGATCATGATATCTTAAATCACTTTCAGGAATACCAAGATCCATAAAGAATTTTTTACCGAACTCTTTAAAATAGTTATAAAACTTTTCATCTTCTCCTTCTTTACAAAAAGTTTGATATTCCATTTGCTCAAATTCAATTGTTCTAAATGTAAAATTACCTGGTGTTATTTCATTTCTAAATGCTTTTCCAATTTGACCAATACTAAATGGTAATTTACATCTCATAGTTCTTTGTACATTTAAGAAATTAACATACTCACCTTGAGCATTTTCTGGTCTTAAATAAACTACATTTTTACTATCATTTGTTACTCCTCTATAAGTTTGAAACATTAAATTAAACTCACGAATATCTGTAAAATTAGATTTACCACATTTAGGACAAGGTACTTTATTTTCTCTAATATATTTCATCATCTCTTCTTTGGATAAACTATCTCCAATTGAAGAATTAGAAAAATCATTTATTAAATTATCTACTCTATGTCTAGTTTTACATTCTTTACAATCAGCAAGTGGATCTGAGAATGATGATACATGACCAGATGCTTCCCATACTCTAGGATGCATTAATATATCAGCATCTAATTCATAAGCATTATTTCTTTCTTGAATAAATCTTTTTCTCCAAGCATCTTTTATATTATTTTTAAGTCTACTTCCAAGAGGTCCATAATCCCAAGTATTAGCAAGACCACCATATATTTCACTTCCTTGAAATATAAAACCATAAGTTTTACAAAAATTTGTAAGTTCTTCCATTGTTATTTCACTTTTCATAAAAATACCTCCTTAAAATAAAAAAACTCTAGACTAATATAAGGGTCCATTAGGACGGTTCCACCTTATTTATTCTAGAAGAATCACTTTAAATTTATAGCCTAAGTGCTTTACCATAACACTATCTTCGCTTTAAATAAATACTAACACAATTTATTTTCTATTTCAACACATTTTTATTAAAAAAATTATTTTAAACTTAAGTTATAACTTTTTGTAGTTTTTGGAATAGCCACATTAATTACTTCTTCATATAATTTTTTAATCTTTTCAACTAATATCATTCTCTTCATTTCACTAGTGTCAGTTGAATCTAAATTATTTAATCCTCTATTTATACTATATCCTTTTAAATATTTAGATATTAACTTAATCATATAATCTAATTCCACATCTGCTAAAATTACATTATCACTCTTACTATCAGAATATGCATATAAGTTTTCTCCAAATGTAACAAGTTCTTTACTAAATACTTTTTTTATTATACTAGTATAATTACTAACATACTCATTATATCCATTTATTACTAATGAGTAACTCTTAATATTTTCTGGTAATATCGAATGAAAATCTATACTTTGATTTAATATATCAACTGCTGTATTGTCATATCGTGATAATATACCTTCATGAGCCATATGAGGCATATTAGTTATTGGTGTGCAAAAATATTTTCCATTATCATAATTTAATCTTGTAGTATTTCCCTTTTCATCATGACATAATATTTCTAATTTAATAATTCTTTTTATCATTTCTTTTTTCCTTTCTACATAAAAAACTTTCATATTATAACACAATATATGTAAAAAAGCAAACATTTATTACTAAAATAAAAAAAGCACATAATTGTGCTTAAAAATACTATTAAAAATTATTTTTTTATTGATAATATTTTATTTCTAATACATTTTTTAGGATTTTCCCAATCATTTTTTCTTACATCTTCACTACTAAATATCATAGGTTCTGTATTTATATATTGTATATCACCATTTTCATCATACCAAATAGTTACAAAATAATCTCCCATTAAATTAGGAATCTCTTGTTTCATCATAAATGATGACTGATCAACATTACATGGACAAAGTAATAAATGTACATTTCTATATAACATATAATATACTTTATGATAATGACCTCTAAGTGATAAATTAGGTTTTGTTCTAGATGGTATTTGATCTATTCCATTTTGAGGTTTCGTTGATAATATTCGTGATGTTCCTCCTCCTGGGTGAAATAATTCTATAACGCAATTGTCATAATTTACATAAGCTCTATCTTGCCCTAAATATTCAAAATCACTACGCCTTTTAGCTAATTCTTCGCCAAATACAAAAGGTCCATAATTAAATGAGTGACTTTGATCATGACTACCACAAATACCTTTCCACTTCATACCAGGATATTTCGGTAATACTTTAGCAGTATAATCAACTTGACCAGTTGCTCCCCATAAAAATACTTCATTTACATGATTAGGTCTTATTTTTGAATAATCTCCATCTGATATATCTCCTATATGATACATATCAGTAATACCCCTATTATATGCTTCATAAGCAAATGTATTTACCATACTTGGTTGGCACCATATACTACCATAATGAGTATCTGATACTACTCCAAATTGTTTCATAGTCAACTCTTCTTTTGGAGGTTTAACTTCATAATGTCTTCTTCTTTGAAAATTCTTTCTAACTACAAGTTCATTATCAATATCAACAACCTCTATCTGTCTTCCGTATAGTTGTAACATATCAATAATTCCATATAATTCATTTCCAGATATTCCAAGTCTGTTTTTAAGTGATTCAAAACTCTCTTCTTTTTTAATATTTTTATATAATTTATCTAAAGTTTTAAATAAATCACTTTGACTCTTACCACTATTTTTAGATAACACTAATTGGTAATCATCACTATCTTTTTTTAATTCAAGAGGCATAACAGTTAAATAGTTTTCTTTACTTGGAGTATAATATGGTGATAATGTTGAATTTAATCTTTTTAATTCACCTGCTTTATTATATTCTATTTCAAATTCATAAGCACCCATAGTATTTTGTTGTGATGCAGCTTTCATTTTTGGAGTTCTTTCTACCACAGATGGTATAGCAAACATTCTTGTATCTCTAATTTGAGGAAATTCTTGAGCAGTTAGTGTTCCACCTAAGAATATTAAATCATAGTCTTCATAGCTAGACATGCTTCTACTATATTTTTGAGGAGGATAAGCTATCGTATAAGATTCTCCAGACTTTTTTAAAGACTCTAATTTGATTGATACATTATTAAATTTAACTGTACAACTCTTAGGACCTAAATAAGTCATATCTTCTCTATTTTTATCTATGTACTCACCAATATTTAAATCTTTAGCCCAACTATGATCAGTATCTCCAGTTATAAATAAAGTTTGTATTCCTTCAACCTTAGGAAAATATTCTATTAAATGATCAGCTTGAGTATATCCATCATTACTAATTAAACTTTGACCATAAATATTTTCATCTGATTTTTTATATTTTCCCTCTACTAAGTTACCAGTAATAATAACATATTTTACTCCATCCCTAGCAAATTTTTTATACATGTCATTAAGCATAGATATCTGTTCATTTTTAGAACCAAATCTAAGATCAGATATAACTCCTATTTTTGTAGTTGCATTTATATCTTCTTCAATATTAAATGTAGACTCTTTAGTATAATCTGGATGATTATTAATTGATATTTCAGTGTTATTACCTTTATCCATTACTGAAATATTAACACCACTATCCTTTAACTTTTTAATATAGCCAAATAAATTAAAAGGTGAAATATTTAAACTTTCACATAAAGTATTAACTGTACATGTTTTTTGTAATTTTTCTTTTAAAATATCAAGAATTTCATCATCACTATATACTATAGTCTCTTTTTGTTCATTTTCTTTCATTAAATCCTCCCTGATATAAGATAATAAATTATTTTATTTTACTATTTTTATCATAACTCTAAATTAATAATATTATAATAAAATTAAAAAATCAACAAAAAAACATTATTTTTATAAATATATTTTTGTCAATATTTTTTATTACTTTTTTATATATAAATTACAAGGAGTAAAAGTTTTTCTATGTTCTTTTAATAAACCATACTTTTTTATAGCATCTATATGTTTTTTAGTTCCATATCCTTTATTTTTATCAAGATCATATTCAGGATGGATACGTGCAAGTTCAATCATTTGTCTATCTCTTGTGACTTTAGCAATTATTGATGCTGCAGCAATAGTTTGACTTTTAGCATCTCCTTTTATTATTGATGTACTTGGAATATCTAAATCAAGTTTAACTGCATCTATTAATACATGTTCAGGTTTTATACTACAATTATCTATAGCTTGCTTCATTGCTCTTTTAGTAGCTTGTAATATATTTATTTCATCAATAACTTCTTCATTTGATTCTCCAATCCCAACACTAATAGCATTTTCCATAATGACATCATATAACATTTCCCTTTTTTTCTCAGATAACTTTTTAGAATCTTTTATATCTTCATTATAATAATCTTTTGGTAATATTACACAAGCACATACTACATTTCCAATTAATGGTCCTCTTCCTACTTCATCAACCCCAGCTATATATTCTATTCCTTTATCATATAATTCATTTTCATATTCTTTCATAATACTTCTCCATATAATATTTTACCACAAAAAAAGAGTTTATTTTAAACTCTTTTGATATACATTCTTTATTCTATTTATTTCGTTTAAAACATTTTCAACATTTACTTCAATAATATTTAAATTTATTCTATCATTTAATACACCAGATAATTTTAACTCAACACTAGCAATTACTATAAAATTAAGTAAATCTTTAAAATGACTATTTTCTAATTTACTTTGATCTACATCATTATTTAAAATAAATAATAAATATAATTTAGCAAAATCAGACAATATATTAATACTATTTTTAATATCAATTTCATTTTGATAATGTAAAAATATATCACATAAATAATCTATATTATCAAAATCCAAATCAGACTTATCATTTAAAAAATCATCTATTGATTTCTTTAAAGTGTTATCATCATCAGTAATATTTCTAAATAATATATCAAATGTAAGTTTCTTTTTAAACGCTTTTATTTTAGGAAGACCAATTAATGCATTAGAACCCTCTACATTAAAATTATTAAGCATTTCATCAAAGTATTCTTTTCGTTTATTATATAAATCTTCGTTTTTTTCTTTTAAAATAGTTAAGTAATATTTAATATCTGCGATTGTTGATAGTTCTTCACTTATAACTTCTAATTTTTCCTTTTCTTTAAATTCTCCATCAAAAACATTATTCTTATATAACTTTATCATTTCATCTTTATTTAAGTGTTTTTTTAAATATTTTTCTACAGTATTATAGTCTGCTACTACATGATCATCATATACAAATGTTTCAACTTTAAGCATTCCAGGGAATTTAAACATTAAATTAGCATAATTATTTAGATTAGAATTACGCCAAACATTCTTAGCTTCCATATATTTTTTATAACCAATTGGAAAAATAAGTCCAGTTGATATTTCTTTTGCATAAACTATACCATCATCTCTAACTATTTCTTCATATACAATTCTTACTAGTTTGCCTTCATTAACAACTTGTGCGTCTGAAGATATATCTAAATATCCTCTCATTATTTCATTAAATTCATCTTTTGCCCGTATATCAAATCCATAGTTAAACTTTTCTACCATATTTACATATCTTGTTCGTGTAAAAGTATCTATTAAACCTAGATAATGCTTTTTATTAATGATACCTTGAACATCAGAATCATTTATAGACATACTATTCTGTCCTGATAATGAATATAGTTTTCCAATATAATATATTTTCATAAATATTACTTCCTTTGGTTAGTTATTATAACAAAAGTTATATCAAAAGTAAAATAAAAGAGTTCATTAAATGAACCCTTAATTTCTTTACTATACACAATCTACATATGTATCATTTAAACATCTAATACTACACAAACATTTACTATCCATAGTAAACAGAGAATCAGTTGCTACATAAGGATAACTACTTGTTGTATCAGGATTTGGTGCTAATACCCTAAAAGTTGCACATCCACAATCTATTTTTTCTACTCTAAATACTGAACTAGTAGTATCTGTTTCACTTCTACTAATTGGCATACTCCAAGGTGTACCATTACCACAACAAGTATATAACATAATAGGTCTTGTATTACAAATTACACAGTTAGGTCCACCACCAAGTGCAGGTCTATCACAAGATAATAAACAATTATCAGGACAAGCATTTGACTGCAATACATTTATTACTTGTAATATCTCTATAATACAATTTTGACTATTATTCCTATCATTATTATTATTATTACACATATAATCCACTCCTTTTATTTATATTCATTAATAAGTTATGAATTATATTTTATTTTAGTGACATTATTAGCCTATTTTAATTACAACTATATTTTTTTTATAAAAAAAGTAAACTCATTAAACAAAGTTTACTTTTCATTAATATAATTATTTAATTTGACTCATTACTTCTTCAGCAAAGTTATCATTTCTTTTTTCCATACCTTCGCCTACTTCAAATTTAATAAGATTAACTAATTTACATTTGTTATTTTCTAGATAACCTTTAACAGTAAGACTAGAATCTTTAATAAATGCTTGTTCTTCTAAAACTGTTTCTTCATAGAATTTTCTAATTCTTCCTTCTACTATTTTATCAGCAAATTCAGGTTTTTTACCTTCATTAATTACTTGTTCTTTAATAACACTCTTTTCATGTTCTAAGTCTTCTTCTGGTACACTTTGAATATTTACATAAAGAGGTCTCATAGCTGCTGCTTGCATTGCTACATCCTTAGCAACATCTTCATTATCACCATCAACTATTGTTAATGATGCAATTTTTCCACCCATATGTAAGTATGAACCAAATACTTGATTATCTTCTTTAGTAACTTTTTCTATTCTTCTAAGACTAATTTTTTCACCAATCTTAGCAGTAGCATTAATAATTAAGTCATTAATAGTTTCATTTCCAACTTTAATATTTAATGCATCTTCTAACTTAGTTACATCACTTGATAATATTGCATTACCAATTGTATTTAATAATTCTTTAAATTCTGAGTTTTTAGCAACAAAATCAGTTTCACTATTAAGTTCAATAACAACTGCATTGTTACCATCAATATAAATATTAGATAAACCTTCAGCAGCAATTCTCTCAGCTTTTTTAGCAGCTTTAGAAATTCCTTTTTCTCTTAAATAATCGATTGCTTTATCCATATCCCCATTTGTTTCAACTAGGGCTTTCTTGCAATCCATCATTCCTGCTCCAGTTCTTTCTCTTAGGTCTTTAACCATACTTGCACTAATATCCATAATTTCCTCCTAATTTAATGATGAAATTAATTCATCTTTTTTCATAGTAGAATATCCATTAACACCAGCTTCTTTAGCTAATTTTCTAAGTTCAGCAACAGTCATTTCAGAATAATCCACTTCTTCTTTTGATTCATTATCAGTATTTTCTGTTTTTGCAGTTTTATCTTCTTTTACTTCTTCAGTAAAATCATCAAGTTCTACAACTTTAGTCTCAACTTTGATTTCTTTTCCTGCTTTAGTAGCATTTTCATCTTCAGTTACATAATCTACTAATTCTAATCCATTTGCTTCACAAACAGCATTAGCAAGTACACCAAGAACAACTTTAACACTTCTAACAGCATCATCATTAGCTGGAATTGCATAATCTACATCATCTGGATCACAGTTTGTATCAACAATTCCAAATACTGGTATATGTAATCTTCTTGCTTCTTTAATAGCATTTATTTCTACACGAGGATCAACAACTATTATAGCCTTAGGTAATGTTTGCATATCTCTAATACCTGATAATAATTTGTTTAATCTTTCATATTCTTTTTGAATTTTAGCAACTTCTTTTTTAGGAAGTAATTCAAACTTACCATCACTTTCCATTTTTTCAATTTCGATTAGTCTTTTAACTCTATCTCTAATTGTTCTAAAATTAGTTAAAGTTCCTCCTAACCATCTTTCAGTTACATAAAAACTCTTACATCTTGTAGCTTCTTCAATACTAGCGTCTTTAGCTTGTTTCTTAGTACCTACAAAAAGAACCTTACCTCCATTTTCACATGCTTTAAGAAGTTCAGCGTAAGCTTCTTCTATTTTATCAACAGTTTTTTGTAAATCAATAATATGAATATCATCTCTTGTAGTAAAGATATATTCTTTCATTTTAGGATTCCATCTTTTAGCTTGATGACCAAAGTGAACTCCTGCTTCTAATAAATAACTTTTTGCAATTACTGCCATATTTCTTCTCTCCTTTCGTTTTTTCTTCTGCCTATCTTTAAATTAATATTCACTTAAAATATTTTAAGCACTAGAATATTAAATCAATAGACATGTTTTTTTCTTAAAGCCAACTTATTTTAGCACAAAATTATATAAAAAAAAAGAGTTTTATGCTAATTTATAATAACTTTGATAATTAATATAAAACTCTTTTAATTATTTAACTACAAATATAAGTCCTGATGGTTTATTTGAACTTGAATTAAACTTATCTGCATCTGTTTGCGTTCTTGCATAGCCTATTGTCGCACTTGAATCTTTAAATATATCACCCATATCGCTTACACTATTTATATCAAAACTACTTAAATCTAAGATTGTTACTTTTGACGCAGAAAACATATTATTCATATTAGTTACATTGCTTGTATTAAAATCTTCTAAGCCTCTTATTTCTGTTGCTTGTGAACCCGAAAACATACCACTCATATCAGATACATTACTTGTATTAAAATTATTTAAGTCTAAGGTCATTGCTTGTGATGCAGCAAACATACCAGTCATATATTTTACACTACTTGTATCAAAATTTTCTAAGCCTTTTATTTGCGCTGATTGTAAGTAGGCAAACATATACCCCATTCCTTCCACTTTAGTTGTATTAAAATTTCTTAAATCTAATATTGATGCTTGTGAACCAGCAAACATAAAATTCATATTAGTTATATTACTTGTATCAAAATTTTCTAAACCTCTTATTTCTGTTGCTTGTGAGCTTAAAAACATAACCAGCATATTAGTTACATTACTTGTATCAAAATTTCTTAAATCTAAGGTTTTAGCTTGTGAGTAGGCAAACATATAATTCATATTAGTTACATTGCTTGTATCAAAACTTCTTAAATCTAAGGCTGATGCCTGTGATTCAGTAAACATATAATTCATATTAGTTACGTTATCTGTATAAAAATTTTCTAATCCTTTTATTTGCGTTGCTTTTGAGCCAGCAAACATATATGACATACTTACAATAGGTTTACCATTTATAGTTGTACATAACTCACTTGTTACTGGTTGTGTACTTTCTTTATCAGTTAGTATTACTCCCCAACCATCTTTATCGATATCCACCCATGAAGGTCTTACTTCACCATATAATTTATAACTCTCTAACGAAGCTAATAAATGATTATTTTGTTTTAACGCCATAGAAGTTGGATAGTTATATTCTTGCATATACCTATAAGTATACTGTCCATTTATATATTCAGCACCTTGTTTTAATTCTCCATCAAATTCACAATTTAATTTTACTTTAAATGCACTAGGATTACATTCCATTTCTTGTAGTTGTCCATCTTTAATATCTTCTTTTTTTAATGAATTAATATCTTCTACATCATTTAACATTATATAATATGATTTATTTCCTACTGCTATCTTCTCTACTTTTCCTTCACTATTCAATATTACACAATAATCTAAATCACTTACA